>NZ_CP032482.1:950989-1267986 GCF_003600645.1 Yersinia rochesterensis
CGGTGCCTTACAGCATAATCTGTGAAACGGTCGGCAGCAGTTTGGAATTGGGTATCACGGTAGTGAGCGCATCTGTTGCTACATTTGATCCCGCAGCGATACAAACCAATGTTAGGGATTTGGGTGTCCGTATTCTAAAAAATGGCGTTTCTTTTCCGCTGAATACCCGTGTTGCCTATGACAAAAATAACCCGCCGGTACTGAAAGCCGTTCCTATTAAGGCGACGGGCGCAACATTAAGTGAAGGCAGTTTTGAGGCTACCGCCACGTTATTAGTGGATTATCAATAGGATCAAATGATGACTAATTTAAATCTGCTGATGCGCCGTGGGCGAACTATTTTAAGTATTCTGATTCTGAATATTTTTTGGGCTATACCTGCATCGGCTGCTGATAATATGCGTTTTCATGGCGCATTAGTTGCCGAACCTTGCACAATTCGCCCAGGTGATGAAGCCATTAGTTTGAATTTCGGTACGGTAGTCGACAAATATCTATATTCGAATCAGCGTACTTTGGGAAAACAATTCCAAATACACCTGGTTGATTGTGACATTAGTCTGGGTACCACGGCCAATATTAAGTTTACAGGGAATGATAATCTTAAATTACCTGGGTTATTAGCCGTCGATGGTAATGATGTCGGAATAGCCATTGGTCTTGAAACATTGGCAGGGAAAGCTTTGCCCCTTAATCAGTCAAGTGATGATATTGCGCTTGATACAGGTAACAACATTATTACCTTGAAAGCTTATGTTCAGGGTGAGCCAGATGCAATAACTCAACGCACGATTAAACGCGGTGAGTTCAGTGCCGTTGCAACATTTAATCTGCAATATTATTAATGGGTTCCCCCACTAATTTTATTTCAATAAGAATATTTCAATACTGAAATTTATTATCAACAGCTTAAATGCCGATATGCGGATAGAGACAATGGAACTTAAACGAATGACACAGCCTAATATGCGCTTAAGTAGTCAATATTTCTGGCTAATTGCTTGCGTGCTGTTTTTATTTCCACTTTATAGCCAGGCCAGTGCTTGGGTTTCGACACAAACGCGAGTAGGGCAACAATACCAAGGAACATTCTCTTGGCCGAGCGAAGAAATGCAGGGGGTACTTTGTACTGCTGCATCTTGTTCTGTGGCGATATGTCACTACTCGACGGCGGCCAATGCTGAAATATGTGGTAACCCATCCAATGCCTTGACGCGAGTTATTGTTCCTCAAGGGGCAACGGCAGAGGTGATGAGAGCAGCCTTTATTGCTAAAAATGGGGTGTCGGGAAGTTGGGGTACTGTGACACCTGACCCATTGCGTGCGGCTGGTAGCTGCTTTGGTGTGATGTATTGGCAAGGTTCGAATGATAATAATACCAGTGGTAGGGTTATTCCCGGCTCTTATTGTGGCGCTGTTCCACCGACCCCGGAAACCTGTGAAATCACCGGTGATGTCTATATCAATTATGGTTCACTTAATCAGCAAAGTGTTGATGGTGCAATAAAAAGTGAGCCATTAAACATCAAATGCACAGTCAGAACATCGCTGAAATTAACTCTGGTAGGTAGCAAAAGTATCAACCTTGGACAAAGCGGTAAACTGACCTCAACATTAAAAATGTCAGGGCAAGATCTATACAATGGTGTCACGATAAGCGCTGGTGTTGGGCAGACACCTTTCCCGATTGAATCAACACTTCATTCGGTGGGATTACCTGATGCGGGCACCTTTAGTGGTAGTGGAGTGGTTATTATGTCATACCTCTAAATACAGATTTATATGTACTCACTGGCTGAGTACATGATTAATATAAATATAAAATAGCGCTTTAAATTCGCTATTTTTATATTTGTATTTCGGGTCGTTTTACTGTTGTTTTATTATGGCAGTGGGTGCCCGTGGCATTTATTTGTGTTTTTTTGAAATTAAATAAATGTTATATTTTGGTTGTAATGCATTGCGTTAATATAGTATAAATTCACTGCGTTAGATTAATGAGGTGTTAGCAATAAACCTGAAATTAAAAACGCATACTTCAATGGGCTATTAAATAATAGGCTATAAATTTTTTATTTTCCTTTAAGGATTTTTCTCATGAAAAAAATGAACATGGCTGAAGCAAATACAATCGTTGGCGGTACTGGCGTAACTTGTAAAGATACTTACGAGTGGTTGTCAGGTAGCACTACTTTGACTTGCCAGGCTATTACTACTTGTACTGACAAGCACGGTACAGTGACTAGCCGTACAGCTACAGCTACCAACGTTGCTAACTGCAAATAAGATATAAATTAAATATTCGTTAATTCTTATCGATATTTAAAAGTATCCCAGGTAAGTGCGGGAGGGATTTCTGTACTTGCCTGATTTATTTCTTTAAATGTGTCACCGATGCTTAAATTCAAGAATTTTCGCATTAACTGAGTGTTAGAAAGACTATTTCGTGGGCATAAATGTTATTTAATTCTGTTTATGTCTTACCTGAACTCTGATTGTGAATAGAACTGAATCTATGTCTACTGAAAAAAATATGTTTAGGAGTAAGGGATTTTTTATAGGCTACACACTGTTAGTTATCCTTATTTCTTCATTGATAACAACGGCCTATTTCCACTATTTCGTTCTTAATCAGGATGAACAGGAAACCCTATTCGCTGTCAGCAGCAGTGAAGTTGAAAACAGCCCAATCAAAGACGATAAAACGATTATCGAGATCTTCTCTTATGGCTGCCATTACTGCGCCATCAATGAAGAGAATGTGACCCAATTAGAAAACCGCATGCCAGAAGGGACGCGTTTTGTCCGCCTACATATCAGCAGCGATAAAACCACCGGCTTGGGGCGTTTTGCACCTATTTTCGCGACCTTATCGGTCATGGGCATTGAACCGCAACATCGCCAAAGTGCTTACAAAGCGGTGCTTGAAGACAACATCGACCTGAGTGATAACAGCCAGCTCGAAACCTGGCTAAAAGCCAATGACATTGACGTTGCCAAATATCAGCAAGTGAGCCAGTCAGCTGAAGTGAAAGAGTTATTAGCTTATATGACGGCGGTAACCGCACATTACAAAGTTGACGCCACTCCGACCTTTATTGTCGGTAAAAAATGGATAGCGCTACAGGATCGTCAATTCCCGGCGTTCTCAGACCATCTCTTGTCATTACTCGAGCACGATAAGGCGCTGGAGAAATAATGAGGCTGTTAGCCGTATGGAGCTATTTCGCCTGGAGAAATCAGCTCGACAAACTGGCGTTTAGTGGGCGCTTACTCGCCCGCTGGCAGGGAAAAATAGCTATCTGGCTGTTGCGGCACGGTGATTATCGTTTCTTATTGATGCTCGGCGCTTTGCGCCGGGCTTTAGGTTTGGTTTCACGGCATCAGAAAAATCTGGCGCGGGTGGCGGCGGCGAATAGCCAGTGTTTATTGGGAAGCCACAATCGCCCATCGGTACAGAATTTTATTCGCACGGCACAGCGCCGTCAGGTGTTAGAGCTGGCCGCAACTTATGGTCAAAATCGGCGAATTTTAGCTCAGTTAGCGGCCTGTACTGAGCAGCTAGATAGCCAGGTGAGTGCGCTACATGAGGCCGGTTCGCCGGTTATTCTCGCGCCGCTGCACATGGTTTCTGATGTGCTCGCGGGCATGGTGGGCGCGGCGGCTTATCCGGGGCAGGCCACCGTGGTGGTTTCAGCCAGTGCCGAGGCTTATCAAGAGCAGGCGCGGCAAATGGGTGGAGTGAATATTTCCTATTGTTCTATCCATGCAGACAGCCGAGCCATCGCCGGTAACTTGATGGATGCCATCATGGAAGCCGCCGAACATAAGCGGAATATTATGATTTTTCCGGATATTACGCCGGATTACACCGTCAATAACCAGCCAGCAGAAACGGCAAAAATGTCCTGCCAGTTGTTTAACCGCCCTGCCAATTTGCACAGCGGGATTATTCGCCTTGCCAGAGCATTGTCAGCGCAGGTGGTTTTTTATTATCTGTATTACGACAAAGAAAT
Source organism: Yersinia rochesterensis (assembly GCF_003600645.1). Taxonomy (NCBI): domain Bacteria; kingdom Pseudomonadati; phylum Pseudomonadota; class Gammaproteobacteria; order Enterobacterales; family Yersiniaceae; genus Yersinia; species Yersinia rochesterensis. The sequence continues at coordinate 955,006 of NZ_CP032482.1, forward strand.
AAAAATTCATATTTATCCTGCGTTTAGTGCGCGGGAAATAAAAAGTAAATTACCTGAATTGATTGAAACATCAATGACGCAGCATCCGCAAGATTGGCTGTTATGGCACTCACATTCATTATTTTTTATTAATGAATAATGTCACTTACAAAGAATAGTAGAAAATGGAAAAGATAATCCCAACGTTAGTTTTTCAAAGCGAAACCAATGAGTGTGGTTTGGCCTGTATTGCGATGCTGGCACAGACGCAAGGCATTAACGCACCACTGGAAAGCTTACGGGAGCGCTATCCTGCCTCTGCACACGGCACGTCACTGGCTACGCTTTGTACTATTTTATCTGAGTTGGCCATACCGGCTTATCCGGTGGTATTTGAACATCAGGAATTGTCGGCTTTACCGCTACCGGCCATTTTGCACTATGGCGCAAACCATTATGTCTTGCTCGCCTACCGTAAAGGCAATTACGTCTGTGTCATGAACCCGGCTATCGGGCAGCAATTATTGCCGATGGATGCATTAAAAGCAGAAATCAGCGGCTACGCACTGGTGCTTGACTCAGAAACACCTGCGGACCCTGAAGCGGCGAAGAAGATTGAACACAGCAAGCGGCTCAGTGCGCTCGACTGCATGAGTTTGAAAGAAACCGCCAGTGTTCGGGGTATTTACTGGCTGATGACGCTGGCATTTCTTATCTCCCTGACACTGTTTATTATGCCGACCATGGTCAGTAGCGCCATTAATGACGTGTTTTCTTCGGCGGGCGATAAAGATTTCCCTTATTTCTATTTTCTCCTGGCGTTTGTGGTGTCCACTTCACTCGCTTTTTGCGTGCGATACATCACCGAGCGTTATATCAAACACTTTGTGGTGCTTAACAGCGTCGCCGGTTTCTCCCGCTTACTAAGTCACTCGCTTAACTTCTTTGATAAGCGAGCGCCGGGTGACATCTTCAGCCGATTCTCGAACTGGCAGATGGCCGCAACCCAAAAAATAGAGCTGGATAACGGCCTGCGTACCGACTGGATAATCGGTGCCATCGCGCTGGCAGTGATGTGCTATATGAGCCCACTGTTGGCGATGGTGTCTGCTATCGGCGTTATGTTGATGGGGCTTATCAGTATTTGGGCCATCTATCGTGACCGCTATTACACTCAGCAGTTACAGGTGAAAAGTGCTGAGCAAAGTGATTTTATTCTGGAAACCATTCAAGGTTTTTCCACCATTAAATCTGCCGGTTTATCCAGCCAACGCCAAGGGATGTTTGCGGGCCTTGCGCTGTCATTGTTCACGGCGTTACAGAAAAAGAAAATCTACGATCAGGTTAAAAATAGCCTGTATCAGCTGATTGGCAGTCTGGAAATGGTGTTCTTTATGCTGCTGGCTTTGCCATTGTTGAAGCAGGGGACACTGAGCTTGGGCGAATTCTTTGCTTACAGTTTCGTGCGCGAGATTTTCACCTCGTACATCACCAAAATTTTCTACGCTATTTTGCAAAAAAACCAGTTGCACGTCATTGATATCCGCGCGCGTGACCTGTTCCCTGCCGGGCAGTCAACGCCGTCGGAGAAGAGTTCAGCAATCCCAACCGCGCCGCCCACATTTGCACATAAGTTGGTTTATCAGAATATTCGTTTTGCCTACGACGCCAGCCAGCCGGTATTGCGCGATTTGTCGTTGTCACTGACACGCGGGCAAAGTGTGGCGATCATCGGTGAGTCCGGTGCCGGGAAAAGTACCTTGCTGAAAGTGATGGCGGGATTGATGCCGCCACAACAAGGGCAGGTATTGGTCGATGGCGAAGCTGTCGATTTCCAGCAGGCCCATGCGCTGTTTTTCCTGCAAAGTCAGGAAGACATTCTGTTTAATGCCTCGGTATTACAAAACATCACTTTGTTTGATGGGAATCTGGACACCAATAAACTTCAACGTATCGAGCGCTCATTACAAGGGCTGCAATTAACGTCAGTTATCAATAAGTTGCCAGGCGGCCTCAGTGCGCTGGTGCGTGAAAGCCACGCCGCACTCTCTTTGGGACAACGCCAGCGGTTGTTACTGGCCCGCGCCATGTACAGCGATTGCCCGGTTTTGGTGCTGGATGAACCCACCGCCAATCTGGACGAAGACACCGCCCAGCAGGTGATGCAGGCTTTGTTGGCCCATTGCCGTGAATATCAGAAAACATTGATAACGGTGACCCACAGTGAAAGTGTCTTGCCGCTGTTTGATAAGGTTGTCCGCTTGGATGATGGCCAGTTGGCACATTTTACTCAGCCAGCGACGTCAAATCGCCTGACACCTGCGGCGGTTAACTGATGCGTATCACTATGACGAACAAGAAACTGCGTTTATCGCTGGCATTACTGTTGTTGCTGGTCATCGGCGGCGGGATTGCGCTGTCATTATCGGGCAATCAGCAGGATGCCCCGCAGCTCACCGAAACCATTGGGCGCGGTGATATTGAAAAGTACGTCATGGCGACCGGCAGTTTAAAACCGTCATTACAGGTCAATGTGGGCGCGCAGGTTAACGGGCAGTTAACCAAACTTTATGTCAAACAGGGCGACCGCGTGACCCGTGGTCAGCTGTTGGCGGAGATTGACCCGACCTTGCAGCAGAATGAATTGCGCAAGTCAGAAGCCGAATTACAAAGTGCGCAGGCGCAAAAACAAGTGGCTCAAGCTCTGCTACGCCAATATCAGTTGGAGTTGCGCCGTCAGCAAACATTGCTCGCGGAAAACGCGGGCGTGAAAAGTACGCTAGAGAAAGCGCAGGCGCAATACGAGAGTCAGGTAGCACAATTACGTGTTAACGAAGCTTTGATTGAGCAAAGTCAGGTCGCACGGGAAACGGCAAAAGCTAATTTAGCTTTTACTCGGATTATGGCGCCGATTGACGGCGAAGTGTTGGGCATCGTCACCAAAGAGGGGCAAACCATCGTTTCCTCACAGACAGCCCCGACCATTCTGGTGTTGGCGAATGTCGATACCATGACGGTCAACACCCGCATTTCAGAAACCGACATTCTTAAAGTCAGTGTTGGGCAGCCATTGTGGTTCTATGTGGTGGCTGACCCCGAGCGCCGCTATGAAAGCCAGATGGGGGCTATCCAGGCGGCCTCTACCGACAGTTTGCGCGAAGACAGCACCGTGCCACAGACAAACCAGCAACCTTCAGCGGTTTATTACAATGGCATATTCAATATCGCCAACAGTGAGCGGTTATTACGCACCTCAATGACTGCGCAAGTATTCATCATTACCGCACAGGCAAAAAATGTGCTGCGGGTGCCGCTGGCGGCTCTTGGTGAGCAACAGTCGGATAAACGCTATCGCGTCGTTGTGAGTCAAAATGGCGGCAGTAAAGGCCAGAAAACCACGGTGCGTTGGGTGTTGCTCGGCTTGCGTAATGACCAATATGCCGAAGTAAAAGAGGGGCTGGAACCGGGTGAACAGGTCGTGCTGACGGGGATGCCGTCGGGAGCTAACAATGCAGATTAATGCTGTTCATACCGCTGATGCTAACCGCAACCCATTGATTCAACTCAAGGGGATTTATCGTCATTTTACGTCCGGCACAGAGTCGGTGGCGGTGCTTAAGGATATTTCGCTGTCAATTCACAGTGGCGAAATGGTGGCGATTATTGGGGCTTCCGGCTCGGGTAAATCGACGCTGATGAATATCATCGGCTGTCTGGATAAACCGACGCAGGGCGAGATGTCAATCCACAACATCCCGACGCGGCAGGCCAGCAGTGAACAGTTGGCGCAATTACGCAGCCAATACATTGGTTTTATTTTTCAGCGCTATCATCTGATGCCGTATCTCACGGCAATGGAGAATGTGGTGATCCCGGCACTTTATACCGCGATGACCACCGCCGAACGTCAGGAGCGCGCAGCTTATTTGTTACGCCGTCTGGGGCTGGGCCAGCATTTGTTGCACAAACCGGCACAGTTGTCGGGCGGGCAACAGCAGCGGGTGAGTATTGCCCGCGCGCTGATGAATGGTGCCGGGATTATTCTGGCCGATGAGCCGACCGGCGCACTCGACAGCGCCAGCGGGCAGGAGCTGATGGGCATTTTGCACGGCCTACACCAGTCTGGCCACACCATTATTATCGTGACTCATGACCGCAATATCGCCAATCAGGCGCAGCGTATCATCGAGATTAGTGACGGTGAAATCATTGCAGATCGCAATAATGAGGCTATCGGCACAACCGCCATTCACGCCGCGTTACCTAACCCGGTTGCCACGGGCCGCCCACACTGGTGGTTGAGTGTGAGAGAAGCTATCAAGATGGCGTGGCGCGCCCTACTGGGTCACCGAATTCGCGCCTTTTTATCTATGCTGGGCATCATTATCGGTATTTCGTCGGTGGTTTCTTCCATGGCGGTCGGGGAAGGTGCTCGTCAGGAAATCCTGAGTGAAATCAGCCAGCTGGGTGTCAGTAACATGGAAATTCGCCCAGGACTTGGCTGGGATAAGCCGCGCCCTGATTTTGAGCGCGCCCTCAGTGTGGCGGATGTCGATTTACTCAGCCGCCAGCCCTATGTCGAGAACCTGTCGCCAGTGGTCAGTAAAACGGTGACGGCGATTCATGGGGACAAACAAGTGATGATTTTGCTCTCCGGGGTCGGCCAGGGTTTCTTCAAGGCGAGCGGGCTGAATATTATGACCGGCGATAGCCTTAGACAACAGCATGTTAATGCCCGCGAGCCGGTGGTTATTTTGCAACCCGAGCTTAGCGATACCCTGTTTGCTGCCGGGCAAAATCCTATTGGCGAAATTGTCCAACTGGACGGCATCCCCTTGCGGGTGATTGGTGTTGCTAAGCGCGCCGGTTCGTCCTATGGCGGATTATTGACGGCCTGGATGCCCTATACCTCTCTCTCTGAGCGTATTTCGGGTGATATTCCGCTGGAATCTATAGCTGTGCAGATTGGTGAAAACTACAGCTTGAATGAAGTGCAGCGCGATATCGAAAAGGTGCTGGACAGGGCGCATGGTCAGCGGGACTTTTTCATTCTGAGCAATGACCAGATGAACCGAGCGATTCAGAAAACCTCTGATTCGATGACGCTGCTGATCACCTCCATCGCCGCGATTTCACTGCTGGTGGGTGGGGTGGGCGTGATGAATATCATGTTGGTGTCGGTGACTGAGCGCACCCATGAAATCGGTATCCGCCTGTCGGTAGGTGCCCGCCCGAGTGACATCATGACCCAGTTCCTGATTGAGGCGGTGGTTATCTGCACCCTCGGTGGCTTGATTGGTATTGTTGGCTCCGCGTTGGCGGGGGTGGTTTTCTCGTGGGTTACCCAAGAATTCACCATGATTTTCACCTGGCCGCCGTTAGTGATGGCGTGCAGTTTCTCTGCACTTATCGGGTTAGGTTTTGGCTTTTTCCCAGCGCGCAATGCCGCTCGTTTGCACCCCACTGAGGCATTGGCACGAGAATGAAAAGATTAATTAACACCATGTTATTTAAAAGCTTAGTGCTAATGACCAGCTTGGTGCTAGCGGGCTGCGGCGCATTACTGAAAAGTGACTATCAGCGCCCGATGGTGTCAATCCCCGACGAATGGCGGATTAAAGACAGTGGCAGCAGTTACCTGCATCACAGTGTGCACTGGTGGGAAAATTTCGACGACCCACAATTGTCAGAAAGCATCAGCCGCATGTTGGTCAGTAATAATGACTTGACCACTGCGGGCTTGAAGTTACAGCAAGCGCGTTTGACGGCTGGGCTGACCAATACCAATATGACCCCGAATGTCACCTTGACTGGAGGGGGGAGTAACACCCGATCTCTGAATGAGAATACCGAGCCGCGTGAAAACTATAACACCTCGTTTGGGTTGAGTTACGAGCTGGATTTGTGGGGCAAACTGGCCCGCGCTCGTGAGCAATCCGCCTGGTTGGTCAATGCCACTGAACAGGATCGGCAGGTCACTGCCCTGTTATTGATTGGAACCACGGCCGATCTTTATTGGCAGATTGCGAAATTTAACCAGCAGTTAGGTTACCAACAGACGGCGCTGGCTATCTCGCAAGACACTCTCAAAATTGTGAGCGCGCGACTGAAGGCGGGGGATGCCAGTGAAATCGAGCTGTTGCAGGCGCAGCAAGCTTTGCTGGACAGGCAAAATCAGTATCAAAATATCGAGCAGCAGCGCGAAGTTGCGCGTAACGCCATGGCGTTGCTGTTTAACCGCGCCCCTAATTATCGTCAGGCGGAGCGCCAGTCATTGGATTTACAGCAACAGGTGCCGATTGCCGCCAGTTTACCGCTAGAAGTTATTGCCCAGCGCCCGGATGTACAGGCTGCCGAGTGGCGTTTGCGCGCCGCTTTAGCCGGGTCTGATGTGGCAAAACTGAATTTCTACCCGACACTTTCGCTGGGGGCCGCATTGGACGCCGGTAACTCGGTGTTTTCGCAATGGTTTAGTAACCCGAGCCGGACACTCAGTGTCAACAGTGCGCTGCCTTTCTTGCAGTGGAATACGGTGCAGCTCACCATCGACCAGTCAAAGCTGGATGTGAAATTAGCCGCTGTCGATTTCCGCACCAAAGTCTACAGCGCACTGAAAGATGTCGACGACGCCATGATAGGGCGGTTGAGTTATCAGCAACAAAAACAGAATCAGTGGCAGAACCTGCAACTCAGCCAGCGTCGGCTTAGCCTGACGAACAGCCAGTATCAAGCAGGTGCCGTTTCATTTCAGACCTTACTGGATGCGCAGGATGCCCTGCTGACCAGTGAAACCAGTTTGCTCGAACTTCAATATAACTATCTGAATGCCACCATGAAATTGTGGTTAGCATTAGGTGGCGGTGTTGATAACAGCAGGGACAGTAAAGGAATTAAATCATGACGAACACAGTTAAACAGCGCCGGGTTGTTGTCACCGGTTACGGCTCGGTAACTCCTCTGGGCATGACTGCGCAGCAAAGCTGGGCCGCCATTATGGATAACAAATTAGGTTATCGCTATTACGATAAATCCGAGCAGGGCATTAAATCGCGCTTTTTTGGCCTGTTGGATGCGGAACCCAATTTGAAGTCAGTTCCAGCGGCCATACGCCGCCGCCTGCCGCGCTATGCCCGGTTGGCATTGGCCGCTGCCCGCGAAGCGATGCAGATGGCGTTCGCTGAGAAATCTGTTGCAGATTATTATGATTTGCTCGATTGCGGCACCATTATCGGCAGCGGCTGGGCCGGGCAGGATGAAACCCACGATAACTATGAAGGCTATCTGGAAACCGGGCTGGGCACGCCGTTCGGCTGTTTCTTGTCGATGCCGAATGCCGGTACCGCCGCCTGTAGTTTGTACTGGGGATTGCGCGGCTATCAGAATTCCCCGATTGCTGCCTGTGCGACCGGCACCATTGCGATCGGCGATGCATTTGAAATCATCCGTAGCGGGCGAGCATCAATGATGTTGGCGGGAGCGGGTGAATCTCTACGCAGTGATGCAGCAGTGTGGAATATCGATATTTTAGGTGCATTGGCGCGCGAGCAAGAAGATGCCAGCAAAGCCAGCTGCCCATTCAGTTTGGACCGAAACGGCTTTGTATTATCCGAAGGCGCGGCGGTATTGTGTCTGGAAGAGCGGGAAGGGGCGATTGCTCGTGGTGCCAACATTCTCGGCGAAATTAAAGGTTACGGTAACTATTCCGATGCCTTTGATTTCACTGCACCGGCGGAAGACAGGGTTGCTCGGGTGAAAACTATTCAGCATGCCTTGCAGCAAGCGGGTTTGAGCGCCGACGAGATTGATTACGTGAACTTGCACGGCACCTCGACTCAGCTTAATGACCTGAATGAAACCCAATCCATTAAACAGGCCTTTGGCGCTGCGGCTTATACTACGCCACTGTCCAGCACCAAATCCTATTCCGGCCATTTGATTGCGGCGGCGGGCAGCTTTGAATCCATTATTTGTCTGCAAGCGTTGGCGCATCAGATAATGCCCGCGACTTGTAATCTGAAAAATGCTGACCCGCAATGTGACCTTGATTACATCAGCGAAGGGCATCGGCCAAAAGTTTTGCGCAACACGCTAAACCTGAGTTTCGGCTTTGGTGGCGCGAATGCCGCATTGGTTATCGGGTTGGATTAAGCATGACTGTTAACACGACGTTTAACTCGATTTTTAACTACAACTATAACTATAACCTCAGTGATGCGGAGCGTTGGGCGGAGTTTTCCGGCGATTACAACCCGATCCATTTTGATCTGCAACATGCACAGCATTTGGGGCAGGAACAACTGACTGTCCACGGGATGCGCGCCATGCTGGATATCAAGTATCAGCTCAGCACGGCGTTATTGCCGATATTGCCGCCAGTGGAGTTTCTACGTTTTAACGCCCGCTTACGTCAACCGGTACAGTGCCATATGCCGTATCAGCTACAAGTCAGTCAAATGCCAGAGCAGGTGAGTGGCAATCTGATTGATATTAGCAGCGGTGAGAATTGCTTTAACGGCAAGCTGCGCAGTGCGCCCGCACTGGTACAAACTGACAACGAACAGTGGGCATCTTTGTCTGCGGACGAGGTTTTCCAGTCAAGCCAGCAATTCCTGGGTGACGCATCACAACCGGCTGAATGCTGGGGATTTTTTGATGCCCTGCTATTTAAATTGCTGGTTGCCGCGCCGCAAACACTGGCCACCGCCAAACAGGTATTACCGGGGATTGAGGCGGAAACTTTGATTGATGTTTTCAAGTATGTGCCGGTTATCCAAACTCACCATGATGTGCATTTCAGTGCAGATTTACTGCGCATCAATAACCCGAATCTATTTGTCCGCAGTGCATTGCACTACGCCATCGAGCCGACACTGATTGTCGGCAACCCGACTGATGGCTGGGTATTGCGCGCGGCTATTGCGGCCCGTTCCGACTTAGGGCCATTAATTACCACAGCTGTAACATTGAAAACGTGGCCGTTAGCCGCGCATTAAAAAAGGATAAGATCATGGAAAAGTATCAACACGTTTATGACACTGTATGTGAAATGTTGTGTGACGCCAAAGACTTAGAGATGTCTGCATTATCACCTGAAATGCCACTGCATCAGTTAAAACTCGACAGTCTGGATTATGTCGAATTGATGGTGCTGGCAAAGCGCGAATTCGGCGCGACGCTGAATGCTGAAATGTTTATGGAAAATCCGGACATGACTTTAGGAGAGCTTTGCCAGAAGTTGGCCGAGCAAAAGAAATAATATTATGAGCAAGCAATGGGTGTTAATTACCGGCGGCAGCCGTGGTATTGGTCGCGCTTTGGTCGAAGAACTGGCTAAAGAGTGGAATGTGGTGTTTACCTGGCGCAATGGTGAGCAACAGAGCCGCGATGTTATCGACAGCTGTGAAGGGTTGCCCGGTAAGGTGACCAGCTATCGCTGTGACGGCAGCAATGAAGCGGATGTCGATGCACTTGCGCCGCAATTGTTAGAGAAGTATGGCCCACCCGGCGCGGTAATTCATAATGCCGGTATTACCGGTGACAGCTTACATATTCAGCAGAATGGTGATAACTGGCGCAATGTGCTGGATACTAATCTTAATGCGGTTTTCTACTGGAATAAGCATGTTTTGCCAGCAATGATGATGCAGGGCGAAGGTGCCGTGTTGCTGATGTCCTCAGTGACCGCGATAAAAGGCAATATCGGCCAGAGCGCTTATGGTGCCAGTAAAGCGGCGATGATTGGCCTTGGCCGCTCACTGGCGCTTGAGATGGGCCGCTTTAATATTCGAGTTAACTGCCTATTGCCGGGGGTGATCGACAGCGATATGACGCGCGACATGCCTGCCGATGCCTTAAAAGGATTGCGTAAACAAATACCTTTACGGCGTTTGGGAAGTGCGCAGGAAGTTGCTCGTGTCAGTGCTTTTATGGTCGGTAATGATAGCCGCTATATGACTGGCCAGACCTTGGTGTTGGATGGTGGGTTAACGGCGTGATGAAAGTTGCCATGGATGGCAATGTCATCAAAGTCATAGGCTATTGCCAGCCCATATGCGCTGGCAATCAAAAGTCGCTACTCGGATATATTCCATTTATGCGCTAATGTGGATTTTGTCTCACCTGCCAGCCACTGATTGACTTCTTTCAATAATGGCTGATTATCTTTCGCCATCATATACACTTTGTAGCTGCCGGTGCCGGGTAATATTTCCGGTGTTGCGACACAAAATACGCCAGGCTCTTTGCTCTGGTAATAATCCCCTTCGATTAAGTCAGTAAACATAATATCCGCACTTTGATCTCGGACTCCCTGCAAATTAGCCACGTTATCTTGGGTTCGGATGATTTGGGCTTGCTTGATATTGGCATCGACAAACGATTGATTGGTACCACCTGGATTGACAATAACTTTCACCGCTTCGCGATCAATCGCCGCCAATGTGGGGAATTTTTTGGATTGCTGGCAATTAGCTAAGGCAATTTTGCCGTTCTTCACCACCGGGCTGGATAATGAGAATTGCGCTGCGCGGCCGGGTGTTTCTGTGACGCCACCCATCGCGATATCAAACTTGTCTGCCGCTAAATCTTCAGAAAGTGTTGGCCAACTACTTGGTACAAAATTGACTTTAAGCTTCAGACTTTCGCCCAGGGATTTTGCCATATCAATATCGTAACCAATCAATTCCCCCTGTTTATTATGAAAGGCCAAAGGGGCGTAGTCACCGGGAACACCAATCCGTAATTCCCCACTTTGTTTTATTTCTTGCCAATTTTTCGCTAAAAGCGGTTGGCTGCTAATTAATGCTACGACCATAATTCCCAGAGGTAATTTCTTCATTTTATTCCTGCTTTTTTATAAAATTCAAAATGAGAATAACGTGATGTCTTATTTTTAATCAATGATTTTATGAGTGAAACATCCGTAGTTTATCGACACTACGGATGTTTTTCTGGATTGGCCGTTTTTTGATATTAATCACGACTATTGATGTGGAATATATTCCCCAGTTAGGCTTTCAAGGAAGGCGACGATATCTTTGACGTCTTGCGGTGGCAGGCTAGTCCCCACTTGATATTTCAACATCATTTCAACAGCCTGATTTAAATCTTCGGCTTGTGCATCGTGGAAATAAGGTGCTGTCAAAGCAATGTTCCGCAGGCCCGGTGTTTTAAAACGGTGCATATCACGGGGATCTTTAGTGACATTAAAACGTCCTTGGTCATCGGTTGTCAGCTCTTTTGAGCGATCTGCAAAGTAATTATTTTTTAATCCCATGAGGTCATAGGACTGCCCACCAATATTTTTACCCACGTGGCAAGTGTCACATTTATTTTGCTGGAATAAAGCTAGGCCGTTTTTTTGGCTGGCAGTCAGAGCATTAACATCGCCTTTCAAATAGCGATCAAAAGGACTATTCGGCGTGGTCAGCGTTTTCTCAAACTCAGCAATAGCATCAGTAATAGTGTGCTCGGAATAGCCTTGCGGATAAACTTGAACAAACTCCTGTGTTAATTGTGCATCCTGTTGCAGTTTATTAATAATGTCAGCCCACGAGGCTGATGCCATTTCCACCGGATTCAATGGTGGCCCACCAGCCTGTTGCTGTAAATCAACGGCGCGACCATCCCAGAATTGATTCACATTGAACACGGCATTGAAGACTGTTGGCGCATTTATTCCGCCTTTCTGACCATCAACGCCGGTTGAGGTCGCCAAATTATCGACCCCACCTTTAGAGAGCAGGTGGCAACTGGCGCAGGAGACGGTGTTATCGCTGGACAACCGTGGATCGTGGAAGAGGCGGGAACCCAATGCCACTTTTTGACTATCGATGGGCAAGGCATCTGGCAGCGGTTGTAATGTCAGATGTTGCATGTCGCTGCTGCTGGTGGAGGGGAAATGTTCCGCCCGCTGTGCTTTCACCCAATCAAGAATCTGATTTCTTTCTTCAACATTGAGACCTGAAGCCCAGTGTAAAACAGCAAAACGCTGTGGTGGCATTTGTTCGCGAGCAATGGCCGATTCGATTTTTGCTAAATCAGCCTCCGGTACTGCGTGATTTTCTTTAATCGCCAATAAGGTCGGTTCCAGTGAGAAATATTGGCTACCTTGTTGAATATCGTAATCCATTAATTGTTTCACGCCTGGGATCGCAGCATAAAAAGGCAGAGATGCACTGCTGGTATGGCAATAATCGCAACCCTTTTGATAAAACAGATTGCTGATTTGTTGGTTAGTTATTTTTGTATTGCTTGCCGAGGGGGATGTATCCTGAGATCGTTTTTTTTCCCCGTTGATTAATGTGTTACTGCGTGCGTTATCCGTCATGTAGATATAACCTGCTACGCCCAGATAACCTGCAATTACTAATATACCTCCGCCAATTAGCCATTTTCTTATCACAGCAGCACTCCTTTGTTGTGTGGAAAGCGGTATTCGCTTTCACATTTATGTATTTACCCTGCTAATAACCTTATTTATTTAATGGGATTATCTCTGGGTTGTGCTGAGGGATGGTTGACTTTTATCAAGCTACTGGAGCAGCTTTGCCTATCATTGAGATAGTCTTTGCCTATGGAATAAGAGAGCTGCTGGTAATTACTGAGCAAACGCCGAGTTATTGGCGCGGCACCGCACAGTACGGTTTTATGGAATGGCCGTATATTCCGGCGTTATTACAAGGCATTACTGATATGGATTGTCAGTTTGAACTGGATGATGTGACTTATTTTTCAGGTCATAAAACCATTGTGGGCCGTGAGGATGGCAGGTGATTACCCGCATTGGAACGGAGCAGCTTTGCTTTCATGGTCAGAAATTTCATTCATGTGACCAATTATTATCATCTGCCGAGTGATAAAGGGGTGGAGATCTGCCGCCGGGTTGCTATTTAGTTGATAATAAAGTGGCTCGCCAATAAAAAACCGCCAGCGGAAACATGATCCACTGGCGGCTTGGTTTGTTATTTTACATGTAGGGCAGAGTTAGGCTTTAGTGCCTCGTGCGGCAATAATGGCATCGGCCACATTACGTGGTGCTTCAGCGTAATGCTTGAATTCCATAGTATAAGTCGCGCGCCCCTGTGACATGGAACGCAACACGGTGGAATAACCGAACATTTCTGATAACGGCACTTCCGCCCGGATGATTTTCCCGCCACCGACCATCTCTTCCATGCCTTGCACCAAGCCACGGCGAGAGGAAAGGTCGCCCATCACATTACCGGCATATTCTTCTGGTGTTTCCACTTCGACGCTCATCACTGGCTCGAGGATCACCGGTGAGGCGCGCTTAACCGCTTCTTTAAAACCAAAGATGGCGGCCATTTTAAACGCCAGTTCCGATGAGTCCACTTCGTGATAAGAACCGAACGTCAAGGTCACTTTCACATCCACCACCGGATAACCGGCCAGAACCCCGGTATTGGTGGCTTCCAGTACGCCTTTTTCTACGGCACCGATATATTCACGCGGCACTACACCGCCTTTAGTCGCATCAACAAAAGCAAAGCCGCTGCCCGGAGCCTGCGGTTCGAGAGTAAAGACCACATGGCCGTATTGCCCTTTACCGCCGGATTGACGAACAAATTTGCCTTCAACATCTGTGACGGTCTTGCGCACGGTTTCGCGGTAAGTGACTTGTGGTTTACCGATATTGGCTTCCACACCGAACTCGCGTTTCATGCGGTCGACAATGATCTCCAGATGCAATTCACCCATGCCGGAGATAATGGTCTGGCCGGACTCCTCGTCAGTCCGGATACGGAATGACGGATCTTCCGATGCCAGACGTTGCAGTGCCAGCCCCATTTTCTCTTGATCGGCCTTGGTCTTAGGTTCAATCGCTTGTGAAATTACCGGCTCAGGGAATTCCATTCGCACCAGCGTAATTACCGCATCTGGGTCACACAGGGTTTCCCCAGTGGTGACATCCTTCAAGCCGACACAGGCGGCGATATCACCGGCGCGGATTTCATCCACTTCAATCCGGTTATTGGCATGCATCTGAACAATACGGCCAATACGTTCTTTTTTGCCGCGAATCGGGTTGTAAACACTGTCGCCTTTGCTCAATACACCTGAGTAGACGCGCACGAAAGTCAGCTGGCCGACATAGGGGTCGGTCATCAATTTGAACGCCAGCGCCGAGAATTTTTCATTATCATCGGCCTTGCGGCTCACTTCATTACCGTCTTCATCTGTGCCGCTGACCGGCGGAATATCTATTGGCGATGGCATCAGTTCAACCACTGCATCCAACATGCGCTGCACACCTTTGTTCTTAAAAGCACTGCCGCACATCATCGGTTGAATTTCACCGGCAATAGTCCGGATGCGCAGACCTTGGGTAATTTCATCCACCGTCAGGTCGCCGGTTTCCAGATATTCGGTCATCAGTGCTTCAGAAGCTTCAGCCGCCTCGGAGACCATTTTCTCGCGCCATTCATTGGCGGTCGCCAGCAAGTTTTCTGGGATGGGTTCATAGCTAAACGTCATGCCCTGAGAAGCTTCATCCCAGATAATGGCGCGCATCAGGCGCAAATCTACCACGCCGGTGAAGTGCTCTTCACTGCCGATGGGGATCACAATGGGCACTGGATTGGCTTTCAGACGATCAATCATCATCTGGCGGACGCGGAAAAAATCAGCGCCGGGGCGGTCCATTTTATTAACGAATGCTAAACGTGGAACACGATATTTATTGGCCTGACGCCAGACAGTTTCGGATTGTGGCTGCACGCCACCGACCGCGTCATACACCATGACCGCACCATCAAGCACCCGCATGGAACGCTCCACTTCTATCGTGAAATCCACGTGTCCGGGGGTGTCGATAATGTTGATGCGGTGATCGGGTAAGGTTCCGTCCATCCCTTTCCAGAAACAGGTCACGGCAGCCGATGTAATGGTAATGCCACGTTCCTGCTCCTGTGCCATCCAGTCAGTAGTCGCGCCGCCATCATGCACTTCACCCAGCTTATGACTGACGCCGGTATAGAACAAAATACGCTCGGTGGTGGTGGTTTTGCCGGCGTCGATGTGGGCGGAGATACCAATGTTGCGATAGCGCTCGATAGGAGTTTTACGTGCCATATTAAGTCCTTAATGATAATGGCAATTTCGGGGTGGGCGGTGTTATGCCCTACCGGGAAGTTGTGAGTTTGGTTTAAGTTCAGCATTGCTGCTAATGATCACTTGATCGCCACTAGTATAATCTCACTGTACGAATATACACGTACAATTTAATTATTTGTTCTGAAACTGTGCAATAATAGTGTTGAGCAATGGTTGAGGGGGGGGGGTCATCATTGCATTAGAATTTTTAGTAGGGCCAAAATGGAGTATAGGCTATATTGCCGCCCGCTAAGGGTCGTTTTATATGGTCGAATCTGGCAGTTTGACGGGGAATTTGTTCGTCGTCTGTGACTTATTAATAGGAACACTATGATTGCAAATCATCCTGAGCGTGAGCAGATCCGGCTGGAAAATGTGCTGACGGCTTTAGGTAATCCACTGCGGTTGGCGGTGGTGCGTAGATTGGCTGCGGGTGGTGAACATGCCTGTGGCACTTTGGTGCAAGGTTTATCTAAATCTACCCTGACACATCATTGGCGTGTATTGCGGGAAAGTGGTGTTATCTGGCAACGGCCTTGTGGTCGCGAGAGTTTGTTATCATTACGGCGCGATGATATTGATGCCCGCTTCCCCGGCCTGTTGGATGTGTTGCTCAATGCGGTAGCCAATGATGCGACTACCGATGAATCGACGGCAAAACATCTGCCGGAGTGAGTTGAGGGCGGTTATGATATCAACCGCCCTTGATTGGCAGGTTAAATCTCTTGGGCGTGCGCCAGGACAAAATCTTCGGCGGCTTTTGACCACAATCCATCAGTTTCGCGCAAAATGACTTGCAGTTCCTGTAATAACGGCGAATCTTGCTCGGTACTCATCAGTTCACTTAATGAGGTCAGGGGCATATTTTTGCCGGTATAAACCAACTTTTTACCGCCGATAATTTGCGGTAAATTCAAGGTGGTTTCCGCCGCATCATTTAGCCCGAGAATGTGAGATACCACTTTCCCCGCGTTCACTTTCTTCGCTTCAATTAACTTCACCGCTTCGCGCATGTCGTCGGTATTACCGCCTGAGGTGCCGACATAATGGGTAAAGGAGTAATGGAGGTCGTAGAAATTAACCGACGCCATAAAATTCTTATCCTGCGGGCCAGCAAAGAAATTAAAGCAGCCATCCGGAGCTAATAGGCTTGAAGCTAATGTGACCAACTCAGCTGAAGGGACGAAAACGAAGATATCGTCATAACCTTTGCCCTCCGTCAGTGCCATTAAACGTTCAAACTGATCATCAGTGTGTTTGGTATTCAGATAATGCACTTGAGTCTGCGGCTCGCTCGGATATAAGCGGGCGGCATAATCCAGCTTTTGCTGGTGGCGATCGGTAATAACCAATAATTGCGGATTAACGGGTCCATGCAACGCGTAATCAATGGCTAATAATCCCATCGGGCCGGTGCCACCCAGAATTAATACATTACCACCGGGTTTTATCCCCATTTTATGCTGATAAGTGCCGGGAACCAGATGGTAATTGGCATTAAATGCACCGATAACACAAGACAGTGGCTCTACCAATGAACCTTCAAAATAACTTTCGCCTTCATATGGCAGCAAGCAATCTTGCTCCATAACTTCATTGGGAATAACCACATGAGTGGCTTCACCGCCTACATAAGGGAAAGAATAGCCGGGACAATCTGGGCGGTCGGGTAATTGCAGATTAGCCTGAATCACATAACGGCTGCCGGGTTTGAATTTATGCTGCCACTTCTTACCAACTTGCAAAATATCGCCACAAAATTCATGACCAATAATAATCGGATTTTCTGCCACATTATCCGGCACTTTTTTATGGTCAGCGCCCAAATTGGCTTCTTTCCATGAAGAGAGACAAATACTGTCAGTCACGACAGTGGCCAGAATTTCATCATCGCCTATTTCCGGTAAGTCGAAGCTTTCCAGCCGCAGGTCATTCTTGCCATATAAACGCAGTGCTTTAGTTTTCATTTGGAACCACCTCAATTATTTGTAAATACAAAACAGCCGATCGAATAAAAAACTTCAAATAGAATAAAAAACCTCCCGGCATTAATCAGGAAAGAATGCCAAGCCATGAGCCCAAAATTCCGAGGCCAAACAGGGAGAAGATGAGCCAAATAGGGTTAATTTTGCGCTTGAGTAAACGCATCATTAACAGGGTAAGCCCCAGCGCCAGCAAACCTGGGCAAAGCTGATCCAGAATATTCTGCACCGTCATGGTCACAGTGGTGCCGTCGTGACCCGGCGTTTTCGATATCACCAGCGGCACATTGATACTGGTCCATTTGGTGACCAATACCCCCATGATAAACAAGCCCAAAATGGATGCGCCCTCGGTCAGTTTTTGCAGCAAATTCCCGCCAAGATCTTTGACGATATTGATGCCCTTGTTGAAACCGTATTGCAGACCGAACCATTTCAGCGCCAGGCGCACAGAATTAAAGGAAAGGAAGAACAGAATCGGCCCTAGCACATTACCACTCAGTGCCAGCGAGGCTCCCAAAGCGGCTGTGATTGGGCGCAAAGTCCCCCAAATCAACGGGTCACCGACCCCAGCCAGCGGCCCCATCAGCCCGATTTTCAAGCTATTGATTGCCCCTTCATCAATATCCGCACCATTGGCTCGCGCCTCTTCCATCGCGGCGGTGACGCCAATTACTGGCCCACAAACTGCTGGAGTGGTGTTAAAGAACACTAAATGGCGTTTCAGGGCGGCAATTTGGTCTTCTTTTAGCGGATACAAGCGCTTAATGGCGGGTACCATGTCGTAGCAGAAACCCAGGCCGTGAATACGTTCATAGTTAAAAGAGGCCTGTTGCAAGTTACTGCGTAAAAACATTTTAAACAGATCAGACCGGGTTAATCGTTTGTTTAATGTGGTCATGTCGGCGTCTCCTAATCTTCTAATTCATCAAGTTTGGCTTGGTTGGCTTGGGCTACAGCTGCTGCCGGTTTCTGATAAAGCGGGTTTAACTGGATATACAGCAAGGCAATAATCAGACCGATGCCGCCGAATGCGAGCAGGCTGAAACCGAGATAGCCTCCGACAATAAAACCGAGGAAGAAGAAGGGCATAAGGTATTTCACGCCCATCATGTTGAGCACCATGGCGTAGCCGACCACCACGATAAATCCGCCCGCAATTTGCAACCCATGGGTCACTACCGTTGGAATAGCACTGAGCATATGGCTAACGGTATCGGCGCTGACAAAGATAGACACGATCAATACCGGAATGGCAACTCGCATGGCCTGAACCAACAATGCCGATACATGCATAAAATCAATCATGGCGAAATTGGCTGTTTCCGCGGCTCGGTCAGCTGCGTGCTGGAACGCTACAGTGATGGTGCGGGCAAAGACCGTCAATACTTGGCCAGCAGCGGCTACCGGCAGGGCAATGGCGATCCCGGTGGCAATATTCTGATGGCCGACAATCACCAGAATGGTGGCGATAATACTGGCGAGCGCAGAGTCGGGAGATTGCGCGGCACCCACATTCATCCAACCAAGGGCGATTAACTCCAACGTACCGCCGAGGATAACGCCGGTGGTCATATCGCCAAGAATTAAACCAGTAATAGTGCAGGCGATTAATGGCCGGTGAGTTTGGAATTCATCCAGCACGCTGCCGATACCGGCAATGCATGAGAAAATAAAGATTAAGATTATTTGTAGTAAACTTATTTCCATGGTGGACCCCTTTGGACAATACAACGCGGTCATCACTGCTATAGTCGTGGACTATAATTAAATAGTTGTATTGCCCAGGTTAAGTAATAGGATTTAAATGTTTAATAAAACCTGAGTTATTATTTGTCTATTAATTGACGTGCCGTTATTTAGACTCCAACTCACGTAGTTTTTTAATCACATCCACATCAGGATCGGAAGTGACTACTCGTAAATCTAAATGAACACCACGTTCAGCTAATGCATAAAAGGCGTTAATATCATTTTTATCCACTGATACTGCTTTGGTTAATTGTGTTTTTCCTTGTTTAAAGGCCATGCCGCCAATATTAATCACGGAAATTTTCACGCCCTGATCTACCAATCGTAAAACATCATTTGGATTGGTGAATAAATAAAAAACTGTGTCGTTGATATAATTCGGGTTGTGATAAACTGCCACCGCCTTTTCAATATTAACGACATTCACTTTGATTCCCGGTGGTGCGGCCTGTTTTAATAATGTTTTCCGGATTTCATCGTTATAAACTTCGTCGCTACAAATAATAATACGCTCGGCTTTGGCTTCTTTGGCCCAAACCGTGGTGACCTGACCATGAATCAGCCGGTCGTCAATTCTTGCCAGATTGATTTTCATATAAAGTCGGCCTCTTCTTCTTCGCTATTTTGTTGGTGTCGGAATGACTGCACGCACTGTGTGCCGATATCGAGTAAATAGTCCGTCAGTTCTTCCGCCGCCATCACTTGCTGGTTATCAGCAATTTCCAATGCCAATGGCAAAGATAATCCGCTGATGACTTGAATTCGATTATCACTGAATGCCAGACGCGCGGCGGCGTTATAAGGGCTGCCACCTTGTAAATCCACCGCAATTAGCCAGGCGTCATTGTGATTTTTTGCCATGACATCCTGCATTTTCTTCACTAAGTCTTCGGCGTTTTCGCCTCGGTTAAATAGCAGCGGGGTAATATTCTGTGTTTCGCCATACACCATATTGACGGAGTTGAGCATTGAAACCGCTAAGTCACCGTGACCACAAAAAATGACATTAACCATTATGCCTCCTGTTAACCGCGAGTTTTGCCGCCGGCAATGTTATAGGTCACACCAGTGATATAGCTGGCGCGTTCGGATAATAGGTAAGTGACGAAATCAGCAATTTCAGAGAGTTTCCCTGCCCGGCCAATTGGAATGGCATTCTTGGTATAACCGTCGCGCAATTGTTCGACGGTGATATTGCGGGTGTAGGCCAGTGCTTCTTCATAATCGAGAGTGCGCAAACCGGTTTTTTCTAAAATGCCGGGTGCGACACCCACTACGCGGATACCGTATTTCCCCAGTTCTTTGGCCCATGAGCGGGTAAAGCTGTATAGCGCGGCTTTAGTCGCGGCATAGCAACTTTGGCCTTCTGAACCTTCCAATCCGCTTTCTGAGGTGAGGTTAATAATGACGCCGTTTTTATTTTCTATCATATTGCGTGCTACAGCTTGTGACATCAGATAGACCCCTTTCTGATTCACATTAACCATTTTTTCAAATTCATTATCTTTCAGTTCATATTGGCTATGACTTTGCTTGGGATCGACCAACAGTCGTGGGAGATTAATCCCCGCATTGTTGACCAGCGCATCAATATGCCCGTGTTGAGCCAAAATATTATCTATTGCGGCTTGTACGCTATTACGGTCAGAAATATCCAACTGAATAAAATTCAATTGCGGATTATTTTTAATCTCACCCTCAAGTGGATTAACATCAGCTAATTGTACTTTGGCTCCCGCCGTCAGTAATTCTTCTACAATGGCATAACCAATCCCTGACGCACCACCGGTGACAATAACCACTTTATCTTTTAAATTTAGCCAATCGCTCATAATATTCCCCTGTCTATCTAATTTTGGATAATACTCGGCCACATACCGAAAGTATGATTTGTTAAAGGGTCTTTAGGTATTAAGGGGGCGTTAACCCCATAGTCATTATTAATGAATAAATTACGCCGTGAGTTTTAATATCTCCTCGGCAGTTTCTTTGGTAGTCACCAGACTATTAATATACTTTCCTTTAATCGCGCCGATGATTCCGCTGATTTTATCGTGAGAGTGTGCAATTCCAATGGAATAACGGGCTTTCTTAATTTTGTCTAATTGAATAGTAATGGTTTTATCCGAGATATAAGTTTCTACCTGATTACCTTGTAAATCATAAAAGCGCGAGCAGATATCCCCGGCGACCTGCCGGTCATTAAAGTGGTCAATAACATCGCTACCATAAAAAGCGCGCCAGGTAGAGTTTCCCGAAATATTGGGAGAGCCAATACCGAATATAGCGATATCCAACCGCTGCCAATAATCAGCAATCGCCTGATAATGCTGAGATTGCACAATGCCATCGCGGATAACACTTTCTTCCAGAATGGCCGGGAAATCGATCAACAATGACTCGCCTTTTAATTTCATCGCAGCGCTGTAGACCAGCGTATTAACATGAAAGCGGCTTTCCAACTTACCTGAAGGGCCGCCAACCATAGGAATACAGGTTAATTGGCGCGATACCGACGAGGTATCCATCTGCTCAACCAGTGTGGCAATCGCACTGCCCCAGGAGAAGCCCAGAATATCGCCATTTTCAATAATTCTATTCAGTAATGCGCTGCACTGTTTTGCCATCAGTATTAGTTGATTTTCTGGCGATGAGTCCTGTTCGCAAGAAACAACAATTGCCTCACGTAATTTAAAGCGCGATTTCAACTGCTGTTCCAACAACAAATTTTCGTTATAGTTATAGTTGATTGAAATAGTGACAATGCCTTGTTCGCGTACTTTTTTGAGCATTCGGCTGATGCTGGTGCGGTAAATCCCCAGCGCCCGCGCTATCTCAGCTTGTGTGAAATTTTGCTCATAATACATTTGTGCAACTTTCACCATCAGGCGCAGATCATCGCTCTTTTCCATTTCAGCCTCTTGCACATTTGTGCAGATTTCATTAAGTTATCTATGACTTGATATAATCACTTTCTATTTTTTAAGTCAAAAGCATAAAATAATGAATCTCATTACAATAGTACAATAATCCACTAATTATCATCTTTAAATTAACTTCAGATATCGCACATCTGTGCAATTATCTTTAATGGTATGATTTATATTACATAATTGGAAAAGCGGTTTTTGTGTCGGTCTACTTTATTCCGAACAAATATTCGATTTTTATCACATTTTTATTTTGCGTAATAGTGTGGGATTTGCACATATGTGCAAATAAAGTCTATTGCAGAATAACTCCCGGCGATAATTAGCCGAGAGTTATCTGGGCAGAGGCTTAATTCAGCAGCGGTTTATAGTGATGGGGCTGGCGCATGGCGACCAAATCTTTACGGCGCACCACATTGGTAGGGTAGGGGCTGCCCGCGAGTGAGCGAGTATCAATTGTCTGTGTGACGGCTTGCGTTTCTTGCCAAAGCAGCCGCTCAAGCCGTGGAAAAGTAAAGGTTTCTGGCCCGAATACTCCGCTATATCCCCCGCGCTCATTGATGTCATCGACGACATTAGCAAAGGCCAGATAAAGATTATTTTCCCCTGCGCGGGTTCTGAATAAGTGCCAGTGCAGTGGGTCGGCTCCAGTCGGAATGGGGTAATTTTGCACCACAGCACTGCCCTTATGCGCGGCAGTAAAACCGGCCGGCAGGGCGGCGGAACAGGCGATAATATCGCAACCCATCAGGGCCAAAATGCGCGCTGATTCAGGTAACAAAGCATCATGGCCCAATAGCAATCCGACCCTGCCGAGCGCCGTATCAAACACCCGCCAGTATTCCCCTGCGCTGGCCCACTGTTGATTTTGTTGAGAAAGATGGATTTGCCGATAAGTGCCGATTATCCCCTCTGGCCCAAACAAAACCTGTGTGTTGTAGTTTTTATCCTGCTGTTTTTCGGCCATCCCCACCACCAGATAGACCCGCAATTTCATAGCCAGGCGAGCTAACGCCTGCACGGCTGGGCTTTCTGGTGTTTGAGCATCAGCCGCGCCTGCGTGATAGCCGGTCAGGGCTAATTCCGGGAAGACAATTAGTTCGCTACCTTGTTGTAAAACGGCGTTTTCTGTCATGGCGGTAATGGTCGCCAGATTGTCCTCTACCTGTTCAGTTGAGCAGAACTGCGCCACCGTGATGCGGCTCTGTTTGCCCGCAGGCAAAGGCTGCTGCCCGTAAAGCCCAAAGAAATCCTGCGGATTCCATAAAAAACTGTCACTTAATAGTGAGTGATAATAGTCAGGGCGGCGCTGCTCAAACACCAATTCGCCCAAGACCTGGCGCTGGCGGCTGCGGCTGATATCAACTTCGGCATAAGCTATTCCGTTGCCGTCATCCACCACTGCTGCAATGTTGCCATCAGGTTCAATAATGCAGCTACCGCCGCTAAATTGGACTCCGCGCTCTAGCCCCCAGCGATTGCTTTCCAGTAAATAGCAGCCATTTTCCATGGCTCGGCTGATCCAGTAAGGTGCGGGTGTGCGCTCCGCCAGCCAATTGCTGATATGGCAAATTACATCAGCGCCATCCAGCGCCAGCAAACGGGCGGTTTCGGGAAAGTGAATATCCATACAGACCAACATGCCAATACGCCCCAGCGGCGTATCAAACACTTGATGCCCGACATCCCCTGCTGCGGCCCATTTAGGTTCTGAAATATAAGGATGACTTTTGCGATGGCAACCAATGACCCCATGCGGCCCGATGAGTACCGCACTGTTGTAATACAGCGCGGTTTGCGGGTCTACCTCCGGCATTCCTAACACGATATAGCATTGATAACGTTGGGCTAATTCAGTGAATCGGGCGGTGCTTTCGCCGGGAACGGTTTCGACCATTGGCGCGATTTCCTGTCGGTCAAACCAACAGTAGCCGGTGGTCGCCATTTCGGGGGTAGTAATCAGGCGAGCACCTTTTTGTGCCGCCTGTTCTACCAATGCCAATAACTGCTGCACATTTGCCTCTTTGGCAAACATGAGGGGTTCAAACTGAATGGCGGCTGCAAGATAAGGGGCTATCGACATGATTATCCTCATAAATTCTTAATGATGTATTGGGGTGGCTCCGAATAATCGAAACTCAGTTTTTCCGGTTGTTGGCGGCTCCTGGGGTGGTCCAGGAGAAAATATCATTGGCCTGAATCAGTGCGCATGAAATCTCTTCGACGGTAATGCGTTTGTCCATGGCCTGATGGCGCAGGATCTCGTAGGCCTGTTCTTCACCAATGCTGTGCATCCGCATCAGGATGGCTTTGGCCTCACTGACCTGGCGGACTCCCAGCACTTTTTTCTCCAGCCGCTCAATACGTTCACTCATCTGTCGCTGCTGTTGGGCATGGTGCAAAGCAAACACCATCGCCGATAGCAAACCGGAGGCGCGCAGGGGGGTAGTGATTGTGGTATCCGCGCCCATTTTGAGTGCTTGGTCAATAAATGTGGGGTTTTCATAGGCGATAACCGCTATCAGAGCATGTTTGTTGGGAGCGAACCAGGAAACATCCGGTTCTGGGTTATCTGACTGTAATGCATAGAAAATTAAATCAGTGTCGGCGGGGAGTTGTTCGGGAATGGGCCAGAAAGCTTGAACTTTAAACCCCATCCGGCGCAAATGATTAGTCAGCGTTTCGCCATCATCGTCGTCGGGGTGTAACACGACACAGCGGACTCCGCGGCTGAGTAAGAGGGCGGTTGGGCTGATTCTGCTATCGCTAGGTCGCATGTGGATACCCCACTGTCGTGAGTTTGGTGACCCAATCGCCCTGAATCTGGTGGGTCATATAGGGGTCGGGTTCGACGATGCGGCGAGATTCCTGCACGATAGTAAATTGCCCACTTTCATTCGCCATACCAATGCGCGGATAAAGCCCAGTATGTTGATTCAGCGGATCAATACGAATGCGGCCTTGTGGCGCATCAAACTGGCTCCCGCGCAGGGCGGCAGAAAGCGGATAAATATGGTCACTGCCGCACTCCGCCATAGCTTTGGCGAATAAATGCACCTGACTGTAGGTGGCTTCCCAATTCATGTCGGTGGTGAGTTCCGGCCCGAACTGTTGATGAAATTGTTTGAGTGCTGATTGATTGGCTTGGGTGCCAATACTTTGGAAATAAGGGGCTGAACTGAAATGACCCTGTGCCACTTCCGCCCCCATAATGGCAATCTCTGTTTCTGATGTATTCAGGCTGCCAATAGGCATACGGGCAGGATCTAGCCCCGCGGCCTGATAAGCTTGATACAAGAAAGGGACAGTTTGTCCCACCACAGTGCTAAAGATGAAATCTGGCTGCTTTTTGCTTATTTCCTCAATGATGGGCAAGAAAGCTTCATAAGGGGCATTCAGATCAAGGTAGCGCTCGCCGATAACCGCACCATCATGGCGTTGCAGAATTAGCTCCTGCATGTTGCGGTTACATTCGTAGGGGTAAATATAGCGCGAGCCAATCAAATACACGCGCGCGCCAAACTGCCCAGTTAAATAATCCGCCAGTTGTACGCAGTTTTGATTGGGCGCAGCACCGCCATAGAAAATATTGTCAGAAAATTCAAAACCTTCATACAGTTGCGAATAGAACAGCAGCCGCCGATATTTTTCTACAATCGGCGACATAGCTTTGCGACTACTGGAGGTATAGCCGCCAAAAATCACATTAACCTCATGTTCGACAATGAGTTGCTCGGCCAAAGCACGGAACTGCGCATCATCAGATTGTGGGTCAAAATGAATCGCATTCAGCGGCCTGCCGTTGATGCCACCATGGTGGTTAATTTCAGCAATCGCCTGTGTCGCCCCACGCCATTGCGACAACTCTTGTGCCGCCGTCACTCCACTGAAAGAGTAGAGCAAGCCAATATTGACCGGGATATCTGAACTCATAGGCACCTGCTTTCACTATTAAAAGGATGATTGTGCGAATGCGCATAACCCCCCGGCGTATGCCGAGGGGTAGGGATTATTACGCTAAAAGTTCTTTGTTAAGCATCGCGCCGACGGTGTATTTCGGGTCAACCATATTGCCCAGCCGCACTTTGCCGCATTGGCTCAGTAGCATGTAGGCATCCCACTGTTCGAAGCCAAAATCGGCCACTAACCAGTAAATAAGGTCACGATAAGCAATGCGGGTGGCATCCTCTAATGGGCGTGCGCTGCCGATACTCATGATGGTTTCGGCGTTTTCCATCCGTGGCCAGGAGAGTTGCCAGTTTTTAATCAAATCCACTTTGATGGTGGTGATGGAGGCGAACTCCACCGCAGTGCCGCAAATCTCGCCATCCCCCTGACAAGCATGAGCATCACCAATAAACAGGCGGCCGCCGGGGGCGCGCACTGGCAGATAAGTAATGCTGCCCGGCCCGATGTCCGGCACGTCCATATTCCCGCCGTGATTATCCGGCGTTAGAGAATTGATAGAGTCAATTTCTGGCGACACACTCAGGGTGCCGATATGCGGCTTATAGGGCAGGGTATGGCGCTCGCTCCAGTAGACTTTTTCACTGTCGAGCTTAATCATGCGCACTTTTTCCGGCAGCGGGTCATTGAGCATGGCGGTCAAGTCGGTGCCGGTCAGCCCACCAAAGTGCGGGATCATGGCGCAGATGCCGTGCGGGTTAACCCCACGCGGTAACATGGATTCAATATAGACCGCAATAACATCGCCTTTCTCCGCACCATTGACCATGATTGGGCCATTCTGCGGGTTGAGAAACGGCATTTTGAGCAGTTGGCTTGGGATATCTTGCTCCGAACTAATCGCCCCTTCGAAAGCATCTCGCGTGTCCACAATCACCCGATCGCCCGGTTCAATGGTCAGCACCGGCGTTGAGTAAGGGCCGATAGTGTAGTGAAACTCTTTTTGCATCTCTTCCGTCAAATGGTGGGTTACCGGTTTACGTCCCGCACCGACACCGCGTTTGACCATGATTGATTCTTCCAGCCATTTCATTAGCAATTCTCCACGTAATTAGGGTATCCGGCTACAAAGCCAGGTGACGACGCATTAAAAGATCATCAGCAAGTTGTTGTTGTGAAAGGTTTTCTACCACCTGGCCTTTATCCATTACCGCACAACGTTGCGCGGCCCGCTGGATCATCGCGATATCCTGCTCGACCAGAATCACCGCCACATGCAGCTCGCGGGCAATGCGCACTAAAGTGTCGGCAATGATGTTGACGATAGAGGGCTGAACACCCTCAGAAGGTTCATCCAGCAATAACACTTTTGGCGATCCGACCAAGGCTCTGGCGATAGCTAACTGTTGTTGCTCGCCGCCACTCATGGTGCCGGCTTTTTGTTTGAGTCTTTGACGCAAAATCGGGAAGTAATCCAGTACCCGCTCCAGTAGGTCTTTGGCAAACTCGCGGTGTTCACGGACAAATTGCATGCCGACTTGTAGATTTTCTGCCACCGTCAGGCCCGCAAATACCTCCCGCCCTTGCGGCACATAGCCAATCCCCAACCGGGCGCGGCGCTGCGGCGAGGCCTGGGTGATGTCAATTTCCCCTAACAAAATCTGCCCTTTTTTCGCCGGAACTGCGCCAATCAACGTGCGCATTAAGGTGGTTTTCCCCACGCCATTGCGGCCAATCAACCCCAAGACTTCTGCCGCGTGCAATTGCAGCACGACGCCATTGAGCACTTGCCCGCCGCCATAACCGCCAGTCAGCCCCTCTATTTGCAAAACCACGTTATTCATACCGCTTTCCCCAAATAGATATCCGCCACATCCTCGCGCGCCAGCACCTCGGCGGCATTGCCGTCAGCAAAAACTTGTCCGCCATGCAGGACGGTGACCTGTGAAGCTATTTGCCGCACGAATGTCATGTCGTGCTCTACCACCATCAGCGTCAGGCCATCATTTTGCATCTGCTTGATAAGTTCGCCGGTGAGATAAGTTTCATCGATAGATAAACCGGCGACTGGCTCATCAAGCATCAGCAGAGTGGGCTGTAGCGACACCGCCATGGCAATTTCCAACCACTGTTTCTTGCCGTGAGATAAATTACCGGCCAGTTGGTGATATTCAGTGCTGAGCTTAAAGCGCTCTAATAGCTCATCGACACTGACCGCCTGCGAGCGAACTTCTGGGCGTAAGTGACTGAGTGATAACTGTAAATGTTGCTCAACAGTCAGTTCCGGGAAAATGCCGGGGATCTGAAACTTAATACTCATGCCCATGCGAATGCGCTGAAAGGGCGGCAGAGTATTCAGCCGCCGATTAAAGAAGCGGATATCCCCATCGCTTGGCGTATGTTCGCCAGTCAGCAATTTGAAAAAGGTACTTTTACCCGCGCCATTCGGGCCAATCACACAGCGGACTTCGCCACGGCGGATTTGCAAATCAACTTGATTGATAACCTGAATACCGCCAAAGCGTTTGCTTAGCCCACGGGTTTCGAGGATTAAATCTTGCGCTGTTTGATTCATAGCGATTCCCCTTTTTTCTGACGAGCGGCAGACCAACGGGTGATTTTCTCCGCCAACCAAGGCAAGAGGCCGTTGGGCGCGGCTAGCACCACAAACAGCAAAATGGCACCCAGCAAAATCATGGCGTATTCGCTGCCGTAAATAGCCAGCCATTGGGATAGCCACACCAGCAGGGCGGTGATGACCGCAGTACCAAAAATATTTTTACGCCCGGCGGTCGCTACCCAAATAACTGGCATTGCGGCGGCGGTCAGCCCCATGGAGGACGGCGTGATATAAGAACCCCATAAGGTATACAGCGCACCGGATAACCCGGAGAGCACACCGCCGAGCACAAACACCAGTAATTGGTAGCGGCGGATATCAATCCCCAGCATTTCTGCCCGGCGCGGGTTCTCGCGGATAGAGGCCAGTGTCAGGCCAAAATTAGAGCGCAATAACCGCCGAACCCCCCAGTAAACACCAGCAAGCAGCAGAATAATCAGGTAGTAAAAGGCATTACCTTCCAGTGCCAGCAATTTGCCGTCGAACCACGGCAGGGAGAGTGGCGGCATGCCGGACATGCCATTAAAACCATTCAGTCGCGCACTGCCGATAGTCCATTGCGGGCCAGCGGTCTGCGACATAAAAGTTTCCAGCACCAGAGTGAAAGACAGGGTCACGATGCCGATAAAAATGCCGGTCACTCCGCCGTAAAACATCAAGTAACCCAGTGCCGCAGCCACCGCAGCGGCCACCAGCAAGGCCATAATCAAGCCCGACCAGGTGGAGAGCACACCATCGCCGAAATTCAACGTCATCACGCCGTAGGTGTAACCGGCAAGGCCAAAGAAGGCGGTCTGCCCGAAAGATAAAATGCCGCCATGCCCCCACATTGCCGCCAACCCGATGGCACAGAATGTCCACAGGAGGAAGTAGGAAAAGTCGCCGATCATGGCGCTATCGACCACCAACGGCAGGGCGAGAGCGCCCGCCAGAATAAGCAGCGCAGCCAGCCGAGTGGTGGACGGCGTGCGTTGTTTTGCCGCCGATAAATGAACAGAAGTTGTTGTCACATGCAGCTCCTAGCGGTTACGGGTAAACAGGCTGCCAATACCGTTAGGTAATAAGCGGATAACCAAGACGGCGGTAACCAATAAGCCAACTTGCCCGGCTAATTGCCCATACCAGGAATTCAGCCCAGTTTGTATTGCGCCTAATGCAATCGCTGCAGGAATGGTGCCAACAAGTACATTTGCGCCCCCCACAACCACCGAAACAAAGGCTTGCACGATAAAACTGCTGCCCATGGTGGGGACGGCGGTCAGTGTTGGGGCATAAATGGCCCCTGCTAATCCAGCCAGCCCAGCCCCTAGCGCGAATGTCAGGGTATAAATCCGGTCAGTTTCCAAACCCAAACAAGAAGCCATGCGGGCATTTTGAATGGTGGCTCTGGCGCAAACACCGTAATTGGTGTGGAAAAATAGCCAATAGAGCACCATTAAAATGGCAATGGCGAAGAAGGGCAGTAATGCACGGTAAGTGGCAAACGAGTAGTCGCCGAGGGTGAAAGAGCCGAAAGGTGTCGACAACCCCTCCAGTGACGGGCCGGCAATCAGCAACATACTTTGCTGTACAATCAAACTGATAGCCCAAGTGGCGACCACGGAATCATACAAACGGCCATAGAGATGGCGCACCACCAGGCGCTCGACTACACCGCCGAAGAACGCCGCCGCCAAAGTGCCGGCCAGCATGGCAAAAGGCAGAGGCAAGCCCGCTTTATTCATCAGAATGGTGACATAAGCACCACACATAATGAATTCGCCGTGCGCCAGATTGATCACGCCCATCATGCCAAAAATAACCGCCAGCCCCAGTGCTGCCAGCACCAGATAGGCGAAGTTATCGCCAAACTGATAAATCACCGAATAGAGAAAGGATAGCGTTAACATTGTTTGGCAATCCTGGGTGTCCTGATTGACACCATTGAAAATGGAGAACACAGGGAAGCCCGCCTGAGGCGGCCACTTCCCGACAAAATGACTCTATTTAGGCTTTTTTCGGTGGAGATGATGGGGTGTATTGGCTGTTATCAGGTTTCACCGGCAAATCACAACCCGCTTCACCCAACCAATAAGGTTTGATGTCCGTCCACACTTTCGGGATTTCGATCGAGTGGTCGTCTTTCACATGAGCCAGATAGATGGTGTGGCTCAAATGATGACTTTTCGGATCGATACAGACTTTTCCTGAGGGGCCATCGGTACAAATATCACCGCTTTCCAGTGACTTACGCACTGCGTCCATATCTGTACTGCCCGCCTTTTCTACGGCTGCTTTGTACAGATAAACTGCATCATAAGCATTGGCTGCTTCCTGATTGATGTAAGGCTCATTCGGGAATTTGGCATGGAAACGCTGTTTGAAATCATTGCTGGCGGGGCTATCCACCTCTTCAATGTAGTTAGCCGTGATATACATATCTTTCAGTGCCGGAGCTTTAAAGCGCTTGTGCTCATAAGCCTGGCCGACACTCACCGAGCTGCCCATAGGTAAGTTCAGTTTTGCCGCCGCTTGCTGCTCGTAATAAGAGGATTGATTGGCTCCGACCAGCAAGGTCATCACGAAATCAGGTTTGGCTTTCTGGATGTTTTGAATGGTTTGACCAAATTGTGAAACACTCAGCGGGATAAACTCCTCGCCCACCATGGTGCCGCCATTTTCTTCGACAATTTTGCGCACCCATTCAGCCGAGATTTGCCCAAAGTTATAGTCGGCGGCAATGGTGTAAACTTTTTTGCCGTACTTCTCCATCATCCACGGGATCAAAGTGGAGAATTGCTGTTCAGGCACGGCACCGGTGACAAACACATTAGAGTCACACACCCCGCCTTCATACTGATTGTTATACCAATAGAGCTGCTTTTCGCGATCCATTATTGGGCGGATAGCTTCGCGCGAGGCACTGGAAAATGCCCCGAATATCACATCCACTTTGTCATTTTTAATTAAGCGACGAGCCATTTGTTGAAAGCGGGTGTTATCGGATTGCGTATCGTATTTGACCAGCTCGATTTGGCGTCCGAGTATGCCGCCTTTGGCATTAATTTCTTCTACAGCCAGCTCTGTGGCATGAATTTTGGGAATCACCGGTAAGGCAAAGTTACCGGATGCATCTTCCAATAAACCGATTTTCACCGGTGTTTCTGCCGCCATCGCCATACCTGAGTAGGACACGGCAAATGCAGCTGCCAGCGCAATTGACAGCGTGGTGTGATGACACTTTATTTTGGACCATTTTGTTCTGAACATAAGTACCCCGGCATTGGTTAAAAAGTGGGTCTGAAAAAAAGCCAAAAAAAAAGCCCGGCAAAGTCAGATGACATTGCGAGGGCTCTATTGCCATAACCACAAGCCGACAACGTTGGCGTTCTTGCGGAGAAGTCATGGCCACTATAAAAAGCATTTCGAGTGGTTGTCAACGAAGAATTTTCAATAAAAATCAAATAGTAAAATTGAAAATCGTTGCACTAAATCAGGGCTTTCTGTTGCACGAAAATAGCTCATTAATGCGCAAGCGCTAACGGCGGGTGAGGAAGAGCAAAGCGGTGAGATTAGCCAGGAAAAACTTGTGGAATATGGCGGTGGAGGTTAATAAATTGCACCAGTGGAGTGCTTAAAGTTTATTCAATATTTTGTCTGTTTTTATCGGTAAGATTTTTATTTGTCATCTTTTCATTTCTCATAAAGCCAACCCCGGCGAAATCACCGAGGTTGGCTTTTACTGTTAACCGCAGCGGTTACATTTCTCTGCCTGAATCTGTTGGAAGAAATCATTACCTTTATCATCCACCAGGATAAAGGCCGGGAAATCTTCTACTTCAATTTTCCAGATGGCTTCCATCCCCAATTCAGGATATTCCACACATTCCAGACTTTTGATGCTATTTTGCGCCAACACCGCCGCAGGGCCGCCGATACTGCCCAGATAGAAACCGCCGTGTTTGTGACAAGCATCCGTCACTTGTTGGCTGCGGTTCCCTTTCGCCAGCATGATCATGCTGCCGCCGTGGGATTGCAGCAGATCCACATAAGAATCCATGCGGCCCGCCGTGGTTGGCCCGAGTGAGCCGGAAGCATAACCTTCTGGTGTTTTGGCTGGCCCCGCGTAGTAAATCGGATGATCTTTAATGTATTGCGGTAAACCTTCGCCGTTATCCAGCCGCTCTTTTAATTTGGCATGGGCAATATCGCGGCCAACAATAATAGTTCCGGTCAATGACAAGCGGGTAGAAACCGGATACTGCGACAGCTCTTTTAAGATATCGGCCATCGGGCGATTAAGGTCGATTTTGACCACTTTGCCTTCAGTGCTGTTGCGCAGATGCTCAGGGATATATTTCCCCGGATTTTGCTCCAGTTTTTCCAGCCAGATACCTTTGCGGTTAATTTTGCCTTTGATATTACGGTCAGCAGAGCAGGAAACTCCCATCCCAACCGGGCAAGATGCACCGTGGCGTGGCAGGCGAACCACGCGCACATCGTGAGCAAAGTACTTACCGCCAAATTGTGCGCCCAGACCTAAGTCTTGCGCGGCTGCCAATAATTCTTGTTCAAGCTGAACATCGCGGAAAGCTTGCCCGTGCTCATTCCCCTCTGTCGGCAGGCCATCATAATATTTGGTGGAGGCCAGCTTGACGGTCTTGAGCGTGCTCTCAGCCGAGGTGCCGCCGATAACAAAAGCAATATGGTATGGTGGGCAAGCCGCCGTACCCAAAGTGCGCATTTTCTCAACCAGATAGTCTTTCAACTTACCCGGTGACAGCAGCGCTTTAGTTTCCTGATACAGATAGGTTTTGTTCGCTGAGCCGCCACCTTTGGTGACGAACAGGAATTTGTAATCTTCGCCCTCGGTGCTGTACAGATCGATTTGCGCTGGCAGGTTGGTGCCGGTGTTCACTTCTTTGTACATATCCAGCGCCGCGTTTTGCGAGTAGCGCAGGTTATCCTCAATAAAAGTGTTATACACGCCGCGCGACAGGGCTTCGGCATCGTTACCGCCAGTCCAGACGCGTTGACCTTTTTTGCCCTGGATAATGGCGGTGCCAGTATCCTGACAGGTCGGTAAAATTCCTTTGGCCGAAATTTCTGAGTTACGCAGGAATTGCAGGGCAACATATTTGTCATTTTCGCTGGCTTCGGGGTCATCCAAAATAGCGGCGACTTGCTTTTGGTGCGCGGGGCGGAGCAAGAATGAAGCGTCATGGAAAGCATGTTGGGCGAGGAGGGTCAGGGCTTCTGGCTCGACTTTCAGAATGTCGTGGCCTTCAAACTGTGTAACCGAGACGTGATTATTACTGACAAGGTAATACTCAGTATCGTCTTCCTTTAGTGGGAAGGGATCCTGATAGTGGAACGGTTTGTTTGACATATTTTTCTCACATTCAACATCTGTTAGCGAAAGTGTTCGATAACAGAAACAATCGTTAGTGGAACCATTAGCTGAGCCAAGTCGATATTTTTTTAACTCTGACTTTGGCGATGATCTTACTATAGATTGTTAACGCGAGGCGACGGCTCCAGCTCCTTAATAAAGGGTGGGTCTCATTTTCCGCACTTATCGATGGTTTTGGCAGGACGTTGGTGGGACACTGGCTGACCGCCAGTACATATCTTTCATACTTGAAGTCGCAGGGTTGTTGGCTGCGCTCACTCACCCGAATCACTTGACTTCAGTAAGCTCATCGGGATTCATTCGCTTGCCGCCTGCCTACAACTCCCATTATTTTGGCTATAGCACCGCTAAACTCTACCTGTTGATCCGCGCTTTTGGGTTCAATGACCCATTCTATAAATAAGGGTGTCTGTCACAAATTGGCCATAAAGCCATGGAGATAACGTCATCCTCAGAGCTTTATTGATACCAAACAACTCCCGCCCCACTCAAAAGAGGTAGGGTTGCTGGTGCGGGACGGGCTATTTATTATCCTAATTATAACAATTGCTGTCATTGGGCCACTGCGCTCAGTCTTAATCTCCCTCCCGCTGAATTACTCATTTTTTTGAATTAATCGGATTCCATCCCTTGGGGTGTTATCTATTTTCTGGAATGCAACCAAGTGGGCATCTTATGAAAGAGACCAATGAATCCCGGCTGTTTACGGCAGAAGTTTCTCGCCGAAAACTAGTCCAAACCACTCTTATCGGCGGCCTCGCCGTGGCGACTGGGGCATTTTCGTTACCCTTTTCGCGCACTGCCCGCGCGGTTCAATCTGCTATAAACCCGGCTAATGATGGCAAAGTGATATGGAGCGCTTGCACCGTTAACTGCGGCAGCCGCTGTCCATTACGCATGCATGTGGTTGATGATGAAATTAAATACGTTGAAACCGACAATACCGGTGACGACAATTTTGAAGGTTTGCACCAAGTGCGAGCTTGTTTACGTGGCCGCTCCATGCGCCGCCGGGTGTATAACCCTGACCGGTTGAAATACCCGATGAAACGTGTCGGCGCACGCGGGGAAGGCAAGTTCAAACGTATTTCATGGGATGAGGCTTTTGATACCCTCGCCGCCAGCATGAAAGGCATCATCAAGGAATATGGAAACGAAGCCATCTATCTGAATTACGGCACGGGTACACTGGGCGGCACCATGACCCGCTCGTGGCCGCCGGGTTCCACCTTATTGGCTCGGTTGATGAATTGCTGTGGCGGCTATCTCAATCATTATGGTGACTACAGCACAGCACAAATTGCTGCTGGCCTGAATTACACCTATGGCGGCTGGGCCGACGGTAATAGTCCTTCAGATATTGAAAACAGCAAACTGGTGGTGTTGTTTGGTAATAACCCCGGCGAAACCCGGATGAGCGGCGGTGGTGTGACTTATTATCTGGAGCAGGCAAGGGAGAAATCCAATGCCAAGATGATTGTGATTGACCCGCGTTATACCGATACCGCCGCCGGTCGTGAGGATGAATGGATCCCGCTGCGACCGGGGACGGATGCCGCACTCGCTTCTGCGCTAGCTTATGTGATGATCAGTGAGAATTTGGTGGATCAGCCGTTCCTCGATAAATACTGTGTTGGCTATGACGAGAAAACGCTACCGGAAAGTGCGCCGAAAAATAGCCATTATAAAGCCTATATTTTAGGGCAAGGTGCGGATGAAACCGCTAAAACACCGCAATGGGCGGAGGCCATCACCGGTATTCCGGCGGCGAAAATTATTAAATTGGGGCGCGAAATCGGCTCGGTCAAGCCCGCTTATATTGCGCAAGGCTGGGGGCCACAGCGCCATGCCAATGGTGAAACGGCCAGCCGTGCCATTGCCATGCTAGCGATCCTGACGGGCAACGTGGGGATCAATGGCGGTAATTCAGGTGCGCGTGAGGGGTCCTATAGCTTGCCGTTTGTCCGTATGCCGACTTTGGAAAACCCGGTTAAAACCAGTATTTCAATGTTCTTGTGGACTGATGCCATTGAGCGCGGCCCAGAAATGACCGCCACCCGCGACGGGGTGCGAGGCAAAGATAAACTGGACGTGCCAATCAAGTTCATCTGGAACTACGCCAGTAATTGCCTGATTAATCAGCATGCTGAAATCAACCGCACCCATGACATTCTGCAAGATGATAAAAAATGCGAAATGATTGTGGTCATTGATAACCACATGACTTCGTCAGCCCAATATGCCGATATTATCCTGCCAGACTGCACCGCCTCTGAGCAGATGGATTTCTGCCTTGATGCTTCCAGCGGCAATATGGCCTATGTGATTTTTGCTGATCAGGCCATCAAACCGCGCTTTGAATGCAAAAACATCTATGAAATGACCAGTGAGCTGGCAAAACGCATGGGGGTTGAGCAGCAATTTACTGAAGGACGCACGCAGGAAGGTTGGTTGCGCCATCTTTATCAGCAATCACAACAGGCTATTCCTGAGTTGCCTTCATTCGAGGAGTTTCGCGAGCAGGGCATTTTTAAAAAGCGCGATCCGGCAGGGCACCATGTTGCCTATAAAGCATTCCGCGCCGATCCCTTGGCTAATCCGTTAACGACTCCATCGGGAAAAATCGAAATTTACTCTGCCGAATTGGCACAAATCGCCGCCACTTGGGAGTTGCAGCCGGACGATATTATTGATCCATTGCCAGTGTACGCCGCGGGTTTCGAGAGTTTTGACGACCCGTTAAACCAGAAATATCCATTGCAACTCACCGGCTTCCATTACAAAGCCAGAACTCACTCGACTTATGGCAACGTCGATGTACTAAAAGCTTCCTGCCGCCAGGAAATGTGGATTAACCCACTCGATGCCAGAGAGCGCGACATCAAAAATGGCGATCTTGTGCGGATCTTCAATGGCCGTGGTGAAGTCCAAATTGATGCAAAAGTCACACCGCGCATGATGCCAGGTGTGGTGGCGCTAGGGGAGGGGGCGTGGTACAGCCCGGATAAAAACCGCATCGACAGGGCCGGCAGTATTAACGTATTGACCACACAGCGCCCCTCTCCGTTGGCGAAAGGGAATCCATCCCATACCAACCTCGTTCAAGTAACCAAGGCTTAAGGAGCTAACTGATGACGCAATATGGTTTTTACATCGACTCCAGCCGCTGCACGGGGTGCAAAACTTGCGAACTGGCTTGCAAGGATTTCAAAAACTTATCAACTGATGTCAGTTTCCGGCGCATTTACGAATATGCCGGAGGTGACTGGCAGCAGGATAACGGTGCATGGCATCAGAATGTGTTTGCTTACTATCTGTCTATCGCCTGCAACCATTGTAGTGATCCCGCCTGTACCAAAGTGTGCCCGAGTGGCGCGATGCATAAGCGCGATGATGGTTTTGTGGTGGTGAACGAGGATATTTGTATTGGTTGCCGCTACTGCCATATGGCTTGCCCGTACGGTGCACCGCAATATGACGAAGCAAAAGGGCATATGACTAAGTGTGACGGTTGCTACGAGCGAGTGGCAGCAGGTAAAAAACCGATATGTGTTGATTCCTGTCCATTGCGGGCGCTGGATATGGCCCCTATCGATGAATTGCGAGAGAAATATGGTGAGTTAGCCGAAGTCGCACCACTGCCAGCCGCGCATTTTACCTTACCGAATATTGTCGTGAAACCAAATGCCAACAGCCGCCCGGTCAGAGATACCACCGGTCATCTGGCAAATCCGAAGGAGGTATAACATGGGTATGGGATGGCATGAATGGCCACTAATGGTCTTTACAGTACTGGGGCAGTGCGTGGTCGGGGGCTTTATTGTCCTGGGGCTGACACTGCTATTTGGCGGCTTGAGCCGCGGGCAGCAACAGCGGGTTCACCGCAGTATGTTTGTCTTGTGGGTGCTAATGGCGCTGGCCTTTATCGCCTCGACGCTGCACCTTGGCTCGCCGATGCGGGCATTCAACTCATTAAATCGCATCGGAGAATCAGCACTGAGCAATGAGATAGCGGCCGGTTCGCTGTTCTTTGCCGTAGCGGGTTTTTACTGGTTACTGGCCGTATTGGATAAGATGCCCGCTGTACTGGGTAAGATCTGGCTAGTGGTGGCGATGATGTTGGGCGTGGTATTCGTTTATGCCATGTGCCGGGTTTATTCCATTGATACGGTTCCGACGTGGGATAATCTTTATACTCCGCTGAGTTTTGTGCTAACCGTCTTTATCGGCGGGCCGATTTTGGGTTATCTGCTGCTGCAATTGGCTGATATTCATGGGCGAGCAATGCTGCAATTGCCGATGATCAGTGTATTGGCGCTGATTATCAGTATCGCCAGTGTCATTATGCAGGCGGCGAGTTTGCCGCTGATTTACAGCTCAGTACAGCAAGCTTCCGAGCTTATTCCTCATTATGGCACCTTGATGGTCTGGCGCTTGGTATTGTTGGTATTGGGGTTGGGATGCTGGATTTGCCCGTTAATCCGAGGGCGCGCGCCCATGACTCTCGGAATGATTTTTGCCATGTTATTGATTATTATTGCTGAATTGATTGGCCGTGGCGTGTTTTATGGGCTGCATATGACGGTGGGAATGACATGATTTATCAGCAGGTTGAACTGACGGGGCGAGTCTTAGGTATATTGTTTTATTGTGAGCCAGATAGCCCTGAATGCAGTGATATTGTGGCGCAATTGAGCAATGGCTCATGGGCCGCACAGTGGCCTTATGGATCTGAAGAACAATTGCTGCCAATTGCGGCTTTATTGGCGCAATCGGCAGGTGAAGAAACACGAGAAGAAGCCTGGCAGCGGCTGTTTATTGGCCCTTATGCTTTGCCCGCGCCACCTTGGGGCTCCGTCTATCTCGATAAAGAAATTGTGTTATTTGGCGACTCCACCCTAAAACTGCGTAACTGGATGGCGCAAAAGCATGTAGAAGTCACATTGGAACAGGGAGAACCGGAGGATCAGTTCGGTTTAATGCTCATGATGGCCGCCTGGCTGGCAGAACATCAACCTGCTGATTTACCCGAGTTACTGGCAGATCATTTACTGCCATGGGGGTATCGTTATTTAGCTTTGCAGCAGTCTGCTGCGGGGCATCCGTTTTATCAAGGGTTGGCCGAGTTAGCCACTCTGACACTTACCCATTGGCAACATGAATTGCAGGTAACTCCAGCAGTGGTTGAGATATATCACTGAACAAGCTCATCTCTTCAAGCCCATCTTCTGATGGGTTTTTCTTATTAAAAACACCTTTTCTCCGTGTTCTTCTTTGTTGTTTTAGCTAATGTTTTCCTCAATCGACGCGTTTGTGACCTGCTACTGCTTTTCTTGCCGTCACTCCCCATGCCATCACCAGTATTATTACTGTTGAGAATTACCCTCAGGTGGGTTTTCTGTGGGTTCCTTTTCTGCTTCAGATTGATCGGGGGGCGGCATAATGTCGTGGATCAGTTGTTCATCAAAACTGGGATTTAGTGCTGGAGATAAAGGCGAACTGACCAAGCTGTCGGGGATTGCCATATGTGGCACCGGAGCATCGTTAACAAATTCGTCTTGATCTTGTTTAATCGTTCGGCTGAATGCTATCAGACTTAAACCGCACAGTGAGAAGAACGCATACAAAATATTGCCTCCCAGCGGTGCAATCAACGCCCCCACAGCAAGTGGGCCGATACTCGCGCCTACCCCGAATGACATCAGTAAACATGCGGCTAAAGAAACTCGCCGCTCTGGGGCAATCAGGTCATTGGCTAACGCAACGACCAACGGATAAAGGGTGAACTGCAACATACTGACTATAAAGCCTAAAACCAATAAAAAATGAAACGAGATATGAGGCACCAGCGCCAGCGGCAGTGCAGTCAATGCCAGCAATAATGCGTTAATACGGAGCAATAGTGTGCGGTTATAGCGGTCGGACAACCAACTGAGTGGGAGTTGAGCAACCAATCCGGCAAAAATAGATAACGCCATGAACAAACCAGTTTCTTGCGTTGAAAGCGATTGTAAACTGGCATAGACCGGTGCCAGGCCATAAAACGAACCGACAATCATGCCAATGACTAATGTTGAAGCCAGTATTTTGGGGATTGAGCTGATAAAGAATTTCAGCTCCATGGGGGCTGGTGACATCTGCTGGGCATTACTGCGAGTTGTCAGTGCAACCGGCACAAGACAAAGAGCAAAGAACAAAGCAATAATCATGAGTGTGCTTAAACCTAATTCAGGTTGAAGCATTAATACCACCTGGCCTAATGCCATACCGGCATAGGTTGCCGCCATATAAAAGCCAAATACTGTACCGCGCTGATTGGACTCGGCCTGATCATTAAGCCAGCTTTCCAGTACCATAAACTGGCACATCATACACAGGCCAATAATCAAGCGTAGAACCACCCAGGCAGGGATGTATTCCGTAAGCCCATGGCTCAAGACCGCTGCCGTAATAATACCTGCACAGGCTACATAGGCGCGTATATGGCCCACCCGAGCAATCAGGAAATGGCCTACCTTGCCTCCGATAACCAACCCAATATAGTTTGCGGCGATAATTGCCCCGATTAATGCGCCAGACACATGTATGGCGGTCAACCGTAACGAGATATAGGTGGTCAATAAACCTGAACCCAATAACATCAACACGGTTGCGCTATAGAGGGGGAAGAAGGCATTAAGAATTTTTTTCACTGCCACGTCCTTAGTTCATCATTCCGGATAAATTACCGGTACCACTGATATTACCAGCCGCATCTTCTTTATTTTGATACTAACAGCTGAGCCTCTGAGGTAAAGCTTTGTTAGAGAAAGCGCTTTTTTTCATTGTACCCTGCGAGGCGTTTCGCATAACTGACAGTGGTTGCCGTTACGGGCTAAAGAAGTGCTACTATCAGCACCAGAAGATTTAATAAGAGTAAGGGGCAACAATGAGCGAGAAACAATTACGTCAGCTCAGTATTGCAATTGGTCATAAGTTAAAGGCCCGAGGTGCTTGGGTGACCTGTGCTGAATCCTGTACTGGCGGCTGGGTCGCCAAAGCCTTGACGGATATTGCGGGCAGTTCAGCCTATTTTGACCGTGGCTTTGTCACATACAGCAATGTGGCAAAGCATGATTTACTGGGTGTAAAAGAAAGCACATTGGCACAATACGGTGCTGTTAGTGAAGCTGTTGTCCAGGAAATGGCACAGGGCGCATTGCATGCAGCTAGTGCGGACTTCTCGGTATCGATCAGCGGGATTGCCGGGCCTGATGGCGGCACAGCAGAGAAGCCAGTCGGTACCGTGTGGTTTGCTTTTGCTACGCGCGACGGTCAGGTCAGTGCTACAAAACAAATTTTTCCCGGTGATCGTGACGAGGTCAGGCTGCAAGCAGCTGTTTTCGCACTACAAACACTATTAGATGATTTTCTGCAAAATTAGTCTTGATACTGTATGATTGTACAGTATAATTAGTGGTAATTTCCTGCACAAAACAACATTCAGTGGTGATGATAGGGGCAATCCTGCATCCCAGAGAGGGAGTAAAAATGGCTATTGATGAGAATAAACAAAAGGCGTTAGCAGCAGCACTGGGCCAAATTGAAAAACAATTCGGCAAAGGCTCTATCATGCGCCTTGGCGAAGACCGCTCAATGGATGTTGAAACCATCTCTACCGGTTCACTTTCTCTTGATATCGCATTGG
This sequence comes from Yersinia rochesterensis, assembly GCF_003600645.1. Taxonomy (NCBI): domain Bacteria; kingdom Pseudomonadati; phylum Pseudomonadota; class Gammaproteobacteria; order Enterobacterales; family Yersiniaceae; genus Yersinia; species Yersinia rochesterensis. The sequence goes on from NZ_CP032482.1 coordinate 996,368, forward strand.
GGGCTGGTGGCCTGCCAATGGGGCGTATTGTTGAAATTTATGGCCCAGAATCATCAGGTAAAACAACACTGACTTTACAGGTTATTGCTTCCGCACAACGTGAAGGCAAAACTTGCGCATTTATCGATGCTGAACATGCACTTGACCCGATTTATGCCAAAAAATTAGGTGTAGATATTGATAACTTGCTGTGTTCTCAACCAGATACGGGTGAGCAAGCCCTGGAAATCTGTGATGCGTTGACTCGCTCTGGTGCAGTTGATGTCATTATCGTTGACTCCGTAGCCGCACTTACACCAAAAGCTGAAATCGAAGGTGAAATCGGTGATTCTCACATGGGCCTCGCGGCACGTATGATGAGCCAGGCGATGCGTAAGTTGGCAGGTAACCTAAAGAACGCTAATACCTTATTGATCTTTATTAACCAGATCCGTATGAAAATCGGCGTTATGTTTGGTAACCCAGAAACCACGACGGGTGGTAATGCCCTTAAATTTTATGCCTCCGTGCGTTTGGACATTCGCCGTATTGGTGCAGTAAAAGACGGTGATGTGGTTGTGGGTAGTGAAACTCGCGTTAAAGTGGTGAAAAACAAAATCGCAGCACCATTTAAACAAGCTGAATTCCAGATCCTGTACGGTGAAGGAATCAATATTAATGGCGAATTGGTTGATTTGGGTGTTAAACACAAACTGATTGAGAAAGCTGGTGCATGGTATAGCTATAACGGTGACAAGATTGGTCAGGGTAAAGCGAATGCCAGTAACTACTTAAAAGAAAACCCAGCGGTTGCCGCTGAGTTGGATAAGAAATTGCGTGAAATGCTTCTCAATGGCGGTAATGGCGAACAACCTGTAGCCACAGCAGTACTTGCTGATGAAGCAGATGAAACCAGCGAAGAGTTTTAATTTGTAAGGCCATCGGCCTGATTAGTAAATTAAGTAGTTAACATGCGGCTCACCTAATACGTGGGCCGTTTTAGTAAATGATGTATCCGTTTTAGTCAATCCTGGTGTGCGCAACAATCTGAATTTATGTTCATATCCAACATAATCGAAGTGGCAGCAAGTCTACAAACGAATGAATATATCAGTCAGTAATGAGGGGCAGCTTCTTATAGACAATTAGCGTTGGAGACTGAATTGAATAAGTTTGCAGTGGTGAGGCCACGGATAGGCTGAGTAATAAGTGTCGCTAACACTGCTGCGGCTCAAGTAAAAAGGATATTTATGAATGACCTATTAAGCCGTGCCATGAGACTCCTCTCCCAACGTGATCATAGTGAATCTGAACTGCGTCGCAAGCTTGCTGCACAACCATTTTCGGCAAAAGGAAATTGGGGAAAACGCACTGGTAGTGGGGATTGCGAACCTGCCGCAGAGATTGATCCGAAAGTTATTGAGCAAATTGTTGCTTATTGCTACCAACATAATTGGTTAGATGATTCCCGCTTTGCGGCCAGTTACATTAAGAGTCGTAGTCGTAAAGGATATGGCGCACAGCGTATCCGTTCTGAATTGATACAAAAGGGAGTTGATAAAGAACTCATTCAGGCTGCTTTTGAAATCAGTGAAATAGATTGGTGTTTACTTGCCAAAGAGATCGCGCAGCGTAAATTTAGTGAAGTTTTACCTGTTGAATGGAAAGAAAAGGCTAAGGTTCAGCGCTATCTGCTCTATCGTGGTTTTTTCCAGGAAGAAATTCAGTCGATTTACAATGATTTTGTCGAATGAATGCACACAGGATTTTACTTCCCCTCGAAGAAAATTTATCTTAGTCCCACTTTTTGTTCGTGAGCTTACCCTTTGTGTTGCTATTTAAAGTAACGCGATCCGCTCGCGGGCTATTCTTTTAGCTTGTTTCCGGGGCAATTATGAGCAAGAGCACCGCTGAGATTCGTCAAGCGTTTCTCGATTTCTTCCATAGCAAGGGACATCAGGTTGTATCAAGCAGCTCTTTGGTCCCTAATAATGACCCTACGCTGTTGTTTACCAATGCCGGGATGAACCAGTTTAAGGATGTTTTCTTAGGTTTGGATAAACGGGCATACTCCCGGGCGACAACCTCTCAGCGCTGTGTGCGAGCAGGTGGTAAGCATAATGACCTTGAAAACGTAGGCTATACCGCGCGTCATCATACATTCTTTGAAATGTTAGGTAACTTCAGCTTCGGCGATTACTTCAAACATGATGCCATCAGTTTCGCTTGGGAGTTATTAACTGGCGAACAGTGGTTTAATTTACCGAAAGAGAAACTGTGGGTAACCGTTTACGAAACCGACGATGAAGCCTATGAAATCTGGGCTAATGATATCGGGATCCCGCGTGAGCGTATTATCCGTATTGGTGATAACAAAGGCGGTGCATTTGCATCAGATAACTTCTGGCAAATGGGTGATACTGGCCCTTGCGGTCCATGTACAGAGATTTTCTTTGACCATGGTGACCACATTTGGGGGGGGCCGCCAGGATCGGCTGAAGAAGACGGCGATCGCTATATTGAGATCTGGAATATTGTCTTCATGCAGTTCAACCGCCAGTCTGATGGCACGATGCTGCCATTGCCTAAGCCATCGGTTGATACCGGTATGGGGCTTGAGCGTATTGCTGCGGTATTACAACATGTTAACTCGAACTACGAGATTGACCTGTTCCGCGATTTGATCAAAGCGGTAGCGGAAGTTACTGGTGCGACTGATCTTTCTAGCAAGTCGCTGCGAGTTATTGCTGACCATATCCGCTCTTGCGCTTTCCTTATTTCTGATGGTGTTATTCCGTCGAATGAAAACCGTGGTTATGTACTGCGCCGTATCATTCGTCGAGCTATCCGCCATGGCAATATGCTGGGCGCGAAAGAGACTTTCTTCTACAAACTGGTTGCTCCGCTGATTGCTGTAATGGGGTCTGCTGCTGATGAATTGAAGCAACAGCAGGCGATGGTTGAACAGGTTCTGAAAACCGAAGAGGAACAGTTTGCGCGGACATTAGAGCGCGGCTTAGCTCTGTTGGATGAAGAACTTAGTAAATTGACCGGTGATACCCTCGATGGCGAGACTGCTTTCCGCCTGTACGATACCTACGGCTTCCCGGTTGATTTAACCGCAGATGTCTGCCGTGAACGTAATCTGAAAGTGGATGAAGCCGGTTTTGAACAAGCAATGGAAGCGCAACGTCGCCGAGCTCGTGAATCCAGTGGTTTTGGTGCCGATTATAACAGCTTGATCCGTGTTGACAGAGCAAGTGAGTTCTCTGGCTATGATCATGCTCAGCAGCAGTCAACTGTGACCGCGTTGTTCCGCAATGGCGAAGCTGTTGATGAGATTCATGAAGGTGAAGAGGCTGTTGTTGTTCTGAGTCAAACCCCATTCTACGGTGAGTCTGGCGGCCAGGTTGGCGATAAAGGCGAACTGAAAAATGCGACTGCAACTTTTGCTGTGGCTGACACTCAGAAATATGGTCAGGCTATTGGCCATTTAGGGCAGTTAACTCATGGAACATTGCGAGTTAATCACAGCATTGATGCTCAGGTGGATGTTGCACGGCGTAACCGTATTCGTTTGAACCATTCTGCAACTCATTTACTGCATGCAGCATTACGCAAAACACTGGGCGAGCACGTTGCTCAAAAAGGCTCATTAGTTAATGATAAATACCTGCGTTTCGATTTCTCGCATTTTGAAGCAATGAAACCGGAACAGATTCGCCTGGTAGAGGACATAGTTAACGAGCAAATTCGCCGTAATATGCCCGTTCAAACCGAAGTGATGGAGTTGGATGCGGCGAAAGAAAAAGGCGCGATGGCTCTGTTCGGCGAGAAGTATGATGACCAGGTGAGAGTCTTGACCATGGGTGATTTCTCAACCGAGCTATGTGGTGGTATTCATGCTAACCGTACCGGTGATATCGGCTTGTTCCGTATTTTGTCTGAATCAGGTACTGCCGCCGGAATTCGCCGTATTGAAGCAGTCACTGGCGAGGGGGCTATCGAGCTACTACACCAGCAGAGTGACCTGCTTTCGGATGTTGCTCATTTGGTTAAAGGTGATACCCATAATCTAGCCGATAAAGTTCGTGCGGTGCTGGATCGCAGTAAAATGCTCGAGCGTGAACTCCAGCAATTGAAAGATCAGCAAGCTGCTCAGGAAAGTGCTTCATTATCGTCTAGTGCGAAATTGATCAATGGTGTGAAACTTTTAGTTAGCCAGTTGGATAATGTTGAGCCAAAAATGTTGCGTACTATGGTTGATGATCTTAAAAATCAACTGGGTTCTGCAATTATTGTGCTGGCAACTACCGCAGATGATAAGGTCAGCCTAATCGTTGGTGTAACCAAAGATCTCACCGGTAAAGTAAAAGCGGGTGAGTTAATCGCCGATATTGCCCAGCAGGTCGGCGGTAAAGGCGGTGGGCGCCCTGATATGGCTCAGGCGGGTGGTACCGATGTGCAAGCATTGCCATCAGCGTTAGCCAGTGTTGAAGCATGGGTAGCATCCCGATTATAAGTCAGTAATGGCCTATTAAATCAATACGCCATATCTGTATGTTGGGTATGGCGTTTTTCAATTTTCCTGTCATAGTTCGAAAACAAAGTTAAACGCAAAGTTGTTTGCTTCAGCTAAACTTGTATTAGTTAGAGACTTGACCAAGCTACTTACATTTTATGTGAATGTGATAGCTTACGTTTTCACGGTGTATGATGGATAATGGCGGGGAAACTGAGAGACCCGACTCTTTTAATTTTTCAAGGAGCAAAGAATGCTTATTCTGACTCGTCGAGTTGGTGAAACACTCATGATTGGCGATGAGGTTACGGTTACTGTATTAGGGGTTAAAGGCAACCAAGTCCGTATTGGTGTAAATGCTCCGAAAGAGGTTTCTGTTCACCGTGAAGAAATCTACCAGCGTATCCAAGCAGAAAAGTCTCAACCGACGACTTACTGATTTTGAAGAAGCGTCTCGTGTTACACGAGGCGCTACTGCTGTTTATTCTCCCCCTCATTTCGCTCTTCATCCCCTTTTTGTGTTCTTATTTCTGTAATAATTATCTGCTCACGACTAATCTAATGGGGTGAACAGGATAATTTCTTTTTTCTCGCTCTCTAGCTACACCACAATAAACGCTATCTTCCCTGTTGATAAAACACTCTTTTTGACGTGAAACTGCCCATGTTGTGTGTGAATTGTGCAAATGAACGTGAGTTAGGAAAAATTGTTTGACTTATAAGTGCGGGAAAGTAATATGTGCGCCACGCAGTGCCGATGAGCTTCTTCAAAAGCAAGTTAGGCACAATTCGAAAGAAGCGTATGGTGAGGTGGCCGAGAGGCTGAAGGCGCTCCCCTGCTAAGGGAGTATACGGTCAAAAGCTGTATCGAGGGTTCGAATCCCTCCCTCACCGCCATTTACTATGCACCCATAGCTCAGCTGGATAGAGTACTCGGCTACGAACCGAGCGGTCGGAAGTTCGAATCTTCCTGGGTGCACCATATTTTGCAGTATGGTGAAATAGTCAAATGAACATCAGGTAGTGTCAAAGAATTAATTGCACCCATAGCTCAGCTGGATAGAGTACTCGGCTACGAACCGAGCGGTCGGAAGTTCGAATCTTCCTGGGTGCACCATCTTCTAGGTCATCAATCTTGTTGTTAAGTTTCACTCACTGAAACACCCTCGTAAAATTAGAAATAAAAAATTGCACCCATAGCTCAGCTGGATAGAGTACTCGGCTACGAACCGAGCGGTCGGAAGTTCGAATCTTCCTGGGTGCACCATATTAAGAAACCTCGCTACGGCGCTGGTGAATCCCCAGAAAAAAGGACAGGCATAGAGAAAATATGATCTACTGATTGTGCAACCAATTCAGCGAGATCAACTCTATGCCTGCCCGTAAAGTATGCCAGAACTTTTTCCGGGGCGCTTTAGCCCCGTTTCATCAATATCGTCAAAATGCCCTGATTGATGCAACCGTTGCATTGACGCGTGGCGCTTCTCTGACCCTGACCAGTATCGGACGCCATCTGCCGGGAACCGCTCAGGTAAAACACAAGATAAAACGGGTTGACCGGCTGTTAGGTAATACGGCTCTTCACCATGACATCCCTCTGATATTTCGTAATATTACTTCGTTACTTACGCGCCGACTTCCCTGGTGTGTTATTGCTGTTGACTGGAGTGGTTATCCCTCACAGGCATTCCACGTCTTACGCGCCAGCCTGATTTGTGATGGTCGTTCCATCCCGTTAATGAGCCAAATTGTTCCCTCGCATAACCAACAGAATGCATTGATACAAAAAGAGTTCCTGAATTCTATCGCCACCGCTATTGCGCCTGATAAAAAGGTACTCATCGTCACTGACGCCGGTTTTCAAAATGCCTGGTTTCACCATATTAAATCATTGGGTTGGGATTTTATCGGGCGAGTCAGAGGCAATATCCAGCTCCGGCTGGATAAAAAAGGTGAGCACTGGTTCAGGCGGCAGGAATTATCGGCCAGTGGCCAACCTGAATATCTGGGGCCGGGGACACTCGCACGTGCAGAATATGCCCGCTGTGATGGTCACTTTTACCTGCATAAAAAGGAACCCAAAGGGCGGCAGAATAAACGTGCCCGTTGCCGGATATCTCGCTATTCGCAGGAGCGGGACGGACGCGCCGCAGCAAAAGAACCGTGGCTTATTTTTAGCAGTACAGAGGAGTTTAAACCACGTGAAGTCATGAAGTTATACAGTCGCAGGATGCAGATAGAGCAGAATTTTCGCGATGAGAAAAGTGAACGTTTTGGCTTTGGGCTTCGCGCCAGTCACAGCCGCACAGCGGGGCGTATACTGGTGTTAAGTCTTCTGGCAACGTTAAGCACGGCAGTATTATGGTTACTTGGCTATCATGCTGAAAATAAAGGGTTACATCTGAGGTATCAGGCTAACAGCCTTAAGTCACGACGGGTTATATCTTATCTGACATTAGCGGAGAATATCTTGCGACACTCTCCGCTAATTTTAACGCGAACAGCACTGGATGCAGTTCTTAATCACCTCGCCAAAACCTACCGAAGTATGGTGTTGGTTTATTAGCGCTGAATTAGTGGGGATCCCTCAGCGCTACGGCGGGGTTTTCTGCTTTTTAGACCTTACGCCGCACTGCCATTTGAATGTTTTCAGCCTCTTATCTTTTATCCCTTTCAGCTCATTGATTTTCACTATGTGTTATAGCGCTATTTCCTTTTGGGAATGATATTTTTTTGATTAAATTCAATTGATTATACAGTGAGCGACAATTTAGTTAGTTTGCGATAAAGTAGCTTTTCATTTTTTCCCTGGTCGTGGGGTCACGATGTACGATCGCTATGAAGGCCTGATTTTTGATATGGATGGCACCATCCTGGATACCGAGCCCACGCACCGTCAGGCATGGCGGCAGGTACTGACGCCTTATGGTATGGCTTTTGACGAGCAGGCCTTGGTCGCTTTGAATGGCGCACCTACGTGGCAAATTGCTAGCGTAATTATTGCTAATCATCAAGCGGATCTGGATCCCCATTTGTTGGCTGCTGAAAAAACCGCATTGTTTAAATCACTGTTGATGGATAATGTGAAGCCTCTGCCGCTCATAGGCGTGGTTAAAGCCTATCATGGGCGTAAACCTATGGCTGTTGGCACTGGAAGCGAACACGCCATGGCAGAGCTGCTTTTACGCCACTTAGGATTACGTGACTATTTTGATGTCATTGTCGGTGCCGATGATGTTACTCAACATAAGCCAGCGCCTGAGACATTCTTGCGCTGCGCGCAGTTACTCGGTGTGCCTGCACAGAAGTGTGTGGTCTTTGAAGATGCTGATTTTGGTGTTGAGGCGGCAAAAAGAGCCAATATGGCAGTAGTTGATGTGCGTCTACTGTGAGTAGTACGCTAGCTATTGCTTCATTATTTGGGAGTAGCTTTCTTAGCGCAACGCTCTTACCGGGAAATTCGGAAATTCTGTTAGTCACCCTCTTAACGGCAGGGAGTGCGCCGGCCATGATGCTGGTGTTGTCTGCTACCGTCGGAAATACCCTTGGGGGGCTAACTAATGTTGTTATAGGCCGCTTACTACCGGAACTAAAGCCACAGCGCGGGATGAGTACAGCTCTTGGCTGGCTTCAACGTTTTGGCCCGGCAGCTTTATTATTGAGCTGGTTACCGGTGGTGGGCGATTTGATGTGTGTGTTAGCAGGCTGGTTGCGTATGCCCTGGGGTCTTGTGGTTTTTTTTCTGTGTCTGGGAAAAGCATTGCGTTATATCGTGTTAACGGTAGTCACGCTACAAGGAATTGCCTGGTGGCAGTAAAGAGTGTGACAAACTTACATAGTCACATCTATGCAGTTTCAGTATGCTGGCGAGTTATGGTTTTCAAGAGCGGGAGGTCGATTTGATCCCGGATGTATCACACGCGCTAACTTGGCTGGAAGCGCACCCTAAAGCCCTGAAAGGTATCCGTCGTGGTATCGAGCGGGAAACATTGAGAGTGACTGCCGATGGCCAATTAGCCTCGACGGGCCATCCAGAGTCATTGGGTGCCGCATTAACACATCAGTGGATTACCACCGACTTTGCTGAGGCATTGCTGGAATTCATTACACCGGTAGATGGCGATATTGACCATCTGCTGGCTTTTTTGCGCGATATCCATCGCTATACCGCCCGTAAGTTGGGTGATGAGCGCATGTGGCCACTGAGCATGCCTTGCTTTATTGGTGCAGAGCAGGATATTGAGCTGGCTAAATATGGTTCTTCTAATATTGGTCGTTTCAAGACACTTTACCGTGAGGGTTTGAAAAATCGTTATGGTGCCTTGATGCAAACGATTTCAGGTGTGCACTATAATTTCTCTTTGCCGCTAGAGTTTTGGCAGGCATGGGCGGGTGTTACCGATGAAAAAAGTGGCAAGGAAGAAATTTCCGCCGGATATTTCCGCCTGATCCGCAATTATTATCGTTTTGGCTGGGTTATCCCTTATCTGTTTGGTGCTTCACCGGCAATTTGCGCGTCATTCCTGCAAGGGCGTGAAACTGCCTTGCCGTTTGAACGCAATGATAAAGGAATGTGTTATCTGCCTTATGCCACCTCATTACGCTTGAGTGACTTGGGTTATACCAATAAATCACAGAGTAATTTGGGTATTACGTTTAATGACCTGCATACCTATGTTGCTGGGCTGAAGCGCGCAATTAAAACGCCATCAGAAGAATATGCAGCATTGGGGCTAAAAGATGGTGAGCGTCATCTGCAACTGAACACCAATGTGTTACAGATTGAAAATGAACTCTATGCCCCAATTCGGCCTAAGCGAGTGACTCGTGCTGGCGAATCCCCCTCTGATGCTTTGTTGCGCGGTGGGATTGAATATATTGAAGTTCGCTCTTTGGACATTAACCCATTCTCACCTATCGGTGTTGATGCCGTACAGGCGCGGTTCCTCGATTTATTCTTGATTTGGTGTGTGTTGGCTGATGCGCCTGAAATGAGCAGTGACGAATTACTGTGTACTCGGAAAAACTGGAATCGGGTCATTTTGGAAGGGCGTAAACCCGGTCAGACTATCGGTATGGGTTGTAATGATACCCGTGAGCCGCTGGAGAAAGTGGGTAAAGATCTGTTTGCCGACTTGCGCCGTGTTGCCGAAGTATTGGATGGTAAAGATAGCACTGAATATCAACAGGTTTGTGACGAACTTGTCGCGTTCTTTGATGATCCGAGTTTGACGTTCTCAGCGCGTATTTTGCAAGCAATGAAAGAAGGTGGTATTGGTGGTGTTGGTCTTGAGTTAGCCGAACGCTACCGGGAAATGCTGCAAACAGAACCTTTGGAATTGCTAACTGAAGAGCAATTATCTGAAGAGGGCACAGCCTCTTGGGTGCGTCAACGTGAGCTGGAGTCGAAAGATAAGCTAAGCTTTGAAGAGTATTTGGCGCTTCACGGCGGCCAATAAAAAAGAAAAGGCCACATTGCTGTGGCCAAATTAACATCTCTGAAAACAGGGATGATGATAACAAATGCGCGTCTTTCACATATTAAGACGTGCGGGATACCAAAAAGTTTCACCGGTTGCGAAAAAAAGATCGAATAAAAATTATTTTTTTATGAGGAGGTAACTAAATGCCATTATTGGATAGCTTTACCGTAGACCATACCATTATGAAAGCTCCGGCTGTACGCATTGCTAAGACGATGAAAACCCCTCATGGCGACGAGATAACGGTATTCGATTTACGTTTCTGTGTGCCAAATAAAGAAGTGATGCCAGAACGAGGGATTCATACACTTGAGCACTTGTTTGCCGGTTTTATGCGTAACCATCTCAATGGTAATGGCGTGGAGATTATCGATATCTCCCCAATGGGATGCCGTACTGGTTTCTATATGAGCCTGATAGGTACGCCAGATGAGCAACGCGTTGCTGATGCCTGGAAAGCGGCAATGGCTGATGTATTGAAAGTGACCGACCAGCGAAAAATTCCTGAATTGAACGAATATCAGTGTGGTACTTACCATATGCATTCGCTGGAAGAGGCGCAGGAGATTGCCAAAGGGATTATCGACCGCGGCGTGCGTATCAATCACAACGAAGAGCTGGCATTGCCGAAAGAAAAACTGACTGAATTACATATCTAGTTTTCAGTTGTCGATTTTGATGTTCGGTAGATAAATGCAAAAAAGACGCTGCAAAGGCGTCTTTTTTATGTCCGTCGATATCACCGAGTCGTGGGATTACCCAACATGATTATCCGGTAGGATAGGTGTCACTCGCACCCGCTTAATCATGTTTTCTTGTACATCCAGCACATCAATCAGATAGTTTCCAATACGAACCTGAGCATCTATCTGGGGAATATCCTCCAGCTCCTCCAATAACATGCCATTGATAGTGCGGGCGTCCACTGGGAGTGACCAGTTGAATGCTTTATTCAGTCCACGCACATTGGCGCTACCATCAATCAGTACTGAGCCATCACTTTGTGGATTAACCTCTTCTGCCAGGCTAGGTGACATGGATGTGGTAAAATCGCCGACGATCTCTTCCAGAATATCTTCCACTGTCACTAATCCTTGAATATCACCATACTCGTCGACGATCATGCCGACTTTCTCTTTATTACGTTGAAATTTCACCAGTTGTACATTCAATGGTGTGCCTTCGGGAATGAAATAGATTTCATCAGCCGCCCGCAACAGATTTTCTTTATTGAATTCTTTCTTCTCTGTCATCAGCCGGTAGGCTTCCCGCACCCGCAGCATACCGATAGCATCATCCAATGATTGACGATACAACACAATGCGACCATGCGGCGAGTGTGTTAGCTGCCGCATGATTGATTTCCAATCATCATTGATATCAATGCCGACCACTTCATTACGCGGCACCATAATATCGCTGACAGTGACTTTTTCCAGATCCAGCACTGATATCAACATATCTTGATTACGACGAGAAATTTGTGAGTGTGATTCATTCACAATACTGCGTAATTCATCCTGACTGACCGCATCACTGCGGTGTACATTTCCGCGAATGCCACACAGGCGCATCAGTCCACGGGTGATGGTATTGAGTAACCATACCAGTGGCAGCATGATTTTTTGTAATGGGGCCAGTAAAACACTGCTGGGGAATGCAACGCGCTCAGGATAAAGGGCGGCGATAGTTTTCGGCATAACTTCAGCAAAAATTAGGACCACAAAAGTTAATACGCCAGTGGCGATAGCAACCCCAGCATTGCCATAGAGCCGGATGCCAACAATTGTTGCCAGTGCTGAGGCTAAAATATTGACCAGATTATTGCCGATTAAGACCAAACTTATCAGGCGGTCAGGGCGGCGCAGCAGCTTTTCAACCCGCCGTGCGGCACGGTTACCCTGTTTGGACAAATGGCGTAATCGATAGCGATTAAGCGTCATCATGCCGGTTTCGGAGGCAGAAAAATAAGCCGAAACCACGATCATAATGACCAGGATGATGATCAGCGTGCTAGTGGAAACATGATCCAACACAGTGTTCCTTTAATGATATGAAGGCCCTGCTAGTTCAGTTCAACAAGGTCATGTGCGGATGGTTACGGCTAAGAGATCATAATTTCCTGCAGTAAGCGGCTGCCAAAATAGGCCAAAGTTAGCAAAAATGCGCCTGCAAAACTGAACCAAATTACTCTACGCCCGCGCCAACCTTCATGGTAATGGCCCCACAATAAGACAATATAGACAAACCAGGCCATGATTGATAACACCGCTTTATGGACGTTTTCTTTACTGAATATATCATCCATATAAAGCAGGCCAGTACACAGCGTTAGGGTCAGCAAGACCACCCCAATTTGGGTGATATGAAACATTTTGCGTTCAATGCTCATCAAGGGCGGCATATCAGCATTAAAGGTGACTTTCTTATTTTTTAATTGATAATCAAGCCAAGCTAATTGCAGGGCATACAGTGCTGCGATGATAAGTGTTGCATAGGCAAAGAGGGCTAGCCCAATGTGGACAAAAATGGCAGGGCTGGCTTCCAAATGGGTAATGAATTCACCTGGCAACAAACTGGCAAGTGCCAGATTAATCATGGCAAAGCTGTAGACAATCGGCAACAAGAACCAACCACGCCCCTGTGAGGCGACGATAGTCATAATAGTGCAGATCATCAGCCCGACAATGGAGCCAATATTCAATAAAGTCAGATTTTGACCGCCGCCGACATCAAAAATCTGATGCTTCAGAGCAATAGCATGGCACACTAGCGCCACGACGGCAGAAATCAGCGCCAGGCGCCGGTAAGCACTATTTTTCTGCACCAGACTTGGGACAATCAAGCCCAGACTGAGTGAGTAAGCGATCAAAGCCAAAATGGAGAACACGGGCATAGCGGTATATGGGCATCGGCTAAGTGAATTAGATAGCCAGTATAGCGTTGAGAGCGTCCCTCTCCAACCGTTCTCCGATGTGAGAGCAGAGATCGTTTAAGCTTCGTGTTATAATCCCCCCATTGTGTCGCCAGAGCGGCCTGTTTCCACGTTGAGTATGAGACAATGTTTGAGAACTTAACTGATCGATTGTCGCGCACACTGCGCAATATCAGCGGCCGTGGCCGGCTGACAGAAGAAAATATTAAAGAAACGCTACGTGAAGTACGCATGGCGTTATTGGAGGCTGACGTAGCTCTGCCGGTGGTTCGTGACTTTATTAACCGGGTAAAAGAGCGTGCTGTCGGGCATGAGGTGAACAAAAGCCTCACGCCGGGTCAGGAATTCGTCAAAATCGTTAAGAATGAACTTATTGCCGCCATGGGCGAGGTCAATAACGAACTGAATCTGGCAGCGCAACCGCCAGCAGTGGTGTTAATGGCTGGCCTACAAGGTGCGGGTAAAACCACCAGTGTGGCTAAACTGGGTAAGTTCCTTAAAGAAAAACAGAAGAAAAAAGTGCTGGTGGTGTCTGCCGACGTTTATCGCCCTGCGGCGATCAAACAGTTGGAAACTCTGGCTGAAGGTGTTGGCATTGATTTCTTCCCGTCTGATGTACAGGAAAAACCGATTGATATTGTCAATCGGGCTCTGCAACAGGCGAAACTTAAGTTTTATGATGTCCTGATTGTCGATACTGCCGGTCGTTTGCACGTTGATGAAGCGATGATGGACGAAATCAAACAAGTTCATGCCGCGATTAATCCGGTTGAAACCTTGTTTGTTGTTGATGCCATGACCGGTCAGGATGCCGCCAATACAGCGAAAGCATTCAATGAAGCGCTGCCACTCACCGGTGTGGTGTTAACCAAAGTTGATGGTGATGCTCGTGGTGGTGCTGCGCTGTCTATCCGCCATATTACCGGCAAGCCGATTAAATTCCTCGGTGTTGGCGAAAAGTCAGATGCACTTGAACCGTTCCATCCCGATCGCGTGGCTTCACGTATTTTGGGAATGGGCGATGTTCTGTCGCTGATTGAAGATATCGAAAGCAAAGTTGACCGCGTACAAGCGGAAAAACTGGCAACTAAGCTGAAAAAAGGCGATGGCTTTGATCTTAATGACTTTCTTGATCAGCTAAAACAAATGCGCAATATGGGCGGCATGGCCAGCATGCTAAGTAAAATGCCGGGCGCAGGTCAGTTGCCAGATAACGTGAAGTCGCAGATGGATGATAAGGTAACCGTGCGGATGGAGGCTATCATCAACTCGATGACGCTGAAAGAGCGCGCCAAGCCAGAAATCATTAAAGGCTCACGTAAGCGCCGTATCGCCACTGGTTCTGGTGTGCAAGTGCAGGATGTTAACCGCTTGCTGAAGCAGTTCGATGATATGCAGCGCATGATGAAGAAAATGAAAAATGGCGGTTTGGCCAAAATGATGCGTGGCATGAAAGGTATGATGCCACCGGGTTTCCCAGGCCGTTGATGGTCATACCCAAAGTGATTGGGGTTGCAGGTAGGCGACAAGCCAACAATCCTGCGGTTTCAAGTACGAAGGGTATATTTCACGCTGTGATGTTAACCGGTGTGAAATGAGTAAAGATTTCCCGCTGAAAACAGCGGTAAACGAAGAAAATTGTGCTTATTAAAAAACTGGCGCATAGGAATCTACGCTTTAGATTGCTTTTTGCGCCAAAATGAGTAAAATTTTCGGGCTTTTTATATTGCAACTGGACCCCGTTCCCCGATGGGGTCCAGTTGTTTTATTAACTAAAGAGGATGTTATGGTAACAATTCGTTTGGCTCGTGGCGGCGCTAAAAAGCGTCCGTTCTATCAAGTAGTAGTGACTGACAGCCGTAATGCTCGTGACGGCCGTTTCATCGAACGTGTAGGCTTCTTTAACCCGATCGCATCTGGTCAGGCTGAAGCTCTGCGTTTGGACCTGGACCGTATCGAACATTGGATTGGCCTGGGCGCAACCGTTTCTGATCGCGTATCTGTGCTGATCAAAGACGCTAAGAAAGCAGCTTAATCTGTCGCGGTGGTGGTTATTATGAGCAAGCAACTCAATCCAGTGGTTCCCGAACAGCCGATTGTTCTCGGTAAAATGGGTTCAACTTACGGCATTCGCGGTTGGCTCAGAGTATTTTCATCCACCGAGAACGCCGAAAGTATTTTTGATTACCAGCCGTGGTTTATCCAGCAGGGTGGTAAGTGGCAGCATGTCGAGTTGGAAGACTGGAAGCGCCACAGTCAGGATCTGATCATCAAGGTAAAAGGCGTTGATGATCGGGATGCCGCGAATTTACTGACTAATTGCGAAATTATCGTAGATTCCCAACAACTACCTGAACTGGAAGAGGATGATTACTACTGGAAAGACCTTATGGGCTGTCAGGTAGTAACAACCACGGGTTACGAACTGGGTAAAATCATCGATATGATGGAAACCGGTTCTAACGATGTGATGGTAGTAAAGGCAAACCTGAAAGATGCATTCGGTATGAAGGAGCGGTTGGTCCCGTTTCTTCATGGGCAGGTTATCAAGAATGTCGATCTCACTGCTCAACGTGTTGAAGTAGATTGGGATCCTGGTTTTTGACCTCCGAATTAAACGGCAAAGATGAGTGGAACAAAACAATGTGGATCGGTGTTATTAGCCTATTTCCCGAGATGTTCCGCGCAATAACCGATTACGGGGTAACTGGCCGGGCAGTAAAAAATGGCCTGCTGAGCGTGCAGTGTTGGAGTCCTCGTGATTTCACCTACGACCGGCATCGTACCGTGGATGACCGCCCATATGGCGGTGGCCCGGGAATGCTGATGATGGTGCAACCGTTAAGGGAAGCCATTCATGCAGCAAAAGCAGCGGCAGGCGAGGGAGCAAAGGTGATTTATCTGTCACCTCAAGGACGCAAACTGGACCAACAGGGTGTTTGCGAACTGGCGACCAACCAGAAGATGATTCTGGTGTGTGGTCGGTACGAAGGAGTTGATGAGCGCGTAATCAAAACTGAAATTGATGAAGAATGGTCAATTGGCGATTACGTTCTCAGCGGTGGCGAGCTGCCGGCAATGGCTCTGATAGATTCAGTATCCCGTTTTATCCCGGGCGTGCTGGGTCATCAGGCCTCAGCAGAGGAAGATTCCTTTGTTGATGGGTTGCTGGATTGCCCACACTACACTCGTCCTGAGGTGTTAGAAGGGATGGAAGTTCCGCCAGTTTTACTGTCGGGCAACCATGCCGAGATTCGTCGCTGGCGCTTAAAGCAGTCGCTGGGCCGTACCTGGCTTAGAAGACCTGAACTTCTAGAAAGCCTAGCTCTGACTGACGAGCAAATGGTGTTGCTGGCTGAGTTCCAACGGGAACACAAGCCCTGAGCAACAGAACTATGAAAGGAACGTTGTGCCGTGTGCCAACTTCCTGATATATCAGTTTACCTAGGGTAAGAGACTTATTATGAGCAATATTATCAAGCAAATCGAACAAGAGCAGATGAAGCAAGACGTGCCTGCATTCCGTCCGGGTGATTCCGTGGAAGTTAAGGTATGGGTTGTTGAAGGTTCTAAAAAGCGTCTGCAGGCATTCGAGGGCGTGGTTATCGCTATTCGTAACCGCGGTCTGCATTCTGCGTTCACCGTTCGTAAAATTTCCAACGGCGAAGGTGTTGAGCGTGTATTCCAAACTCACTCCCCAGTAATCGACAGCATTACTGTGAAACGTCGTGGTGCCGTTCGTCAAGCGAAACTGTACTATCTGCGTGAGCGTACTGGTAAGTCTGCTCGTATCAAAGAGCGTCTTAACCGCACTAACTAAGGTACAGCTCAGGCTTCATCCAAAAGTTAATAGTTATGAAGGGGTTAGCCATTGGCTGACCCCTTTTTTTATTTCTATACTCGTCATACTTCAAGCTGCATATGCGTTAGTTGCTTTCCTACAATTCGAATTATTTAGGGTATAGAAGATAAATAGAAGGGATATCAGAGGGGAATTAGCGTGGCATCACACCACGCTATGGATATTGAATAAATGATTACAGGCCGTAAACCAGAGTCACTGATGTTGTAGTATCAGTATTTTTTGGTGCGCTGGCTGGTGGCTTGGTGTTATAGGTCACAACATAGGCTAAACGCAATGCGAAGCTTTTATTGATAGCAACATTCAACGCCGTTTCTGAGTTCAATGTTGTTTCTTCGTTTGCCAGTGCTGAAACCCCTTCACTGAACACGGTGTTGTCAGTCAGTTGGTAAGTATAGTTACCACCCGCATAAGCTAAGGCTCTCGTCGAGCGGCCACCTTGATAATATTCATCGTGACGGACACCTGGACCAAATTCCACTCGCAGATTGTGCAGCGGAGTGGTCATAATCTGACGACCATAACCTGTGGTTAAAACAGAGCGGGAATCAAAACCGTTATAGCGATCATTTAACCAACCGGCCTGCCCAAATAAATAGTTTCTATCCGTCAGATTATATCGAGTACGGCCACCCAATTGATAACGTTCAGAAGAGCGTTGATCATTAGAACTGGTATTCCGCGCCGCCCCCCACAAACTATAAGCAGTATTAGGCTGGAACCAGGTCAACGTTGAGTTAGCCGTCAATGTTGAGTTGTTGGTATTGCCTGATTGTGCGGTATAACCTGCTTCAACGGTTCCATCGAAGCTCTTTTTGGCCGTGGCAGGATCGTCTAAAGCAGTAAAAACAGTTGCGTCAGCAAGAACAGCGGTACTGACGAGAGATAATGCGAGTGTGCTGATATAAAACGGCAACGCCCTGGTATGACGCAAAGAAAACATAATAGGCCCATGGTGAAAAAAGATGGTTTTTGTGATGCGGCCCGCATTGTAGCAGTTGTGATCCTACTTACTCATAAGATCTTTCAGATTGAATAATTAATTATAATAAGAGGGATTTTTTGATGAGTTCATTCTTAAAATGTCATAAATAGAAATGAATTTGTATTTGAATACTGGCGAAAAGAAAAAATGAAAAGAGCCAGAATTGCTCTGGCTCTTAGCTCAACTGTTACTCATTAACTACATAAAAGTGGTTACCAGCAGGTAGCCAGTGATGCACGAACAGACGACACCGATAAGGCCCGGAATGATAAAGCTATGATTAATAATGAATTTACCAATCTTAGTAGTGCCCGAGCGGTCAAAGCCGATACAAGCAAGGTCACTTGGGTAAGTTGGTAAAACAAAGTAGCCATAAGCTGCAGGGAAGAAAGCAATGAGCATTTTAGGTTCAACACCGAGCTGCAAACCCATGGGGGCGATTGCTGCCAATGCTGCGGCTTGGCTATTGACCAACTTGGAAACTAAGAACAACACAATGGCATAAGTCCAAGGTTGGCTTTTTACCACGTCTTCCAGTACCAGTTTTAAGTCGCCCATGTGGGCTTGGAAGAAGGTATCGCTCATCCAGGCAACACCGAATACAGAGAATATGGCGACCATACCGGCTTTGAATACGGCGCCATTAGAGATATCGCTGGGTTTAACTTTACAGCCAATAAGAATAACTGCACCAGCAATCAGCATCATCATCTGAATAACCAGGTTCATTGATAATGACTGCATTTTGCCTTTAACTTCAAAAGCAGGGCGCAGGTCTGCAAATGCACCCAGTAATACCACCAGTATGATAGCCGCGAAAAATATCCAGGTAGACCAATAAGCTTGTTTCGGGAAAACCTGATTTAACAATGTATCAGTTGAGCCATAGATAAAGTCGCGCTGCTCAGGATCTTTGATTCTTGCCTGGAAATCAGGGTCTTTATCGAGATCTTTACCGCGGCGTAGGCTCCATAAGGCGGCTACCAGTACACCGACAAGTGAAGCTGGGACAGAAACTGCCAAAATTTCTAGAATGCTATAAGCATGGCCTATACCGTGATTGGCACCAATAATTGATACCAATGACACTACCGCCACCGAGACCGGGGAAGCTGTAATCGCCATTTGCGAGGCAACAGATGCCACCGCCATTGGGCGCTCTGGACGAATACCTTTTTTAATCGCAATATCAGAAATAATCGGGAACATGGTATAAACAACATGTCCAGTGCCGCATAAAAAGGTTAATGACCAAGTAGTAAATGGTGCAAGTAGCGTAATATGCTGAGGATGTCGCCGTAATAATCTCTCAGCAAATTGCATCATTACATTTAATCCGCCAGCAGTTTGTAATACAGCAGCACAACCAATAACGGCTAATATTGTGAGCATGACATCGACTGGTGGTTTTCCGGGTTCGAGGCCAAAGATAAAGGTCAGAATAAATAAGCCAATACCACTTATTAACCCCAGCCCCATGCCCCCATAGCGTGTACCGACTAATAGACAGAGAATTATAATTATAAATTGTAGTGTTATCATGACTTTACCTTGCTTCCAATATGAATAAAATTCGGTTGTATATTGGCTTTTTTAAGCAATGAACATGGCTCATACTCGTTTTATCTATCAGAGCACAATTGGCATTGATTAAAAACTTGCGAATATCAAGGCTATATTGTTCAGTTATGTAACTAATTAAATCTGAGATCTGCCTCTATTTTTATATCAGCCCGGACTTTTCTAACTAATTAAAGTGGAATGGAACGGTATTAATAGAATATAAAATCTGGTTGTGAAAGTAATGTATTAATATTGTTTTTAAAAAACTCACCAATAGCACAATGACGCAACATATAAATATATTCCAGGCCCAAATAGCTTTTAGTTAATACCCAATTTCTCCTTTAAGGGTTTTAAGTAACGGCGACTCACGGGGATATGTTTACCACTGCGGGTGATTACTTCAGCAGAACCATTATCCATCAATTGTATCTCACCCAACTGTTCAGTATTGACCATATATTGTCGATGACAGCGGACAAAGGGTGTTTTCTCTTCCAACGTTTTGAGTGATAACTGGGTATAGCCAGATTGTACGGTTCCGATAACATGCACTCCACTGAGTTCAGAACTGAGATATTCTACTTCTTCAATTTTCAGTAAAAAAATGCGGTTGTGACCAGAGCAAGGGATATGACGCAACATCGGCTCTGCTATTTTATGTAAATTATTATTTACACCAACACCTCTTCTTAAGCGAATTAACGTTTTTTCTAACCGTTGATGGTCGAGAGGTTTTAGCAGATAGTCAAAAGCATGCTCTTCAAAAGCTCGGATGGCATATTCATCGTAAGCCGTGACAAACACGATGTGCGGCATGCTTTCTGGATTTAGCATTGAGGCTAATTCCAGGCCATTAATTCTTGGCATTTGGATGTCGAGAAATATCACATCGGGTTGCAGGCGCTGTATTGCGGGGATTGCTTCTAGTGCGTTGCTACATTCGGCGACGATCTCAATATCATGTTCTTCAGTTAATCTTTCGCGTAAATCTTCACGCGCAGGTTGTTCATCGTCGACAATGATGACTCTTAACATACAGCCTCCACAAATTTTCCGCATTTTATCATGGCCTCAGAGGGAGGTTAGGACCATCTGCAGAAACTGAGACTTACCGCAAAAGTCAGATATAAATGCGCCTGTAAAATTAGTGGTAATTATTTATTTACACATATGGATTGAAAACTTTACACGGCATGATATTGTGGTGCTCTCAAACGATAAATACGCTAAACGACATCCGCTAAACAGAGATAGGTAAAGAATATGATCATGCAAAAAGATGCGCTCAATAATGTCCATATCAGTGCCGAACAAGTATTGATAACCCCGGAAGAACTGAAGAACCAGTTTCCATTGAGCGAAAATGATCAGTATGCGATTGAAGCTGCCCGCAAAACCATTGCTGATATTATTCAGGGACATGATCCACGTTTATTAGTGGTCTGTGGCCCCTGTTCTATCCACGACGTGGATGCTGCTCTGGATTATGCGCGTCGTTTGAAAACTCTTTCTGCAGAATTGAGTGACAGCCTGTATATCGTTATGCGTGTCTATTTTGAAAAACCCCGCACGACTGTGGGTTGGAAAGGCTTAATCAATGACCCGGCAATGGATGGCTCTTTCGATGTGGAAAGAGGATTACATATTGCTCGTCAATTATTGCTGGATTTAGTGGGCATGGGCCTACCTCTGGCAACCGAAGCTCTGGACCCGAACAGCCCGCAATACTTAGGCGACTTATTTAGCTGGTCAGCTATTGGTGCGCGTACCACTGAATCACAAACTCACCGTGAAATGGCTTCCGGTTTGTCCATGCCGGTTGGGTTTAAAAACGGCACTGATGGTAGTTTGGGTACGGCAATCAATGCTATGCGCGCTGCTGCTATGCCGCACCGCTTCATGGGGATTAATCAGTCGGGCCAGGTTTGCTTATTGCAAACTCAGGGGAATCCGCACGGCCATGTGATTTTACGTGGCGGCAAAACCCCTAACTACAGCGCGCAAGATGTCGCTCAGTGTGAAAAACAGATGCAGGATGCGGGACTCGTTCCATCCTTAATGATAGATTGCAGCCATGGTAATTCGAATAAAGACTACCGTCGTCAGACTGCGGTCGCTGAATCTGTGGTTGAACAGATCAAGGCTGGCAATCGTTCTATCACTGGTGTGATGCTGGAAAGTAACATTCATGAGGGCAATCAATCATCTGAGCAACCACGCGCCGATATGCGCTACGGTGTTTCGGTGACCGATGCCTGCATTGATTGGGAAAGCACCGAAACCCTGTTACGTGGCATGCATCAGGAATTACGTTCAGCGCTGGCGGCCCGGACTGTAGAGGAAAAGTAAGTTATGGTGGCTGAACTGACCGCTTTGCGCGATCAAATTGATGAAGTGGATAAAGCACTGCTGGATTTGTTGGCAAAGCGCCTGCATTTGGTGGCTGAAGTAGGTGAAGTTAAAAGCCGTTATGGTTTGCCTATTTATGTTCCGGATCGTGAGGCGGCGATGTTAGCCTCACGCCGACAGGAAGCCGAGGCTTTAGGTGTCCCGCCTGATTTGATTGAAGATGTATTGCGTCGGGTAATGCGAGAGTCTTACACCAGCGAGAATGACAAAGGGTTTAAGACGCTGTGCCCTCAGTTGCGCCCGGTGGTTATCATCGGCGGTGACGGGCAGATGGGGCGGTTATTCAGCCGAATGCTCACTCTGTCCGGTTATCAGGTAAAAACGCTGGAACAAGAGGACTGGCCGCAGGCTGAATCTATTCTGGCAGATGCCGGGATGGTGATTGTCAGTGTGCCCATCCATATCACTGAAGAAGTGATAGCCCGATTACCAAAATTACCGCCAGATTGTATTTTGTTGGATCTCGCTTCTGTCAAAAATAAGCCATTGCAAGCTATGCTCGCCGCCCATGAAGGGCCGGTTGTCGGCTTACATCCGATGTTTGGGCCAGATGTTGGCAGTTTGGCAAAGCAAGTTGTGGTGTATTGCGATGGTCGTTCCCCACAAGCATATCAGTGGCTACTCGAACAGCTACAGGTATGGGGAGCAAGGTTACATCGTATCAGTGCGGTTGAACATGACCAGAATATGGCGTTCATTCAAGCATTGCGCCATTTTGCGACCTTTGCGTATGGATTACATTTAGCAGAGGAGAATGTGCAGCTTGAACAGCTATTAGCGCTGTCTTCGCCGATTTATCGTTTGGAATTGGCAATGGTGGGGCGGCTGTTTGCGCAAGATCCACAGCTTTATGCCGACATTATTATGTCATCAGAAGATAATTTGGCGCTGATTAAACGCTATTACAAACGTTTTGGCGAGGCGATCACTTTGTTGGAACAAAGTGACAAACAAGCCTTTGTGCAAAGTTTCCAGAAAGTTGAGCACTGGTTTGGTGATTATGCGGAGCGTTTCTTGGTGGAAAGCCGTTCATTATTGCGTCAGGCGAATGACAATCGTCAATAACTGCCATCT
Organism: Yersinia rochesterensis; assembly: GCF_003600645.1. Taxonomy (NCBI): domain Bacteria; kingdom Pseudomonadati; phylum Pseudomonadota; class Gammaproteobacteria; order Enterobacterales; family Yersiniaceae; genus Yersinia; species Yersinia rochesterensis. The sequence continues at coordinate 1,019,183 of NZ_CP032482.1, forward strand.
ATAACTTATCTGTTTTCCCCAAGCCACCCCGGCAGTGTCGAGGTGGCTTTTGACTATTAAGGTCAAGAGGCTGGTTAACTTGGATTGACTGGCACCACGTTTTCACTTGGGTAGCAGCCTAATACTTTCAATGACCGAGTTATCGGTGTTAAATCTGCCAGCGCTTTTTGCATAGATTCAGAACGCAAATTGGCCTGCACATCGATATAAAACATTTCTTCCCACGGATTACCATTAATTGGCCGTGATTCAAGTTTGGTCATGACGACCCCGTGATCTCTCAGCACGAGTAGCGCCTCCACTAATGCCCCTGATTGCTGCCCGGTCGCCATAATTAACGTGGTTTTGGCCGGGATTTGCTCAGATACATCAATGGATTTACGGGCTAGAATAATAAAGCGAGTGATATTCTGCTGCTGGTTCGCCAAATTGTGTTCCAGCACCTGCAAGTTATAAAGCGCGCCACCCGCTTCACTCCCTAATGCCGCCGCTTGCGGAGAGTTCAACTGCGCTACTTTTTCCATCGCGGCAGCCGTACTCTCACAATACTCAATTTTCCAATGTGGGAAACGGTTAATGAACTGGCTGCATTGCTGGAAAGGTTGTGGATGGCTGTAAACGGTCTTAATTTGGTTCAGATCAGTTTCGGTGGCGACCAATACACAGTGGTCAATAGGATTGGTTATTTCCCCGACAATCGACAAACTGGTGTGTTGCAGTAAGTCATATACGTCATTGATGGAACCTGAGCTGGTATTCTCTATGGGTAATACGGCGTAATCCGCTTGACCTGTTTCTACCTGAGTAAAAATATCCTGGAATTTTTGGCAACCACACTCAATCAATTGTTCAAAGTGACGAGCAGCATATTGGCGCGCGGCTAAATGTGAGTAAGAGCCTTTGGGGCCAAGAAAGGCGATACGGGCAGAGTGTTGGGCGGTTTGATTAAGCTGATGCTGCAACAGTGCCTGCTGAGTCAATACTGAATCTTCAATAATCAGTTGGAACAGACGGGTGATATAAAATCCATCCAGGTCATAAGGTTTTGCGGCGGTGATAAGTGCATCCAGCAAATCACGTTCACGTTCTTTATCGCGAATCGGGCGATGATGGAGTTGTTTGGCTTTAGCCACATCCACCGCCAATTCACGCCGTTCTGCCAGCAACGCCAGCAGTTTTAAGTCTAGTGCGCTGATGCGCTCACGTAGCACCAGTAATGGATTATCGGTCATAGGGGTTGGCCTTATTATTTTTTCTAAATAAAAAAAGCCTCCCGGCTTGGGAGGCTTTGTTGTTCGTCTTCGCATTATTTATCACACGACGAAACGCCTCCCAATCAGGGGAAGGTAAAAAAGAATGCGAAGAAAAACACTTTATTGATCATCGTTGCTGGTTACCTGTTGTTGATGCTGACGGAAATAACATGTTATAGCCAAAACAAACATAACCGCCAGTCTGAATTGCTGTCAATAAAAAAACGCGCCCGAAAGCGCGTTAGATCCGAAATGAGATGGATTGTCCCGGCTATTGTTCCTGCTCGGACTCTTCTTCGACATCTACTGAATCTGCTGACTCCAAATTAGCCTCTTTAACACTGCTTGCTGCGCGGCGAGCTTCACCTTTGTGTTGAACTTTATTTAATTGGCGTTCTAGTTTGGTGATAAGTTCATTAATTGCAGCATACATATCATCATGTTTAGCACTGGCAACCAAGGGCCCCATCGGTGTACTGATAGTTGCATCGGCAACGAATCCTTGTGGATCTTTAGACAGTACAATATGTGGGTTTATTAACTGGGCCTGCCATTTATCCAGTTTGGTGAGACGGTCTTCAACATGCTTGCGAATTGCTGGGGTGATATCCATTTGCTTACTGGTAATGTTGACTGTCATATGACTTACCTCTCTGTCTGCTCCGTCTTGGATAACTTCAGCATACCTCTCTTTTTCACAAAATGTATGATCAAGATCACTTATTTTTGTCACTTTTTGCAAAGGTCATGGGAACTGTGATTTAACGTCAGGAATGGGTGTCGGGGGCTTGAATCATTGATTGTAATGCCGCATTATCGATAAGTTATATTGCCTGGATATAGTTATAAAACGCATTATTTTTGCATTTTAGATAGGATCTCAGCGCGATAACCTAACGACATGAATCTCATCGTTTTGTGGCGATAAAGCAGAATTGAAAACGGCAGCTTGAGCTGCCGTTTGTTATTTTATCGTTCCAGACCTATTTTCGTTACAAACAGTATCAGGCTGGATTCGCCGCAATTATCTTGGCAACTTTGTCTGCCTCAGCATTGAGTTGCAATTGCTTATAAGCATTTTCCATCAACGGCAACGCATCGCGAGTGGCTTGAGTATCAGGATAATCTCTTAGCATTTGTTCAACACGGTTAACTACCGCGACGTAAGCGCCTCGTTTAGTGTAATATTGCGCCACGGCCAGTTCATGCTTGGCCAGACGGTTTTTCAGGAATATTAGGCGTTTTTGCGCATCAGTTGCGTATTGGCTGTTCGGATAGCTTTGAATCAACTGGTTAAAATCGCTGAAAGCGGCTTTAGCATGTTGCGGATCGCGGTCTGAACGATCAATCCCGAAGAAGCCTTGCAATGCACTGTCATCCAGAGCCATGTCAGTCAAACCACGCATATATAAAACGTAATCGATGTTAGGATGTGTGGGATTGAGGCGCATAAAGCGATCAATTGAGGCTTGCGCCAACGGCAGATCAGCAGATTTATAATACGCATAAATCAAATCAAGCTGAACTTGTTGAGAGTAAGGCCCGAAAGGATAGCGGTTATCTAACGCTTCTAGTTGCGTAATGGCTCCCTTAAAGTTACCGTCCTGCAGTTTTTGCTGAGCGGTAGCATAGAGCTCAGAAGGCGGGTTATCGGGAACCACGTCCTTGTTACTGGAGCAACCGGTCAGCACCAGGCTCAACGTGGCGGCAGCCACCAGATATTTCATACGCGTCATGACGTTTTGATTATCCTCGAAGTGTTATTCCGGGAGACTGTCCGTTAAGCTCCCGATAAAGATCTAGATACAATAGCACATTATATTAAACGGCATCGCCGTCAAAACCCAACGTTAACGAACAAGAAGCTGCATATGGCACAACAAGTACAACTCAGCGCAACGGTGGCCGAATCACAACTCGGTCAACGGTTAGATCAGGCTTTGGCCGAATTGTTCCCTGATTATTCAAGATCTCGCATAAAAGAATGGATCTTGGAAGACCGAGTCACTGTCGACGGTAAAACAATTAACAAACCTAAAGAAAAAGTGTTGGGTGGCGAGCTCGTCGCAATTGACGCGCAAATTGAGGAAGATGCCCGCTGGGCGCCTCAAGAAATCCCACTGGATATCGTCTATGAAGATAACGATATTCTGGTTATTAATAAACCCCGCGGTTTAGTGGTGCACCCTGGGGCCGGTAATCCAGATGGCACAGTTCTGAATGCATTGCTCTATTATTATCCAGAAATCATGGATGTACCACGGGCAGGTATCGTACATCGCCTGGATAAAGATACCACCGGCTTGATGGTGGTGGCGAAAACTGTTCCGGCTCAGACTCGCTTGGTTGAAGCACTGCAAGCACGCGAAATTACCCGTGAATACGAAGCTGTGGCCATCGGCAATATGACCGCTGGCGGCAGAGTTGACGAGCCTATTTCTCGTCACTCCACCAAGCGGACACACATGGCGGTGCATCCGATGGGTAAACCGGCGACAACTCACTACCGTATTATGGAGCACTTCCGTGCCCATACTCGTCTGCGCTTACGTTTAGAGACGGGCCGTACGCACCAGATCCGCGTGCATATGTCCCATATCAACCATCCGCTGGTGGGTGATCAGCTTTATGGTGGCCGCCCGCGCCCACCACGCGGCGCATCGGACTCCTTTATTGCTATTTTGCGTGGCTTTGACCGCCAGGCGCTGCATGCAACTATGCTGCGTTTGTATCATCCTATCAGTGGCATTCAAATGGAATGGCATGCGGCATTACCAGACGATATGGTTGAGCTGATTAATGCGCTGAAAGCTGATACCGAAGAATTCAAAGATCAGATGGATTGGTAATGAACAAGCTGATACTCCCCGATTGGCCATTGCCTGCTGGCGTTAAGGCATGTAGCACGACTCGTCATGGTGGTATCAGCGAATTCCCTTATGATTCATTAAATCTTGGTACCCATGTAGGGGATATCGCGGCGAGTGTAGCTGCAAACCGCCAATATTTAGTGGAACAAGCGGGATTGCCGCAAATGCCCGTTTGGCTTGAACAGGTACACGGCACTCGTGTCCTGCATCTGGATGGCAAGGCTGTTTCTGATGTACAGGCTGATGCGGTCTACAGCCATGTTATTGGGCAAGTTTGTGCGGTAATGACAGCCGATTGCTTGCCTGTGCTGTTTTGCTCGTTGGCGGGTGATGAAGTGGCCGCAGCTCATGCGGGGTGGCGTGGCCTCTGTGCCGGTGTTCTGGAACAAACGCTCACTCAGTTCAATGCAAATCCTTCTTCTATTATTGCCTGGTTAGGCCCGGCCATTGGTCCGCAGCAGTTCGAAGTGGGCGAAGAGGTTAAACAGGCCTTTATCAATTTTGACGCGCAATCCGCTGTTGCATTCACACCTTCCGGCTCTAAATATCTCGCCGACATCTATTTATTAGCTCGATTACGGCTACAGGCTGCGGGGGTTCACGCTATTTATGGTGGAGACCATTGCACTGTGACTGAAAATCAGCAATTTTTCTCTTATCGGCGCGATGGAATTACCGGGCGTATGGCAAGTTTAGTCTGGTTGATATAACCTATTGAATTAAGACGATCCATTGGCGCATAACATTTCATTTTGAATATTTAGTGTCAAAATAACCTTGAAAATTTGAGGGATGACCTCATCTAATCTCCAGTAGCAATTTTGACCAATATTGGAGGTGTTATGCGTCTGGATCGTCTTACTAGCAAATTCCAGCTTGCCCTCGCCGATGCCCAATCTTTAGCTCTTGGGCGCGACAACCAATTTATTGAACCGTTACATTTGATGAGCGCACTGCTCAATCAGGATGGGGGGACGGTTCGCCCATTGTTGACCTCAGCGGGGGTTAATGTCGCCAATTTGCGCAGCGACATTGAGCAAGCGTTAGGTCGTCTTCCACAAGTTGAAGGGACTGGCGGTGATGTTCAACCATCAAACGAGCTGGTTCGTGTATTGAATCTCTGTGACAAATTAGCGCAAAAACGTGCAGATAAATTTATCTCGTCAGAACTGTTTGTGCTGGCGGTACTTGAAAGCAGCGGCACCTTGACTGACATGTTAAAAGCAGTCGGTGCAACAAAAGATAAAATAAATAAGGCAATTGAAGATATGCGTGGTGGTGACAAAGTTGATGACCAAGGTGCCGAAGACCAGCGCCAGGCATTGAAAAAATTCACTATCGACCTGACTGAGCGTGCGGAGCAAGGCAAGCTCGACCCGGTTATTGGCCGTGACGAAGAAATTCGCCGCACTATCCAGGTATTACAACGCCGGACCAAAAATAACCCAGTGTTAATTGGTGAGCCTGGTGTTGGTAAAACGGCCATTGTTGAAGGTCTGGCACAGCGAATCGTCAACGGCGAAGTGCCGGAAGGCTTGAAACATAAACGTGTGCTTTCATTAGATATGGGCGCACTGATTGCGGGTGCGAAGTATCGCGGTGAGTTTGAAGAGCGCTTGAAAGGCGTGTTGAATGATTTATCAAAACAAGAAGGCAGTGTGATCTTGTTCATTGATGAATTGCATACCATGGTCGGCGCAGGTAAAGGCGACGGGGCGATGGATGCGGGCAACATGCTCAAACCTGCATTAGCGCGCGGTGAATTACATTGCGTTGGTGCAACGACACTCGACGAATATCGTCAATATATAGAGAAGGATGCGGCGCTGGAGCGGCGTTTCCAGAAAGTGTATGTGGCGGAGCCGACTGTTGAAGACACTATTGCCATTCTACGCGGGCTGAAAGAGCGTTATGAACTGCATCACCATGTGCAGATAACCGACCCGGCAATTGTGGCTGCGGCAACGCTGTCGCACCGCTATATCTCGGATCGTCAGCTACCGGATAAAGCCATCGACCTTATTGACGAGGCCGGTTCCAGCATCCGTATGCAGATGGATTCAAAACCAGAATCATTGGATCGCCTGGAACGGCGAATTATCCAGTTGAAACTGGAACAGCAGGCGCTGAAGAAAGAGTCTGATGACGCCAGCAAAAAACGTCTCGAAATGCTCAACACTGAGTTAGAGCAGAAAGAACGTGAATATTCCGAGTTAGAAGAAGAGTGGAAAGCGGAAAAAGCTGCCCTCACGGGTACTCAGAATATTAAAACTGAACTGGAACAAGCCAAAATCACTTTAGAGCAGGCTCGGCGTGTGGGTGATTTGGCTCAGATGTCAGAACTTCAGTACGGTAAAATTCCTGAGCTGGAAAAACAGCTAGCGGCGGCAACGGCGCTTGAAGGGAAAACCATGAAGTTGCTGCGTAACCGGGTAACTGAAGCAGAGATTGCAGAAGTGCTGGCGCGTTGGACGGGTATTCCAGTATCTCGCATGCTGGAAAGTGAACGCGATAAGTTGCTGCGCATGGAGGATGATCTGCATAAACGCGTGATTGGACAGGATGAAGCGGTTGAAGCTGTCTCCAATGCTATCCGTCGTAGTCGTGCTGGGTTGTCAGATCCGAATCGGCCGATTGGTTCTTTCTTATTCTTAGGGCCAACAGGGGTCGGTAAAACCGAACTGTGTAAAGCGCTGGCAATGTTCTTGTTCGACAGTGACGATGCCATGGTGCGTATCGATATGTCCGAGTTTATGGAAAAACATTCTGTTTCTCGGTTGGTTGGTGCGCCTCCAGGCTATGTAGGCTATGAAGAAGGTGGGTATTTGACGGAAGCTGTACGCCGTCGTCCTTATTCTGTCATTCTGCTGGATGAAGTGGAAAAAGCGCATCCGGATGTATTCAACATACTCTTGCAGGTGTTGGATGATGGGCGCTTGACTGACGGGCAGGGCAGAACGGTCGACTTCCGTAATACAGTAGTCATCATGACCTCGAATCTCGGTTCAGATTTGATTCAGGAACGTTTCGGTGAAAGAAGTTATGCCGAAATGAAAGAAATGGTGATGGAAGTTGTTACTCATCACTTCCGCCCTGAATTTATCAACCGTATAGATGAGGTTGTTGTCTTCCATCCGTTAGGTCGCGCGCATCTGGCTTCTATTGCCAGCATCCAACTGGCGCGTCTATACAAACGTCTGGAAGAACGTGGCTATCAGGTCACCATTACTCAGCCTGCGTTGGAGTTCTTGGGTGAAACTGGTTTCGACCCTGTTTATGGTGCGCGGCCATTGAAACGCGCTATTCAACAGGAAATCGAGAATCCATTGGCGCAACAGATACTTTCCGGCAAATTAATACCGGGAGTTCCAGTAACTCTGGATGTAGAAAATGGGCATATCATTGCTAAACAGTAATGGTTAATGCTTGAGGGGGCGAGAAATCGCCCCCTTTTTGTTGTCTTTTTCGCCGTAATTGGTGTTTTTGCCGTATTAATGAGCGGTTGAAAAGTTTTTTCAAATTAGGGGTTGCAGCCTGTCAGGAACTCCCTATAATGCGCCTCCACTGACCGGGAACAACGAAACACACTTCGCCGGGTCAGGAAGAGAAAAGAATGATTTTGACTTCGAAAGAAAACAAATAAATCCTTGACTCTTCAGCGGGAAAGCGTATTATCTGCCTCCCGCGTTACCGTAAGATTCGCCGAAAGGCAAACGGGTAACGAACGCTCTTTAACAATTTATCAGACAATCTGTGTGGGCACTCGCAAGACGATATCGAAGCCTGTTTCGACAGGCAGAAGAAATATCAAAGTCTTGAAGAGTGACCAAAGCAGTACACATTTGAACTTCGGTTCGAATGCATATTTGCAGAAAGTAATCTTTGAGCATCGCTATGTTAACTCATAGCAAATCAAACAAATCTTAAATTGAAGAGTTTGATCATGGCTCAGATTGAACGCTGGCGGCAGGCCTAACACATGCAAGTCGAGCGGCAGCGGGAAGTAGTTTACTACTTTGCCGGCGAGCGGCGGACGGGTGAGTAATGTCTGGGAAACTGCCTGATGGAGGGGGATAACTACTGGAAACGGTAGCTAATACCGCATGACCTCGCAAGAGCAAAGTGGGGGACCTTCGGGCCTCACGCCATCGGATGTGCCCAGATGGGATTAGCTAGTAGGTGGGGTAATGGCTCACCTAGGCGACGATCCCTAGCTGGTCTGAGAGGATGACCAGCCACACTGGAACTGAGACACGGTCCAGACTCCTACGGGAGGCAGCAGTGGGGAATATTGCACAATGGGCGCAAGCCTGATGCAGCCATGCCGCGTGTGTGAAGAAGGCCTTCGGGTTGTAAAGCACTTTCAGCGAGGAGGAAGGCAGTCGTGTTAATAGCACGATTGATTGACGTTACTCGCAGAAGAAGCACCGGCTAACTCCGTGCCAGCAGCCGCGGTAATACGGAGGGTGCAAGCGTTAATCGGAATTACTGGGCGTAAAGCGCACGCAGGCGGTTTGTTAAGTCAGATGTGAAATCCCCGCGCTTAACGTGGGAACTGCATTTGAAACTGGCAAGCTAGAGTCTTGTAGAGGGGGGTAGAATTCCAGGTGTAGCGGTGAAATGCGTAGAGATCTGGAGGAATACCGGTGGCGAAGGCGGCCCCCTGGACAAAGACTGACGCTCAGGTGCGAAAGCGTGGGGAGCAAACAGGATTAGATACCCTGGTAGTCCACGCTGTAAACGATGTCGACTTGGAGGTTGTGCCCTTGAGGCGTGGCTTCCGGAGCTAACGCGTTAAGTCGACCGCCTGGGGAGTACGGCCGCAAGGTTAAAACTCAAATGAATTGACGGGGGCCCGCACAAGCGGTGGAGCATGTGGTTTAATTCGATGCAACGCGAAGAACCTTACCTACTCTTGACATCCACAGAACTTAGCAGAGATGCTTCGGTGCCTTCGGGAACTGTGAGACAGGTGCTGCATGGCTGTCGTCAGCTCGTGTTGTGAAATGTTGGGTTAAGTCCCGCAACGAGCGCAACCCTTATCCTTTGTTGCCAGCACGTAATGGTGGGAACTCAAGGGAGACTGCCGGTGACAAACCGGAGGAAGGTGGGGATGACGTCAAGTCATCATGGCCCTTACGAGTAGGGCTACACACGTGCTACAATGGCAGATACAAAGTGAAGCGAACTCGCGAGAGCAAGCGGACCACATAAAGTCTGTCGTAGTCCGGATTGGAGTCTGCAACTCGACTCCATGAAGTCGGAATCGCTAGTAATCGTAGATCAGAATGCTACGGTGAATACGTTCCCGGGCCTTGTACACACCGCCCGTCACACCATGGGAGTGGGTTGCAAAAGAAGTAGGTAGCTTAACCTTCGGGAGGGCGCTTACCACTTTGTGATTCATGACTGGGGTGAAGTCGTAACAAGGTAACCGTAGGGGAACCTGCGGTTGGATCACCTCCTTACCTAACGATACGCATTGCGTAGTGTCCACACAGATTGTCTGATGAATGTAAATGAGCAAGAGCACCTGTTGATGTCGTGAGTTTCGACTCATGCTGATGCGAAACGGTTAGATTTCGGTTTAATCGGAACTTCGTGTCCCCATCGTCTAGAGGCCTAGGACACTGCCCTTTCACGGCTGTAACAGGGGTTCGAATCCCCTTGGGGACGCCAATCCGATAATGTGTGAAAGACATTATCAACTGAATATCTTAAAGATGACTTTACCAAGTCGTGTTTAAGATATTGCTCTTTAACAATCTGGAACAAGCTGAAAATTGAAACAATACAGCTGAAACTTATCTCTCCGTAGATGTACTGAGATAAGGATTAACCTGTATTAGAGTCTCTCAAATAATCGCAATGCAAGTTGTCTGCAAAGACACCTTCGGGTTGTGAGGTTAAGCGACTAAGCGTACACGGTGGATGCCTAGGCAGTCAGAGGCGATGAAGGGCGTGCTAATCTGCGAAAAGCGTCGGTAAGGTGATATGAACCGTTATAACCGACGATACCCGAATGGGGAAACCCAGTGCAATTCGTTGCACTATTGCATGGTGAATACATAGCCATGCAAGGCGAACCGGGGGAACTGAAACATCTAAGTACCCCGAGGAAAAGAAATCAACCGAGATTCCCCTAGTAGCGGCGAGCGAACGGGGAGGAGCCCAGAGTCTGAATCAGTTTGTGTGTTAGTGGAAGCGTCTGGAAAGTCGCAGGGTACAGGGTGATACTCCCGTACACAAAAACACACTTGCTGTGAACTCGATGAGTAGGGCGGGACACGTGACATCCTGTCTGAATATGGGGGGACCATCCTCCAAGGCTAAATACTCCTGACTGACCGATAGTGAACCAGTACCGTGAGGGAAAGGCGAAAAGAACCCCGGCGAGGGGAGTGAAATAGAACCTGAAACCGTGTACGTACAAGCAGTGGGAGCACCTTCGTGGTGTGACTGCGTACCTTTTGTATAATGGGTCAGCGACTTATATTTTGTAGCAAGGTTAACCGAATAGGGGAGCCGTAGGGAAACCGAGTCTTAACTGGGCGTCTAGTTGCAAGGTATAGACCCGAAACCCGGTGATCTAGCCATGGGCAGGTTGAAGGTTGGGTAACACTAACTGGAGGACCGAACCGACTAATGTTGAAAAATTAGCGGATGACTTGTGGCTGGGGGTGAAAGGCCAATCAAACCGGGAGATAGCTGGTTCTCCCCGAAAGCTATTTAGGTAGCGCCTCGTGAACTCATCTTCGGGGGTAGAGCACTGTTTCGGCTAGGGGGCCATCCCGGCTTACCAAACCGATGCAAACTCCGAATACCGAAGAATGTTATCACGGGAGACACACGGCGGGTGCTAACGTCCGTCGTGAAGAGGGAAACAACCCAGACCGCCAGCTAAGGTCCCAAAGTCATGGTTAAGTGGGAAACGATGTGGGAAGGCATAGACAGCCAGGATGTTGGCTTAGAAGCAGCCATCATTTAAAGAAAGCGTAATAGCTCACTGGTCGAGTCGGCCTGCGCGGAAGATGTAACGGGGCTAAACCATGCACCGAAGCTGCGGCAGCGACACTCAGGTGTTGTTGGGTAGGGGAGCGTTCTGTAAGCCGTTGAAGGTGACCTGTGAGGGTTGCTGGAGGTATCAGAAGTGCGAATGCTGACATAAGTAACGATAATGCGGGTGAAAAACCCGCACGCCGGAAGACCAAGGGTTCCTGTCCAACGTTAATCGGGGCAGGGTGAGTCGACCCCTAAGGCGAGGCTGAAAAGCGTAGTCGATGGGAAACAGGTTAATATTCCTGTACTTGGTGTTACTGCGAAGGGGGGACGGAGAAGGCTAGGCTAGCCGGGCGACGGTTGTCCCGGTTTAAGCATGTAGGCGGAGCGACTTGGTAAATCCGGTTGCTTATCAACGCTGAGGTGTGATGACGAGCCACTACGGTGGTGAAGTAGTTGATGCCAAGCTTCCAGGAAAAGCCTCTAAGCATCAGGTAACATTAAATCGTACCCCAAACCGACACAGGTGGTCAGGTAGAGAATACTCAGGCGCTTGAGAGAACTCGGGTGAAGGAACTAGGCAAAATGGTGCCGTAACTTCGGGAGAAGGCACGCTGGCATTAGGTAAAGGGACTTGCTCCCGGCGCCGAAGCCAGTCGCAGATACCAGCTGGCTGCAACTGTTTAATAAAAACACAGCACTGTGCAAACACGAAAGTGGACGTATACGGTGTGACGCCTGCCCGGTGCTGGAAGGTTAATTGATGGGGTCAGCCGCAAGGCGAAGCTCTTGATCGAAGCCCCAGTAAACGGCGGCCGTAACTATAACGGTCCTAAGGTAGCGAAATTCCTTGTCGGGTAAGTTCCGACCTGCACGAATGGCGTAATGATGGCCAGGCTGTCTCCACCCGAGACTCAGTGAAATTGAACTCGCTGTGAAGATGCAGTGTACCCGCGGCAAGACGGAAAGACCCCGTGAACCTTTACTATAGCTTGACACTGAACATTGAGCCTTGATGTGTAGGATAGGTGGGAGGCATTGAAGTGTGGACGCCAGTCTGCATGGAGCCAACCTTGAAATACCACCCTTTAATGTTTGATGTTCTAACTCGGCCCCGTAATCCGGGGTGAGGACAGTGTCTGGTGGGTAGTTTGACTGGGGCGGTCTCCTCCCAAAGAGTAACGGAGGAGCACGAAGGTTAGCTAATCACGGTCGGACATCGTGAGGTTAGTGCAAAGGCATAAGCTAGCTTGACTGCGAGAGTGACGGCTCGAGCAGGTACGAAAGTAGGTCTTAGTGATCCGGTGGTTCTGAATGGAAGGGCCATCGCTCAACGGATAAAAGGTACTCCGGGGATAACAGGCTGATACCGCCCAAGAGTTCATATCGACGGCGGTGTTTGGCACCTCGATGTCGGCTCATCACATCCTGGGGCTGAAGTAGGTCCCAAGGGTATGGCTGTTCGCCATTTAAAGTGGTACGCGAGCTGGGTTTAGAACGTCGTGAGACAGTTCGGTCCCTATCTGCCGTGGGCGTTGGAAGATTGAGAGGGGCTGCTCCTAGTACGAGAGGACCGGAGTGGACGAATCACTGGTGTTCGGGTTGTCATGCCAATGGCATTGCCCGGTAGCTAAATTCGGAAGAGATAACCGCTGAAAGCATCTAAGCGGGAAACTTGCCTCGAGATGAGTCTTCCCTGGGGCTTTAAGCCCCCTGAAGGAACGTTAAAGACTATGACGTTGATAGGCTGGGTGTGTAAGTGCAGCGATGCATTGAGCTAACCAGTACTAATGATCCGTGAGGCTTAACCTTACAACACCGAAGGTGTTTTGGTGATTTGAGAGAAATTAAGATTTTCAGCGAAGTTCCGAGATTGGATTAGCTGGCTGTGTGATATTGCATAGCGGGTTAATTGAAACAGAATTTGCCTGGCGGCCATAGCGCGGTGGACCCACCTGACTCCATGCCGAACTCAGAAGTGAAACGCCGTAGCGCCGATGGTAGTGTGGGGTCTCCCCATGCGAGAGTAGGACACTGCCAGGCATCAAACACGAGTTATCAGAATGACATCTGGTGACTAACAAAATCGCCAAAGGCGGTTTTGCATAGCGCGGAGCGCTGGCCCTGTAGAGGGTAAGTATCGGGAAGATACACGTAAAAGAATCGGTGGAGCGGTAGTTCAGTTGGTTAGAATACCTGCCTGTCACGCAGGGGGTCGCGGGTTCGAGCCCCGTCCGTTCCGCCACTTATTGCAAAGACCCTGAATCCTAGATTCAGGGTCTTTTTGCATTCCAACAGTTGTTAATATTTTTTGCCTCTTCCTCTCTAGATTTCCACTCCTAAGTATTCTCTTATCTTAGTCACTGAATATCCCACTTATGCAATGGCCACATAACTCCGTTTAACTGAATACATTTAGCTTATTGAGTGTGATATTTGATTTATAATCATAAGTATTATGCTTAATACCCCATTTTTTGTTGGTAAAACTCTTGTCATAATTAATTTAGTTTTTCATCAGCCCCATGATTTACGACGGCATGAAAATTCTTAATTACTTTTCAAGATACACTTACCATCAAAAAAATAAGGAATGATAATGAGCATACCTGTATTCGGGCTTGGAACTTTTCGTCTTCAAGATCAAGTGGTTATAGATTCAGTTAACCAAGCATTGAAATTAGGTTATCGTGCAATCGATACAGCACAAATATATGAAAATGAAGCTGCAGTTGGTCAAGCTATCGCAGAAAGTGGGGTAAAACGTGATGAGTTGTTTATCACGACCAAGATTTGGGTGGCGAATTTAGCGCAAGGGAAATTAATTCCAAGCCTGCAAGAGAGTTTACAGAAGCTGAAAACTGATTATGTAGATTTAACATTGATTCACTGGCCGTCACCAAATGATGAAGTCTCTGTTGCTGAGTCTATGGCTGAGCTAATGAAAGCCAAAGAATTGGGATTAACGCGCCAGATTGGTATCTCTAACTTCACCATTGATTTAATGCGGCAGGCTATAGCAGCAGTGGGGGCTGAGGAAATCGCAACTAACCAAATTGAATTATCCCCATTATTGCAAAACCGTAAGGTTGTTGAGTTCGCTCAGATAAATGGCATTGCAATAACTTCTTATATGACATTGGCTTATGGCAAGGCATTAGAAGAGCCGATCATCAAGACCATTGCTGAGCAGTGCGGTGCTACACCTGCACAGGTTATTTTAAGCTGGGCAATGCAATTGGGCTACAGTGTTATTCCTTCATCAACGAAAGTGGCTAATTTAGCCAGCAATCTGTTAGCTCGTGATTTACACCTAAGCGCAGAAGATATGGCGCTAATTGCTACGCTAGATCGCGAGGAGCGTTTGGTTAGCCCTGATGGTCTGGCACCAAAGTGGGACTAACTACAGCAATAAACTGAGCCACCTCACATGGGGTGGTTTTTTATTTTGTAGAGCTGATTGATATCAGGCGATCATTGATAAAATCAATAAAACAGCGCAGCCGATTACTGACAGCCTGGTCACTGTAATACACGGCATTAATCGGCATTGCGACTGGCAAAGTGTGCTCTTGAAGTATCGGTATCAAATCTCCACGTTGTAGATCCTGCTGGATCATGAAATCTGATAGGCAGGCAATACCATTCCCCTCAAGACACAGGCGGCGCTGAGTTTCTCCATTATTTGATGTCAAATCTGAATTAATTTCATAAAGTTGCCCATCAGCTCCAGCTAAAGGCCAGCGATTTAATGCGGGTAAGTCATTAAACCCTAAGCATAAATGATACTGTAAATCCGCTACTGTCTGTGGCGTACCATGCTGCTTCAAGTATGCCGGTGAGGCCAGAATATGGCGATAACTGGTCATTAGTTTTCTGGCTCGCAAAGTTGAGTCCTGTAAAGTCCCCACCCTGATAGCAATATCTACTTTTCTCTCGATAAGATTGATGAATGTTTCAGATGAAACCAGCGATAAAGTCACCAAAGGATAGCGCTGACGAAACTCAGCCATCAATGGCGCGATAATATGCAGTACTACTGGAGTAGAGGCATCAATACGAAGTAATCCTTTAGGATTCAATTGATTATCTAGGATTTCATTCTCTGCTGTCGCCATCTCACGCAAAATATTTTGTACCCGCCGAAAATAGTGCTCACCTTCTTGAGTCAGACTGATTTGCCTAGTGGTGCGATTGAGTAAAGTGACACCCAGCTTATTCTCCAACTTCTTTACTGTTCGGCTTACTACTGAATTTGCTTGTTCAAGCTGCTCTGCTGCACGGCTGAAGCTGCCACATTCCACCACTGTTACAAAGGTAATCAGTTCATCTGAGTTTGCTTTCATTGTTGCCACTCCAGCAAAAATATTTTGATATTTTGAGCATTTTTGTCATTTAAACATAGGCACATAATAGCCGCTATCAAATTGACTTGTTTTTCATTAACTGTTTTCTGGAGTCGATAATGCCGCTCGCTTTACTGGCACTGACCATCAGTGCATTCGCTATTGGTACCACAGAATTTGTTATTGTCGGATTGGTGCCGACGATCGCCGAACAACTGGGCGTTTCTGTCCCTTCCGCCGGTTTATTAGTCTCAATTTACGCATTGGGGGTGGCGATTGGTGCTCCGGTGCTGACTGCATTAACAGGGCGAATTCCGCGTAAAATGTTATTGATTGGTCTTATGGTTTTGTTCACGTTAGGCAACTTATTAGCATGGCAATCACCGGGTTATGAATCATTGGTTATCGCTCGTTTATTAACCGGCTTGGCGCACGGGGTATTTTTCTCAATAGGGTCGACTATTGCAACCAGTCTGGTGCCCAAAGAGAAGGCCGCCTCGGCTATCGCTATTATGTTTGGCGGCTTGACTGTAGCACTGGTGACTGGGGTTCCATTAGGGACATTCATTGGGCAGTATTTTGGCTGGCGTGAAACTTTTCTTGCAGTATCACTGATTGGGATTATTGCCATTATCGCCAGTGCTATTTTGGTGCCAAGTAATATTCCCAATAAAGCTTCAGCCACGATAAAACAACAGTTTCAGGTAGTTACCCACCCACGTTTATTGTTGATTTATGCTATTACGGCATTAGGATACGGCGGTTTCTTTGCCATGTTTACTTTCCTTGCTCCGGTCATGCAAGAGTTGGCTGGCTTCTCGGCTGCCGCTGTGAGCTGGATTTTGTTGGCGTATGGGGTGTCAGTCGTGTTTGGTAATATCTGGGGGGGGAAACTGGCCGATCGCTATGGCGCAGTGCCTGCTTTGAGCTTTATTTTTACTGCATTGGCTGGT
The DNA here is from genome assembly GCF_003600645.1 of Yersinia rochesterensis. Taxonomy (NCBI): domain Bacteria; kingdom Pseudomonadati; phylum Pseudomonadota; class Gammaproteobacteria; order Enterobacterales; family Yersiniaceae; genus Yersinia; species Yersinia rochesterensis. The sequence goes on from NZ_CP032482.1 coordinate 1,035,604, forward strand.
TTGTTATTTGTTTTCCAGTTCAGTGCCAACCACAGTGTTGCAGCACTGATTACCTTGCTAATTATGGGGATTTTCGCTTTCGGTAATGTCCCCGGTTTACAGGTTTATGTGGTGCAAAAGGCGGAGGAATATACACCATATGCGGTTGATATCGCCTCTGGTTTGAATATCGCAGCATTTAACATAGGTATTGCGTTAGGGTCAATTCTTGGTGGGCAGGCGGTTACTCGAGTTGGTTTAGCGCAGACACCATGGATCGGTGGAGTTATCGTCATCGCTGCATTATTACTGGTAAGACTAAGTGGTGAGCTGGATAAAAAACACTCAAGTCAGGTTGCTACAAACTAGTTTCCACATTAAGCCCGCCTTGCGCTGAGGGATCCCCACTAATTCAGCGCTAATAAACCAACACCATACTTCGGTAGGTTTTGGCGAGGTGATTAAGAACTGCATCCAGTGCTGTTCGCGTTAAAATTAGCGGAGAGTGTCGCAAGATATTCTCCGCTAATGTCAGATAAGATATAACCCGTCGTGACTTAAGGCTGTTAGCCTGATACCTCAGATGTAACCCTTTATTTTCAGCATGATAGCCAAGTAACCATAATACTGCCGTGCTTAACGTTGCCAGAAGACTTAACATCAGTATACGCCCCGCTGTGCGGCTGTGACTGGCGCGAAGCCCAAAGCCAAAACGTTCACTTTTCTCATCGCGAAAATTCTGCTCTATCTGCATCCTGCGACTGTATAACTTCATGACTTCACGTGGTTTAAACTCTCTGTACTGCTAAAGATAAGCCACGGTTCTTTTGCTGCGGCGCGTCCGTCCCGCTCTTGCGAATAGCGAGATATCCGGCAACGGGCACGTTTATTCTGCCGCCCTTTGGGTTCCTTTTTATGCAAGTAAAAGTGACCATCACAGCGGGCATATTCTGCACGTGCGAGTGTCCCCGGCCCCAGATATTCAGGTTGGCCACTGGCCGATAATTCCTGCCGTCTGAACCAGTGCTCACCTTTTTTATCCAGCCGGAGCTGGATATTGCCTCTGACTCGCCCGATAAAATCCCAACCCAATGATTTAATATGGTGAAACCAGGCATTTTGAAAACCGGCGTCAGTGACGATGAGCACCTTTTTATCAGGCGCAATAGCGGTGGCGATAGAATTCAGGAACTCTTTTTGTATCAATGCATTCTGTTGGTTATGCGAGGGAACAATTTGGCTCATTAACGGGATGGAACGACCATCACAAATCAGGCTGGCGCGTAAGACGTGGAATGCCTGTGAGGGATAACCACTCCAGTCAACAGCAATAACACACCAGGGAAGTCGGCGCGTAAGTAACGAAGTAATATTACGAAATATCAGAGGGATGTCATGGTGAAGAGCCGTATTACCTAACAGCCGGTCAACCCGTTTTATCTTGTGTTTTACCTGAGCGGTTCCCGGCAGATGGCGTCCGATACTGGTCAGGGTCAGAGAAGCGCCACGCGTCAATGCAACGGTTGCATCAATCAGGGCATTTTGACGATATTGATGAAACGGGGCTAAAGCGCCCCGGAAAAAGTTCTGGCATACTTTACGGGCAGGCATAGAGTTGATCTCGCTGAATTGGTTGCACAATCAGTAGATCATATTTTCTCTATGCCTGTCCTTTTTTCTGGGGATTCACCAGCGCCTTGCGGGCTTCTTTGTTAATAGAAGTCTTATTAGTGCATTATGAATAACATAGATTGAATCTATCCTTGAGCATCCCAATATCAAAAAAGCAATATAGGTAAAAGACATTACTGACCGGAACATCTGAGCGTATAATCAGTGAACTATCCACTGCGGTTATCTTACAAGCCAGAGTGATTTCGAATAAGGAATAGGCCATCAAAGTGCCGAAACGAACATATGCAATGCGGTATGTTGCAGGTCAACCGGTTGAACAGATTTTCCCTGGCTCTACTAAATTATTGGGGCAAGGGTTACCTCCAGGCACCCCTTTGCCGACCACGGAATTTCTACGGGTGATGGTGTGGAATATCTTTAAGCAACAGCGGGCTGAATGGCTGTCTGTGCTCAAAGAGTTCGGGCGTGATGCGCAACTGATGCTACTGCAAGAAGCACAAACAACACCCGAGCTGGTGAGGTTTGCTACGTCCCATTATCAAGCGGCAGATCAGGTTCCAGCCTTTGCGCTACCTCAGCACCCCTCTGGCGTGATGACGTTAGCGGCCACTCACCCAGTCTACTGTTGCCCATTGCGAGAGCGAGAACCACTGCTGCGCTTGTCTAAGTCGGCACTAGTCACTGTTTATCCCATTCATGATGGCCGATTATTGATGGTCGTGAATATTCATGCTGTGAATTTCAGTCTTGGTGTCGATGTTTACAGTAAACAGTTAGAGCCGATTGGAGAGCAAATAGCTATGCACCGTGGCCCGGTTATTCTGGCTGGGGATTTCAATGCCTGGAGTCGCCAGCGGGTTAACGCATTACAGTGTTTTGCTCAAGGTTCGGGTTTGGAAGAAGTTGAGTTTCCTACAGATAATCGTAGCCGCGCTTTTGGTAAGCCTCTCGATTTCGTTTTTTACCGCGGCCTTACGCTGGCAGATGCCTCGGTATTAGTGACGCGAGCTTCTGATCATAATCCGCTTCTGGTTGAGTTTCGGCCATAAAAAAAGCACCCCTAAGGGTGCTTTTTAACAGCTTTAATAGCGATTCTGACTTTATGCGTCCGGGGTTGATTTGCCGTTAACGAACAGCGTCAAGTTCAAACCTGGCAGCAATTTATTAGCTTTGCTGACTACCGAATTCCATCGCATCACATCGTCGGTGTTTACACCGTGACGCTTGGCAATACTGGCAAAAGAATCACCTTTACGAACTTGATAGGTGATGCTGTTGCTGCTAGTTGTATTGCTTGCCAGTTGCAGGGTTTGCCCAACTTTTAAGGTGCTCTTGGCATGTAAGTTGTTCCAACTCTGCAAATCGCTGGTCTTGATATTCAACCGCTTGGCTATCGTAGATAAGGTGTCGCCGGGGCGAACTTTATACTGCGAGTTTGATGCTGATTTTGTGCTGTTCTGTGCCAACTTGGTTGGTTGAACTGCGGCAATATCAGTATCTGCCAATGAATCTTTAAGCTGCTCAGCATGGGATTTCGGCAACATAATATAACGAGGACCGTGTCCAGCTGGTGCCGTTACATTGCGCTTATACCCAGAATTAAAGGATTTCAACTTTGTCAGTGACATCCCCGCCATCTCAGCCGCCTGAGTTAGCTCTATCTGCTGACCAACATCAACGCGCGCTAATGCACGGTCTTTGTCGGTGTCAGGCAAGTTTATACCGTACTTTTTGCTGTTCTTGATTAAATCACCCAAGGCCAGCATTTTTGGAACATAAATTGACGTTTCACGAGGAAGCGACAATGCCCAAAAGTTCGTCGGTTTACCCTTTGCCTTATTTGCTTTCACCGCTTGCATAACTCTGCCTTCACCGCTGTTATAGGCAGCGACTGTTAACAACCAGTCACCGTCAAACATCTTGTTCAGGCGCTCCATTATATCAAGCGCTGCTTTGGTAGACGCCACCACATCTCTGCGGCCGTCATACCATTGGTTTTGTTTCAAGCCATAATTTCGACCGGTACTTGGCACTATCTGCCACAGCCCTGCGGCGTTGGCGGATGATGTCGCGTGTGGGTCAAAAGCGCTCTCCACTATGGGTAGCAGTACCAGCTCCATCGGCATATTACGTTTCTTAATTTGCTCGACTATCAGGTACATGTACGGCTCTGCCCGTAATGTTACATCGTGGAGATAGCTCTTATTTTTTAAGTATTTTTGTTTCTGTTCACGGATCCGAGAATTTTCCGGAACCTTCATCTTCAGCTCGTCGCTAATGAAGTTCCACAAATCTTGCTGCGCGAGGCCACTGTCACTATCCAGCCATCGCGCGCTACCCTCTCGGGCGCTATTTGTGTACTCTCCTGCTTCACTTTCTTGACCTGCCGAAGACAAACTCTGTGCATGCTGTACAGGAGCCTGAACGCCCGTCTTGGACGTCTGGCACCCAACAAGCAAGACTGAGGCGAGAAATATCGCTTTGGTCTTCATGTGTGTGTCAATGTAGTTGCTTAAAAGACGAGCAATCATACTTTGCTTCGATAAAAAACACAACTAAAAGCTCAGAAACGGTCTTTCTGTGCACGTAATTCGGAAAAAACTGAGACAAGCGACTCTGGCGGTGACATTGCGCCTATTTTCCTTTGTAAATCAATGTCATCACAACGTAAGAAAACATTAATTTTCCTCTCAATTTGCAATTTTACGGGTAAACTAGGTCGATCTTTTGCCCGTAATTGCATGATTTCATGCTGATATGTAGCAATGTCTTTGTCTAATGGCAGAATAAAACGGGCAAACTTAAGATTCGCGAGAGTATATTCATGCGCGCTGCAAATTAAGGTTTCGTCAGGGAGTTGCGCGAGCTGTTGAATAGACTTGTACATTTGCGCTGGAGTGCCTTCAAATAGCCTGCCACAGCCCGCGGAAAATAGCGTATCACCACAGAAAAGATAAGGTTTGCTGTAGTATGCGATATGTCCAAGTGTGTGGCCAGGAACGGCAATAACTTGGTATTTTTGGCCGCTAATGGTCAGGTTATCACCCCCATTTACAATAATTGTCGCACCCTTATTCGCGGTTTCTTGTGGCCCATAGACTGGAATATCGGGGTAATGGCGGCGTAAATCTGCGACTCCACCGACGTGATCATTATGGTGATGGGTCAATAATATGGCTTGAGGAAGGTACTGGCCTTGGCTCAGAGCTGCCAGCACGGGAGCTGATTCTCCGGGGTCCACAATGACACAGTGTTTTTGTTCGTCAGCCAATAACCAAATGTAATTGTCTTGAAATGCCGGAATGCTGATAAGATTCATTAGATACCTCTTTTATTGGCAACAGTTTGAAAGAAGACGTTAAAACATGAAACCAGCACAAATACGCCAAAAGATCGATGCACCCGCATCTTGGGCTGAGTTACCTTGGGGAGAGTATTATCGTGCGGCGATTGAGCAGCAATTGCAGCCCTGGTGGCCGAAATTCTTTGGTTTCCATTTATTGAAGATAGGCCATTTAAGCGCTGAAATTGCTAGCGATAAATGCGCAATCTCCCATCAGGTGAATGTGGGGGCGCAGGGCAAGAATATGCAGGTGCTTGCCAGCCCATATCAGTTACCTTTTGCTGAGAAATCTGTGGATGCTTGCTTACTGTCCCATACTTTAGCCTATGCCGCTGATCCGCACCGTATTTTACGTGAGGTGGATCGGGTGCTGATTGATGACGGCTGGCTGGTTATCAGCAACTTTAACCCCATGAGTCTACTAGGCGCTGGGAAACTGGTGCCATTATTGCGCCAGCGACAACCCCATGTTAGCCGCATGTTTACTCAGATGCGCTTGTTGGACTGGTTGAGTTTGCTGAATTATGAAGTTTTACATCTGTCGCGTTTTCATGTGTTGCCGTGGCATAAAGAAGGTGGGCGCTTTATCAGCACCCATCTGCCAGCCTTGGGTTGTGTCAGCTTGATTGTTGCTCGTAAACGCACTATCCCATTGACGTTTAATCCGATGAAGTTTGGCGCACGTAAACCCTGGTTCAGCCGGGCAGTAGGCGCTACCAAAAGCTATCGTGATCAACCCTGAGTTGGCAGTGACGTATTAATTAGGAATATACCCGGTATCTTCCATCGTCGGTGAATTTGCGCCTTCGCGCGCCAATTCATCGCAGCGTTCGTTTTCTGGATGACCGGCATGGCCTTTGACCCACTCCCATTGAATTACGTGAGTTTGGATAGCCAAATCAAGGCGTTGCCATAAATCGACATTACGCACCGGTTTGCGGTCAGTGGTTTTCCAGCCGCGCTTTTTCCAGTTATGAATCCACTGAGTAATCCCCTGGCGCACATATTGGCTGTCAGTGCTGAGTGTGACTTCGCAAGGTGAGGTCAACGCCTCCAATGCTACGATAGCGGCCATCAGCTCCATGCGGTTGTTTGTAGTCAGGAAATAGCCAGCGCTAAAGGTTTTTTCATGTTGCTTGTAACGCAAAATTGCGCCGTAACCACCGGGGCCAGGATTGCCAAGGCAAGATCCATCGGTGAAAATTTCTACCTGTTTAGTCATCTCTGGTAGACTCTTCCTATCTGTTTAAACGTTAAGTCTGACATAAACGAGCGCTATGAGCACTGGCAATATGCAAGTTACACCGACCCGACAGATTGTTCTGGATACTGAAACCACCGGTATGAATAAGCTGGGCGTTCATTATGAAGGCCATAAGATTATTGAGATCGGTGCCGTTGAAGTGATCAACCGCCGTCTGACCGGCAGAAATTTCCATGTTTATATCAAACCTGACCGGCTGGTAGACCCAGAAGCTTACGGTATCCATGGTATCAGTGATGAGTTTTTGGCGGATAAGCCTACTTTTGCAGATATAGCGCCGGAGTTTCTTGAGTTTATCCGTGGCGCTGAGTTAGTCATCCATAACGCGGCGTTTGATATCGGCTTTATGGATTATGAATTCCGCATGTTGCAGCAGGACATTCCGAAAACGGAAACTTTCTGCACCATCACTGACAGCTTGTTGCTGGCGCGCCGCCTGTTCCCCGGCAAACGAAATAACCTTGATGCGCTGTGTGACCGCTACCTGATAGACAATACCAAGCGGACATTGCACGGCGCGTTACTCGATGCCGAAATTTTGGCGGAAGTTTATCTGGCGATGACCGGCGGCCAGACGTCACTTTCTTTTTCAATGGAGGGTGATCAGTCGCAGAATAATTCCTCAGACGACATCCTGCGCATTACTCGCCCAGCATCTGGGTTGAAAATAATTTATGCTGCTGAAGAGGAAATAGCCGCTCATGAATCTCGTCTGGATTTGGTGATGAAAAAGGGCGGTAGTTGTTTATGGCGCATGCCGCTGGAGACAGAAGACAGTGCGAATGCAGAATAAAACGGCATCCAGATGGAAAACTGTGCAAACGGCTTATTTTACTGGAAAAAGTATTGACGAGATTGCATTGCATCCGTAATATTCGAGTCGTTCTTAACCGGAACAGCAGCGTGGTGCGGTAGTTCAGTCGGTTAGAATACCGGCCTGTCACGCCGGGGGTCGCGGGTTCGAGTCCCGTCCGCACCGCCAACATTCAGAAGCCCTGAGTTATTGCTAACTCAGGGCTTCGTTGTATCTATACCCTTCGTACTTGAAGCCGCAGGGGTGTTAGCTACGCTCACTTACCCAAATCACTTACTTGAGTAAACTCATTGGGATGCATTCGCTTGCTGCCTACCTGCAACTCCAATTACTTTGGGTATACCCTTGGCACTTGAAGCCGCAGGGGTGTTAGCTACGCTCACTTACCCAAATCACTTACTTGAGTAAGCTCATTGGGATGCATTCGCTTGCTGCCTACCTGCAACTCCAATTACTTTGGGTATACCCTTGGCACTTGAAGCCGCAGGGGGCAAAATAATAGAACTTCCCCCTTGGGTTACAGATCAATAAACCCATTTAGAATTTACTGCGTAACTTTCGCATTACCGGCTTCAGCAGCAGTTTTCACCCAGCCATCAAAGGTTGCCTGATGAGATTGGATCCAACCATTCACATGGCGTTCAATATCGGCATCTGAAGATTCACCGGCATGCATCCGCATGTTCTGGGCATTCACATCATTAATGGATAGTTTCATGATGGAGAACAACTTGGCGGCAGCAGGGTTAGCTTCGGCCCACTTTTTGTTGGCGACGATATGCATCACACTCGGCGGGAAGCCGTAGTTCGCACCATTAGAAAGCTGGGTGTCGATAGTCTTATCCGGCAGGGAAGAGAATGGCACCTGTAACCACACCACATCACGGCCGGGAACCAGCACGTCACTGACCCAATACGGCGTCCAAGTGTAATACAGAATTGGCTTGCCTTCTTTGTAGCGCGTGATGGTATCGGCAATCATCGCGGCATAGTTACCCTGATTATGGGTTACCGTGTCGCTTAGGCCATAAGCTTGGATTTGGTGGTTAATCGGGGCTTCACAACCCCAACCTGGATTACAGCCAGTGAGATCGGCCTTGCCGTCATTATTTGCATCAAACAATTTGGCGATTTTCGGATCTTTTAGCTGCTCAATATTGGTGATGTGGTATTTATCGGCGGTTTTTTTGTCAATCAAATACCCCTGCGCCAGCCCTTCAATAAAGTTACCCTGACGGTAGAACTTAGCATCGCCACCGGCGGCCGCATATTGGTCATTATGTAGCGGATCCCAGTTTACCGCCAAATAAGTGGCATCGCCTGCGGCAATGGAAGAGTAAGCGACATTGTAATCCACTTCTTTGGTGGGCTGGACGTCGTAACCGAGCTTCTCCAGCGCTTTATTGACCAGTGAGGTCTGGAAGGTTTCTTCCGAAATGGTGCTTTGCAGTGGTTGGACAGTAACGCCTTTGCCCGGTAATTCTGCGGCGGATAACTGAGTGCTGATCAGTGTGGTGAGGGCTAATACCCAAACTCCGGTCTTACGCATAATTTTCCCCTATCCCCTTTGTCCATGACACTGCTGCTGTGTTAGCGGCGCTCGCGCACCCGAATCACTTACTGATGTAAGCTCATCGGGATTTACTCACTTGCTGCCTTGCCGCAGCGCCAATGACTTTGGGTATAATTTTAGTGTAATGAATTGAAATTATTTGGTATTTAAAAATGGTTTGGTGATAAGCCCGATAGGGCCGGTGGCATACCAGCGGCCAATGCCTTTGCTGCGGCGGTCACGGCCTAATGATTGAGTCAGACGGTCGAGGATAATCGCCAGAATCACGATACCGACACCACCGACAGCGGCTAGCCCCATATCAAGGCGACCAATACCGCGCAGTACCATTTGGCCCAAGCCCCCTACCGCAATCATTGAAGCAATAACCACCATCGACAATGCGAGCATTAAGGTTTGGTTGACACCCGCCATGATGGTCGGCATCGCCAGTGGTAACTGTACTTTGAACAATAATTGGCGCGGATTGGCGCCGAAGGATTCAGCGGCTTCAATGAGGTCTTCCGGCACCTGCTTGATACCCAAGATAGTCAGACGGACGATGGGCGGCAGGGCAAAGATAATCGTCACCACTACGCCGGGCACATTACCAATACCAAACAGCATGACAATGGGCACCAGATAGACGAAAGCCGGTGTGGTTTGCATCGCATCCAGTAGCGGGCGAATAATTCGGGCGGCGTTATTGCTACGTGCCAGCCATATCCCGAGCGGCAGTCCGATAAGGATACAGAAGAACAGCGAGGTCAGAACCAGCGCCAGTGTCACCATAGCTTGCGACCATGCGCCAATAGCGCCGATAGCAATCAGGGAGACCAATGTCGCTACGCCCATCCCTAAGGTAGAAAACTGCCACGCAATCAGGGCGAAAACCAGAATCGCCACCGGTGCAGGCATGCCCAGTAACAGGTGTTGGAAGCCGCTGAGAATAAAATCAACCGGCACGCGAATACCTTGGAACAGCGGGCGGAAATGCAGTACCACCCAGTCAATACCCTGAGTAACCCACGAATCCAGTGGCACCCAAGTGTTATGGAATGGGTCCATCAGACTGAAATGTTCAGGAGTGGCCGCGGGCGCGCTATTCAGCCAATCGGTACTTTGTGCAGCTTGGCTCTGCACGGCCTGAGAAGCAACCTCGTGGCCTGCATTGGCGGCGCGCTGGCTACCCTCGGCCATGCTGGCTCCCCATGGGTCAGCCGCCGCTGACAGGGTCTGAGGGGCAGAGTCGGTTGCTACCGGTGCAGCTGTCGCCCATGGATTGCTGTCTACGGGGGTGCCGCTTTGGATTTGATTACTCATTTGGCGTCTCCTTATCTAAGGCATGCAACAGCATGGCTTTGGAAATAATACCGATATAACTGCTGTTCTCACCGACCACAGGAACCGCGCACGGGGCCTGTGCAACCAATGAAATCAGCTCACTGAGGGGCATGTCGGCGGGAACCGGTGCCGGATCGGCCAATAAGGCGCTATCCAGTGATTGGTTCTCTGCCAATGCCTTTTTCAGTGAATCGATCGATACCACGCCGATAAACTTCTGCCCGCGCTCCAGCACATAGCCGTAATCGCGGTCTTCATCCTGAAGCAGTTTTAATGCCGAACGCGGGCCGAAACCCGGTGTTTTGCGGATCAAGGACACCGGGCGGCGGCGCGCGATATCTTTAGCACTGAAGACGTGGCTGATGTCGACGCCACGGAAGAAGGTGCGTACATAGTCATTGGCCGGGTTATTCAAGATCTCATCCGGCGTTCCGACTTGCACCACTTCACCGCCCTGCATAATGGCGATGCGATCGCCAATGCGCATGGCTTCGTCCAGGTCATGAGAGATAAAGACGATAGTGCGCTGATGTTTGGCCTGTAATTTGACCAGCTCATCTTGCATTTCGGTACGGATTAAGGGGTCGAGTGCTGAGAAAGCCTCATCCATTAACAGAATATCGGGGTTGTTGGCCATGGCGCGGGCTAAACCCACGCGCTGGCGCATGCCACCGGACAACTCATCGGGATAAGAATACGCGTAGTTTTCCAGACTCACCTGACGTAATGCTTCCAAGGCTTTTTCGTGACGTTCCTGTTGCGGGACGCCGGCTAACTCCATACCGAATGCGGTGTTATCCAGCACATTCATATGGGGCATTAAGGCAAAGGATTGGAAGACCATGCTTATCTTATTACGGCGTACGGTGCGCAGGGCGCTATCAGATATTTTGGCAATATCTTCGCCGTCGATCAGCACTTCACCGCGGGTGGGTTCTATCAGACGATTGAGAAGGCGTACCAGGGTGGATTTACCGGAACCGGATAACCCCATGATGACGAATATCTCGCCTTCTTCAATGGCCAGATTGGCATCTTTAACGCCAACGGACAAACCAGTTTTGGCAAATATCTGCTCTTTATTCTTACCTGATTCAAGTAGTTTAAAAGCGCGATCTGGATGCTCACCAAATATTTTATATAAATTCTTTACTTCGAGTTTAATTGCCATGCAGTTGGTGTATTCCTCTGTAAATTTTAAATTATGTTTATTCGATCAATATTATCCTGATGAAAAAATAGAGCGCCATATACCCTAACACAATGAGAATCTGAGACAACCCTCAATGTTCTTATAATCAATTGTGAGATGCTCATCATGTCAATATATATCTTTTTAACCTGTTAATTTACTTGCGTTAATATTGTGGTTTTTGACGTTTGATGAATTACCTAATATGACTGATGAGCCTAATGGCTAATTTGAAAGTTAATAGAGTAAATATTGTTCATATATCGGCAATATACTTCCAATATTATTAAGGGGGTTATTTCCTGAGGTAACGGCGCTGAATCCCCCTGATACTCTGGCCTGTAGCCGAATAGGGCACTCAATGAGAATTTAGGTTTTGGCTGCTGAATCGGGCCAGTTAATCATAACGGCAAGTGGGGCGGAATCTCCCCTTTGTCGTGCGAATGAAAAGGGGAGAATGTGCAAGTTAAGAAAGCTTAGAAATCCCAGTCTTCGTCCTCAGTATTGACTGCTTTACCGATAACATATGATGATCCAGAGCCGGAAAAGAAATCGTGATTCTCATCAGCATTGGGTGATAATGCCGCCAAAATAGCCGGGTTGACATTGGCCTGATCTGCTGGAAATAAGGCTTCATAACCTAAATTCATTAATGCTTTATTTGCATTGTAATGGAGGAATTTTTTGACATCCTCTGTCCAGCCGACACCATCATAAAGGTCTGCGGTATAGCGCACTTCATTGTCATATAAATCTTGCAGCAAATTATAGGCAAAATTCTTTATCTCTTGGCGGCGACTAATATCAACTTTCTCTAATCCTTTCTGGAATTTATAGCCGATATAATAGCCGTGAACAGCCTCATCGCGAATTATTAACCGAATCAGGTCGGCGGTATTGGTTAATCTGGCGCGGCTTGACCAATACATAGGTAAATAGAAACCAGAATAGAATAGAAATGATTCCAGAAATACACTGGCAATTTTCTTCTTCAGAGGGTCGTCATTATTATAATGCTCGAGGATAATATGGGCTTTCTTTTGTAGCGAGTTATTTTCCTCACTCCAGCGGTAAGCCTCGTCTACATCAGGTGTTGAACAAAGGGTAGAAAATATAGAGCTATAAGAGCGGGCATGCACCGCCTCCATAAAGCTGATGTTGGAAAATACCGCTTCTTCATGGGGAGTGATTGCGTCTTTGATCAGCGCTGGTGCGCCCAAGGTATTTTGAATCGTATCAAGCAGCGTCAGGCCGGTAAAAACGCGGATAGTCAGCTGTTGCTCCTCGGCAGTTAGTTTGGCCCAAGAGGGAATATCATTGGATAGTGGGACTTTTTCCGGCAACCAAAAATTAGCCGTCAGGCGGTTCCAGACTTCCAGATCTTTATCGTCTTCAATTTTATTCCAATTGATGGCGCTAACGTGTTTTATTATTTTTGTTGCACTCATATCATCACTTCCTTATTAGCCATTTTATTTATTACAATGAGCAGGAAACACAACCTTCAACTTCCGTGCCCTCGAGCGCCATCTGACGCAGTCGGATGTAATAAATGGTTTTAATCCCTTTCTTCCAAGCATATATCTGCGCTTTATTGATATCGCGGGTCGTGGCGGTATCGCGGAAGAACAGGGTCAGTGACAGCCCTTGATCAACATGCTGGGTAGCTTCAGCATAGGTATCGATAATTTTCTCCGGCCCTATCTGATAAGCATCCTGATAATATTCAAGATTATCGTTAGTCATATAAGGTGCGGGATAATACACGCGGCCAATCTTGCCCTCTTTGCGGATCTCAATTGGGGAGACAATCGGGTGGATGCTGGATGTCGAGTGATTGATATACGAAATAGATCCCGTCGGGGGCACTGCTTGTAAGTTTTGGTTATAAATTCCGTGCACCATCACTGACTGGCGCAAATCTGCCCAATCCTGTTGATTTGGAACGGAAATTCCTGCGTCGGCAAACAGTGCGCGCACTTTGGCTGTTTTAGGCTGCCAGCTTTGTTCTATATATTTAGTAAAATAGTGGCCCGAAGCATAAGCCGACTCGTCGAAACCTTTAAAGTAGCTGCCGCGTTCTATCGCCAACTGGTTGGAGGCGCGAATGGCGTGGTAGGCCACGGTATAGAAGTAGATATTGGTGAAGTCTAATGCTTCTTCTGAGCCATAAAAAATACGTTCGCGCGCTAGATAGCCGTGCAAGTTCATTTGCCCCAGGCCAATGGCATGGGATTCCTGATTACCTTTTTCAATTGATGGCACTGAGCGGATATTACTCATATCAGAGACCGCCGTTAGCCCGCGAATGGCGGTTTCAATCGATTTACCAAAGTCTGGTGAATCCATGGTGTGGGCAATATTCAGCGAACCAAGATTACAGGAGATATCCTTACCAATATGGCGATAACTAAGGTCGTCATTGTATTCAGTTGGTGAATTAACCTGCAAAATCTCTGAACACAAGTTACTCATATTGATCCGGCCTTTGATCGGATTGGCGCGGTTCACGGTGTCCTCAAACATCATATAAGGATAACCGGACTCAAATTGGATCTCTGCCAGAATTTGGAAAAACTCACGCGCTTTGATTTTGCTTTTTCGGATACGCTTGTCATCAACCATCTCGCGGTATTTTTCGCTGACACTGATTTCCGACATAGGGACGCCGTAAATCTGTTCTACGTCATAAGGAGAGAACAGGTACATTTCTTCATTATTCTTCGCCAACTCAAAAGTGATATCCGGTATAACCACTCCCAATGACAAAGTTTTAATGCGTATTTTTTCATCGGCATTTTCGCGTTTGGTATCAAGAAAACGCAAAATATCAGGGTGATGGGCATGGAGATAGACCGCCCCGGCACCTTGGCGAGCCCCTAATTGATTGGCATAGGAAAAAGCATCTTCCAGCATTTTCATAATGGGAATGACGCCAGATGATTGATTTTCAATGCGTTTAATCGGCGCACCCACTTCGCGAATATTGGTCAGCAGGAAAGCGACACCGCCGCCGCGCTTAGATAATTGCAGCGCCGAGTTAATGGAGCGGCCAATGGACTCCATATTGTCTTCAATGCGCAACAAGAAGCAGGAAACTAATTCACCGCGCTGTTTCTTGCCGCAATTGAGGAAAGTGGGGGTGGCCGGTTGGAAGCGGCCAGAGATGATTTCTTCGACTAAATCTCGTGCAACTTGTTGATGACCGGCGGCTAATGTTAGGGCAACCATACAAACACGGTCTTCATAGCGCTCCAGATAGCGTTTGCCATCAAAAGTTTTCAGGGTATAGCTGGTGTAGTATTTAAACGCGCCAAGGAAGGTTGGGAAGCGAAATTTTTTACTGTAAGCTTGTTGGAATAAGCTCTTGATAAAGCTGAAATCATACCTCTCCAGCACCTCTTTCTCGTAATAGCTTTCTTCAACCAGATAATCGAGTTTTTCCTGTAAATTATGGAAGAACACGGTGTTTTGATTAACGTGTTGCAAGAAATATTGCCGTGCAGCCAGGCGGTCTTTATCAAACTGGATACGCCCGTCGGCATCATAGAGGTTCAACATCGCATTCAGTGAGTGATAGTCCAGGTCACTGTTGGATGGATGGGTGATTTTCAGTTTTGTCGTTGCCAAAATTCAGTTACTCCCTTGCGAACGTTTGCCACATCTTCTGCTGTACCCAGTAGTTCAAAACGATACAGATAAGGAACCTGACATTTTTGGGAGATAATTTTCCCCGCCAGGCAATAGGCGTCGCCAAAATTAGTGTTACCCGCAGCAATAACACCGCGAATTAATGAGCGGTTATGGGGATCATTCAGAAATCTAATGACCTGAATAGGCACCGCCCCGACCGGGCTGCCACCGCCATAACTGGGTACCAACAAGATATAGGGCTGCTCCACCCGTAACTTTTCCCGCGCCCCCGCAATGGGAATGCGTATTGCCGGGAGTGCCAACTTTCCGACAAAACGGTGGGTGTTCTCCGACGAGCTGGAAAAATACACCAACGGATTCATTGTGTTGCCCTCATCAGGCACCGACCGCCTGAACCAATGCATTTATTTTGTCTGGGCGGAAGCCAGACCAATGCTCATCACCTGCGACAATCACGGGAACCTGTTGATAACCCAAAGATTTCACATGGTCTAAAGCTTGTTGATCTTCAGTTAAATCAACAACTTGATAAGTAATTCCTTGTTTATCCAATGCACGATAAGTGGCATTGCACTGGACACAATCGGGTTTACTATAAATAATAATGATCATGATTCGTATTCCTGTTCGATCTTGAGAAAAGGCAAAATTAGCAGACTATTAGTATCTCTCGACTACCTGCCCCGATTATCAACCTCGATTTCATTCTCGCAGGCGATAAATCAAATACTATATCTAGTGTTTATTTAATTCAACCACACTATATGTAGTAATTTGATCAGGGGTAGGGGGAACTCAGAGACAAGACCGCCAGCACGGGGCTGGCGGTAGAGTTTGATGATAGTCAGCAGGATAAAAATATTTATAGCGCAGGATTTTGGTGGGAATGACTATTTACTAACACGGACGTTTTACTGGCGCAGGCTAACGGCTAATCGATTAAAAGCATTCATAATGCTGATAGCGAAAGTTAAGTCAGAAATTTGGGCATCAGAAAAATGCGCTTTTAAAGCATTAAATGTGCTGTCAGGTGTGCCGCTGGTGGTGATGTGAGTCACTGCTTCCGCCCAATCCAATGCCGCGCGCTCAGTTTCACTAAACAGATTACTGAGCCGCCAGCCAGCGATGACATCCATTTTGGCGTTGTCGAAACCATGATCGCGCAAGAACTTGCCATGCATATCCAGGCAAAATGCACAGCCATTAATTTGTGATACTCGCATAAAAATCAATTCAATCAGCGTTTTTGGCAACGAACTTTTATCGAGTGACATAGAGGCGCTGACCAGCGCTTTGTAGGTGACTGGCGAGAGTTCGGAAAAATAAAGACGTTGTTCAACCATGATATTTACCTGTGATGTTGGCTCTGCAATGGATGCTACTCTAGCAATACTATGGCCTATACTATAGGGCCATAAATGACTTATTTTAGTGGGCCATGATGAAAGCATTTTCACATCTGTTTAAGCTGGATCGCCAACATAAAGAACCCGTATATCGTCAGATTTATCAGCGGATTAAAGATGCAATAGTTCAGGGCACACTGCTGCCAGATACGCGCTTGCCCTCAGTGAGAGTGCTGGCCAGCGAGGTGGGCGTGGCGCGGGGAACAGTGGAAAATGCCTATGCACAATTAATTGCCGAAGGCTTTTTACAAAGCCGTGGGCAGGGGGGGACTTATGTTTCCGCTCAATTACTCGATGCTCCTCTACTTCCCCTAAATATGGTTGAACAATGCGAGCAACCGATTGTGGTTAATCATTCTTTATCCGCCGACCGTATGATGGCGCGGCCCTTCCAACTGGGGCTACCGGCGCTGGATGCTTTCCCACGGGCGCAATGGGGGCGGCTGATGAGCAAACAGTTGCATAACCTGACCGCCACCTCTCTCGGACACCCTCCCGCGGCCGGATTACCGGCTTTACGTGAGGCAATCGCCCATTATTTGCAGTTATCTCGAGGATTTAGCTGCCAAGCTGAACAGGTATTTATTTGTTCGGGTTATCAGTCATTGCTGGATCTTGTGGTCAATACGGTATTGAAACCGGGCGATCGCGGTTGGCTGGAGAACCCCGGATATCCCGCCACTCAGCAATTGATCCGCGAGGCTGGGCTTCTTCCGCACCCGGTCAATGTCGACAGTGATGGCATGGATGTGATGGCCGCAATCAATGATTGCCCAAATGCACGCTTCGCTATCATCACTCCGGCGCATCAAAGCCCACTGGGTGTGGCGCTCAGTTTAGCGCGGCGTATTGCTCTGCTGGAGTGGGCAGAGCAACAGCAATCTTGGATAGTTGAGGATGACTATGACAGTGAGTTTCGCTATCAGGGGCGGCCACTTCCTCCATTGAAAAGCCTGGATAGACACGGGAGAGTGCTTTACGCCGGTACATTCAGTAAGGTGATGTTTCCTGCGCTAAGGCTGGCCTACCTAGTGGTGCCACCTGAGCAGGTGGCTGTTTTTAATCACCGCTGCCAATTGCGCAGCTGTGCCAGCCCGCCACTGATACAGGCCAGTGTGGCGGAGTTTATTCATCAGGGGCACTTTTACCGCCATCTTAAACGTATGCGCCATTTGTATGCTGAGCGCCGTGAAATGCTGGCAGCTAGTCTAATGCGCCAATTGGCGGGGGTTATAGATGTTGAACAACAGGCGGGCGGAATTCAATTGTTGGCTCGGCTGGATCGGCGTTTTTCCGACAGCATGGTTGCTGCGCGCGCACAGCGCCAAGGGTTGGCGATTGAAGCCGTGTCAGACTGGGCATTGGAAAGAAACAGCCGGGTGGATAATGCACTGCTGATGGGGTTTACCAATTTTATTTCTGAAGCTGAGGTCGACAAACAGGTCGCTAACTTGGCGAAAGTGATTTTAGCGGGAGCATAAGATATCGGCGTCATAAAAACCTAGCCCGCCGTGAATATCACCCGGGCCACCGATAAACAAACAGCAAAACCACCGTAGACACAGCAATGAGGGTGGTGGGCTGTGGGTTTATCGGCCAGCAAAAAGATATCAGCGGCGAGTCAGCAGCACACCCAGTACCAGGCCTATAGCAGCACCAATACCGACACCTTGCCAAGGTTTATTATGTACATAACTATCGGCATTACCGGCAACATCACGCGCACGTTGCTTCAAACTGGTCGAGCCGCTGAAACGCGCTCGGGCATCGCGTAAGACCCCTTCAGCATTGTGGCGCACCTTAGTAAGTTCCTCTTTTGTTTTGTCACTTGATGAGCGCAAAACATCGTCGAGAGTATCCGCCAGAAGGGTAACGTCCTGATCGAGATCTCTTTCCACTTTTTCTGATTTCCTGAACATTTGACTCTCCGTTCTGTTTGATGAACATTAAGCATAGACCATCACAGCATCGGTACTCAGCTTCAGGAGTCATCCGAATAGGCAATAAACAGTAAGAACATGCTTTGTACATTTGGTTACTCAGCGAAACCAATCACTCACGGAAAGAAAAAATCCATTCCTCTATGATTCTTCCAACGGCCCCACCGGGGGCTTAGCGAAACAAACTCTGAGGATTTTAAAATGAAAAAAGTATTAGCGCTGATCGTTGCTGCAACCATGGGTCTGTCTTCTGTTGCTTTCGCTGCCGAAACAACTGCGGCCGCTACAGCAGCACCAGCTGCAACCAGCACCACTGCTGCTGCTCCAGTTGCAGAAAAAGCTGCACCAGCTAAAGCAACTCATCACAAAAAACACAAAGCAACTAAACAAACTACCGAGCAAAAAGCACAAGCAGCTAAGAAACACGAGAAAAAAGCACCAGCTCAAAAAGCACAAGCCGCTAAAAAACACCATAAAGCCGCTAAAAAATCAGTAACTGCGCCAGCTGCATAATAACGCCGGAAGGCGGGCGATATTGCCCCGCACAGTCGAGCCAACTTTAGACACCCGGTTAATACCGGGTGTCTTTTTTTATAGGCTAATCATCATGATCAATCGCTATCTGTTCGAACTAATTTTCAGTGTGATCACACTGTGTGGTGTATCACTCGCCTGTGCGCTGTTTCTCACCGATTCGGTCATCTAACATCAAGGCAAAATATGCTGCCGATACAGATAGGTTATGATTTGCTGCACGGTTTGTTGATGCAATTTTTCCCATTTCGCCGCCCAGATTCAGTGACTCATTGGGGGTAATAAAATAGTAGGCGTCAATCAATAGCAAGGGGGCGGTGCTGCATTCTCTCTGACGTTGTTCAGTGTCGCATTTGTCGGGATCCGGCTGTTATTCAGCAATAGTATTGACCGTCATGGTGGTTTGAAAGTGACTGTGGTTTCTTTCCTGATAGAAATCGTCGGTTTGTTACTGATTTGGGGGGCGGCATTGATTGTGGCTTTCGGAGTATTGCTCATACTGCGGTTATTACAGCAACAACAGCGCCGAGATAACGCCATCCGGCTTGATGGCGTGTAGACTATTCTGAAATAGTCGGTTTGAGCCAATAAAGACGTGGTTTCCCTTATTTATTACGGTAAGGTCGCTCAATAGTAGTTAAAAAAAGGGGAAACACATGTATTTGCGGCCAGATGAAGTGGCTAGAGTCCTGGAGAGTGCTGGCTTTATGCGGGATTATACGGTTGATCAGGCTTACGGTTATCGGAAAGCGGAGCATTACGTTTATGTCAACCGAGAAGCCCGCATGGGCAGGACAGCATTAATTATCCACCCAGCGAAAAAAGAGAAAAGTTTGTTGTTTGCCACACCCACGGCAACACTTCGTATCAGTGAGAAGTATCCCGAGTTTCCGCTTTATCTTGCTGGGGAAACCGAAGATCGCTACGGTATTGCCCACGGTTTTAGCTCAAGAGAAATGTTATTGCGCTACCTGAACAGTATGTTCCCGTAAATTTTTCCTATCCTTGCCGCACTCTATTTCAGCGCGCCGTAATGCCATCATTAATGCAGCACGGCGTCGGCTTCTTGGTTAAATTGCAGATTATAATTGCGGCGAAATTGCGCTAATTCAAAGGCATCCAAATCCAACTCAGCAAAATAGAACAAAGCCGCTTCAGTATGTTCGGCTGTTAGCATGGGGGAGATATGCGAGCGAACCAGCGTATTTCGCCATTGCATCACATTTTCGTCGGAAGGGTCTTTGATAAAGGTTTGGTAGATAAAGACCAGATAAGCCGCCTTTCTGACATCTTCGGCATAACCATTGCTGGTGGAGCGAATAAACATTTGTGTTTGACGCTGCCCCATTTCTTGCAGCATTGATTCAATATAAATTGGTTTTATCTTCAGTAAATTAGCCAGCGTATCCACGGCTTTGCGAGTATCTGAGGTCATTACACGATAACCCACAATAAAAACCACGATTAAAACAGCAATAATTATCCACGTCATGTAGTGTTTCTTTGCGCCATAAAAGGTGAAATTGACAACGTAAAATTATCTGGCTGTTAAATCGCCGTCCTCGATAAATCAACGAAATGATTACTGATTATTGCCACTGAAATTATCACTATTTTTCTGCTGATTATTCAGATGGTGGTTAAACGCGGCGGCATCTTTCGCTAGCGCATCCAGGTGAGCACCCAGCATTTTGATCTGCCTGACCAGAGAATGTTGCTCGGGCAAGGTATTCGCGGTGTTAAGCTTTCTCAGTAGCATGTCATTTTTAGCACGCAATGCTGTTTCCCGCGCTTTTGACTGCTCCAGCTCATGTTGCAGCGCGTTGTAACTTGCCTGCCATGTCTGATGTTGCTTTTCAAAAGTTGACTGCAACTCACTCATTGCATTAAGAAACTTGGTTTCAATCTCACGCATTATCATTGCTTTTCCTTTATGACGGCTTCCGATTTTCAGTGGCAGTATAGCGAAATCTGAGCATAACCTCACCCGCTAGAATGTGTCTTTCATTGCAGGTATTAGCAACATAACTGTGATGTTTTATCACAATTTTTTTTAATCTTTCATTAATCCATGAAATAAATAAGCCTTGCTATTAATGTCTTAGCATGCGTTAATACTTCCATCGGTTTGTGGTACAGACCTATTTATGTAAGCCATTTAAGTAAAGCAGTTCCTAGTTAAAGCGATATTTTTAGACATCACTTCTCCGACGAATTTCCTTCTTTAGTGCCCCCATAAGTAACTCTTGATAAACAGACCTCAATTGCCACGTATTGGCACAAAATAATGAAGGAAATATCTCTATGTCTACTAAAATGACTGGTTTAGTAAAATGGTTTGATGCAGGTAAAGGTTTTGGTTTTATTTCTCCAGCAGACGGCAGCAAAGATGTATTCGTACATTTCTCTGCAATCCAAGGTACTGATTACAAAACTCTTGATGAAGGCCAGAACGTAGAGTTCAGCATCGAGCAAGGCCAGAAAGGCCCTTCAGCTGTAAACGTAATCGCACTGTAATTTACACTGCTGTAATACACGTTTCGCTGTAATAGAAAGCCACGTTCTTAGTTGAATGTGGCTTTTTTATTATTCCGAATATTTAAACTGCCGCCGATATACTGCGGGTGTGATCCCCACTATTTGGCGAAATGCATTTCTAAAACCTTCAATAGTCTGAAATCCACAATGTTCGGCGATACCTGCAATATTGATTTGATCCCTTTCCAATAATTCCTTCGCTCTATGCATTCTCTCGTGTTGTAACCAAACTTTAGGGGTTTGGCCGGTTGCCAGATAAAAATGCCGTAAAAAGGTTCTTTCACTGAGCGCCAACTGTGCCGCCATCTGATTAATTGACCAATTTTCATCCAGACTTTCGCGTACTTTCTCCATCAATTTCGCCATATCGCGGTGAGTTTCTTTGACGACCGGCGTGGGAATAAATTGCTGTTGTCCCCCCCGGCGTTGCGGGGCCATCACTAACCGCCGAGCCACCTGATTGGCGATTTGGGTACCAAAGTCACGGGTGATCAGATGTAAGCAGGCGTCGATACCGGCGCTGCTACCTGCCGAGGTAATAATTTGTCCTTCATCGACATACAGTACATTCGCATCGACACGAATATCGGGATAATGCTGCGCCAGATAGTCGGTGTAGCGCCAATGTGTAGTGGCGCTTTTATCGCGTAATAACCCCGCCGCTGCCAGCACAAAAACACCGGAACAGATAGAAATAATACGTGCGCCGCGTGCGAACGCTTGCTGTAATGCATCAATTAGCGCCGGTGAAGGATGGGCGTCAGGGCTGCGCCAGCCGGGGATCACAATGGTTTTAGCCTGTTCCAGCAAGGCTATCCCGGCATCAACTTGAATGTGTAAACGACCATTGGCCGTGGAAATATGTTTATCGACACCAACCACTTGATGCTGATACCAAGGGAAATCAAATTCTGGGCGAGCCAGACCGAATATTTCCTGCGCAATACCGAACTCAAACAAGCACAGTCCATCATAAGCCAAGGTCGCGACCAGACCGGGATCTTGTTTCACACCATGGGAAGCTAAATGATTCATTGGCGGATCTCAGTGGTTTATTGTCATTTCTGCCACTGTAATTGGCTTATATTATTTCATAAAGTGATGCTTCAAAATATTTAATGGAGACATCATATGAGCAGCTTAGTGAGCCAGACTCCCCCGGCCTCTCCTGACCGGGCATTGCAGCACTTTTCTCAGCGTTTGGTATTTGAAACTGATTGCTCGGATGTATACACCAGCCAGCAACAGGGGACAGTGGACTTTGTTTTGGTCGATGTGCGCAATGAGGCCGCATTTGCATCGGCACATGTGCCGGGCGCTATCAATATTCCCCACCGATTAATGGATGCAACTTTGCTTTCTCATTATCCAATAGAAACTTTATTTGTCATTTATTGCGCCGGGCCACATTGCAACGGTGTTCACCGTGCGGCGGTCAAACTTAGCCAATATGGTTATAGGGTTAAAGAGATGATCGGCGGGGTGACGGGATGGCGCGATGAGGGGCTATCTTTGAATGATTTGGCTGATAAAATCGGTGATACAGCTAGCTGTGGTTGCCATCTTTGAATTTGCCTCTCTTTCTTGTGAATCGCTGTCATTATCACTATTATTCTTGGCACTTATTATGGAGTAGCTGGTAGAGTAGTCGCGGTTTAGTTCATTTCGGTAATTCAGTATGCGCTCTGTTTATCTGTGGGTGGTCGTGGTGGCAATTATCATCACTGCGTTGGTATCACAATTCAGCTTCTTTTTCATTGAGCCTCAGGCGAATGTTAATGAAGGGAAAGTTCTGGTGCTCAAACGAACTCCAAAAATGGGTTTTATTGATAGCCCTCGGGGTTATTGTCAGCGCGAATATCCCACCGAAGACTCGATACACTGCGAGTCGAGAGTTTTACCTCCACTATTGGAAAGTACCCATGCTATTTATGAACTGCCATTTAGTGATTATTTTTACGAAATGACATATCAAACTCCACAGTAAACTTTTCTATCAATAGCCCTAAACCCAATATATTCGCGCTATATTAATATTTTTAATATAAGTCACTATTAAATAGTTTCATTATGTTAATATTTATTACTAACAGATTAATCCGAGCGAAATTGGGGACTTTTCCTGTCTTTCAAATATTCATACCTCCAGAGTCAGTCTTTTGTATTCAGTTGACCGTTAGAATTCTTTTTGAGCAATTTGATGGTTATTTTTTGTTCAATTGAGTGGAGGGGAATAAAAGATAATTGCTTTCAGATTAGGCACTAAAGACATTTCTATACTCAAGAATGTCTACTTAATCACTCTCTTCTCATTCCGGCTATGATAACTTTCAATTAGTGGATAATCGTGTGTCGCCGGGGCTAATTTTATTATTTCGTGCTCTTGCTGATTATTTTGAATAAATGACGATAGCCAAAGGAATTGAGATGTCATTCATCACTTCGATTACCCCCCTAACTAGTAAGTAGCCTAACTAATAGGTCGAGTCTCTTGGTTTGGGGTGACTAATAGGCAAATGTTGTTGCTAATTCGCAGGAGAAAGATTATTCCTACCCTTTTGATCTCACTGTTTTTTGTGACTTTTATAGATGTAGATCAATTTTATTTATAATGCATTTTATTTCTGCCTTGGTTTTTTTTGATTTCCCTCATCTAAACCTGATATTTGTCACATAAATACTTTAATGCACCAATAAATAAGGTGAAAATTAGTCATTAATGCTAATTGTGGTGTGTATTACCCATATTAATGTTTAGTGCTACGCTTAATTACTTGTTGAATCTTTGTCTGACAGGCAATGCCCTATATTCGCTAGCTAATTTATCAAAGGATGATTCATGTCTAAACGTCTATGGCTCCGAAATACCTTGCTGACAGCCGCTTTATTAAGTGCTTTTTCTGTTCCAGTGAGTGCCACAACTCACACACTACAATTGGCTATCGGTGATGAGCCGACCGAAGGTTTTGACCCCATGCTCGGCTGGAGCCATGGGAGTTATCTGCTGCTGCATAGCCCTTTACTCAAACAAAATGAAGATCTCAGCTGGAATAGTTTTTTGCTGAATGACTATAAAACCAGCAATGACGGCAAAACCTGGACTCTGACACTTAAACCTGACCTCAAATTCTCCGACGGTTCACCTCTGACAGCCAAAGATGTGGTGTTTACTTACAACAATGCGGCGGCCAGCGGCGGCAAAGTTGATATGGGTAACTTCCTTGGCGCAGAAGAAATTGACCCTGTTAATGTTCGTATTCAACTGAAAGCGCCACAAAGCACTTTTGTGAATGTTTTGGGTTCACTGGGTATTGTTTCAGCGGATAAATACGACGCAAAAACCTATGCACAAAAGCCTATTGGTGCTGGCCCCTACCGCCTAGTGAGCTTCCAGCCGGGCCAACAAATGATTGTCGAAGCGAACCCTTACTATTCGGGTAATAAAAATGATTTCGATAAGCTAATTTTTGTTTTCCTTGATGAAGACAGTGCTTTTGCAGCAGCCCAAAGTGGGCAGTTAGGTGTCGTCCGTATTCCTCCATCCATGGCGGTTGGCCCGGTTAATAATATGAAGTTATGGGTCAGGCCAAGTGTAGAAAACCGCGGCATCGTATTCCCGACCCTTCCGGCAGGTAAAAAGGATGCACAGGGTTACCCGATTGGGAATGATGTCACTGCGGATGTCGCGATTCGCCGTGCCATTAACTATACCATCAACCGCCAACTGTTGGCCGACCAAATCATGGAGGGTCATGCAATCCCCGCCTATACCGGCGTGCAGGGTTTGCCATGGAATAATCCGGATTCTGCCATCAAAGATGGTGATATTGAAACAGCCAAACAGATATTGGAGCAAGCTGGTTGGACGCTAAACAGTGCGGGTATCAGAGAGAAAAATGGCGTCCCGGCCAAAATCACACTTTGGTATACCAGCGGGGACACCACTCGCCGCGACTTAGCGCAGGCGATACGTTCCATGCTCAAACCTATCGGTATTGAGGTTGATTTGAAATCCGGTAGTTGGGAAACCGTAGAGCGGAATATGCATGCCAATCCTACCCTGTTTGGTTGGGGAAGCCTCGACCCGATGGAGCTTTATCATCATTACAGCAGCAAAGCGGCGGGTGTGGAATATTATAATCCTGGCTACTATCAGAACCCGGTAGTGGATAAACATCTGCAACAAGCGCTGGATGCCCCAACCTGGCAGCAAGCCGTGCCGTTCTGGCAACAAGTGGATTGGGATGGGACGACCGGTACCGGTATTCGTGGCGATGCGGCATGGGCATGGTTACTGAATATTCAGCATACTTATCTGGCGAATAAATGTGTCGATTTAGGTAAGGGAGCGCCGGAAATCCACGGCTCGTGGTCGCTGCTCAATAGCCTTGATAGCTGGAAATGGACTTGTCAGTAATGAAAGGGTTTTCGCTATTTACTCTGCGTTTAGCTTGCCTGCTGCTGGTTACGGCAGTCGGCACCTTTACGTTACTGAGTTTCTCCCCAGTTGACCCAATCCGCGCCTATATTGGTAGTGATTTGCTGCATGTTCCACCGGAGCAGTATCCACTGATTGCTGCACGTTGGGGGCTGGATTTACCTTTGTGGCAGCGTTTCCTGCACTGGTTTACTCAAGTATTACAAGGGGATTTTGGTTATTCGATGTTGTACAACGCGCCGGTTTCACAAGTCATCGGCGAGCGTTTTGCTACCTCGTTTGCATTGCTATTCTCGGCTTGGTTATTCTCTGGCATTGTCGGGCTATTGATGGGGCTGACGGCGGGGCGCTACCTTAACCGCTGGCCGGATCGTGTGATTTCTAGTTTGTCCTATTTATTAGCGTCATTACCCACTTTTTGGATTGGTTTATTACTGTTGTCATTATTTGCAGTAAAACTGAATTGGGCGCCCATTTGCTGTGCATGGACCCCTGGGAGTAACGCGGAAACCGCCAGTTGGAGTGACAAACTGCACCATCTAATTCTGCCGATGTTGGCCTTAGGATTGTTGGGGGTTGGTAATATTGCGCTACATACCCGCGCCAAAGTGGCCGAAGTGATGAACAGTGAATTTATCCGCTATGCACAAGCGCAAGGGGATAAAGGCTGGCCCTTAGTCAATTTCCATATTTTGCGCCATGCCATTACCCCGGCGCTGTGTCTGCAATTTGCCTCGGTAGGTGAATTATTGGGCGGTTCTTTATTAGCAGAAAAAGTCTTTGCCTACCCAGGGTTAGGGCAGGCGACCATTGATGCCGGGTTACACGGCGATATTCCGTTATTGATGGGGATTGTCATGTTTTGCGCCATCTTGGTCTTTTGTGGGAACAGCATTGCCAATGTGCTGTTACACCGCTTGAATAGAGGGGCTGCGCGGCAATTATGACTTATAACCCAAATCGAGCTTTATTTCGGCTTTTTGTTTCATTAGCGCTATTAACCATTTTAATTATCTATGGCTGGGCGATATACCCTATTGAAATCCCAATGGATTTAATGGCCCGCCGCCAACCGCCGTCATTGGCCTATTGGTTTGGAACTGACAGCTTAGGCCGTGACCTGTGGCTGCGCTGTTTTCAGGGAATGACCACTAGCCTGCAAATTGGCTTGATTGCTGCCTTTGCCAGTGGCTTGTTGGCGATGATTACTGCCAGTTTATGTTCAATAAATAAAACATTGGATTATCTGATTCGTGGGTTGGTTGACAGTATGTTGGCCCTGCCGCATTTACTGTTATTGGTGCTGATTTGCTTCACTTTAGGGGGAGGGAAGCACGGCGTTATTTTGGCGGTGGCATTAACCCACTGGCCGAAACTGGCCTTGATTTTGCGCGCCGAGATTTTGCGTATTCGTGAAACTGACTATGTAATGCTTTCACATCGTTTAGGTAACAGTAATTTCTACCGTTGGCGTCATCATCTGCTACCGTTATTACTGCCACAGTGGATTGTTGGCACGCTGCTGATGTTCCCCCATGCAGTGTTACACAGCGCGGCACTCAGTTTCTTGGGGTTTGGGTTGTCACCTCATGAGCCGTCGTTGGGGATTTTATTGGCCGATGCACTTCGTTATTTGAGCAGTGGTGCATGGTGGCTAGCATTTTTCCCAGGTCTGATTTTGGTCGGGTTGGTATTGATATTTGACCAGTTTGCCCGATCACTGCAACAACTCTGGGTGAGGATAGCCTGATGTTGAGATTTTCAAAATTTGCCATTGATGTTGCTCATTATCGTTGGCTTGGTCGAAAAAGCTGGCACCCTTTACTGAGTAATATTTCTTTGGAGGTGAACCCTGGGGAGTTAGTCGCGCTTGTCGGCGGCAGTGGTGAGGGTAAAAGTCTGCTCTTGCAAAGTGCGCTGGGGTTGTTGCCAGAAAACATGCGTTGCCGTGGCGAGATTATTCTGGATGGCGACGTTTTGTGCGCGCAAGACAAAATTGAGCGGCGCGGCAAAACATTATGTTATGTCCCTCAAGGGGTTAGTGCTTTGAACCCCCTGATAAAAGTGGGGTCGCAAATGACCCGTGCAGCACAACTCAGTGGCGTAAAACTGCGGCTGGAAGATGTCGCGATGCAACTACAAACCTATAATCTCGCACCGGGGTTGATACATGACTTTCCGCGCCAACTTTCTGGCGGCATGGCAAAACGGGTACTGACCAGTTGTGCAACCCTGACCCATGCTCGCTATATTCTGGCTGATGAAGTGACTTCATGGTTGGATGATGAGCACGCCTGCCAACTACTGACCCATTTGCGCGCTTTTTGCCAGCAAGGGCGGGGGATTTTATGGGTCACTCATGATTTGGCGCTGGCAGCGCGGTTTGCCGATAAAATTGCGGTGTTACATAAAGGTGAATTGCACGAAACATTGAGTGCCGATGAGCTGAAAAATAACGGCGGTAGCCCGTGGTTGCAATCACTATGGGCGGCATTGCCGGAGCAGCAATTTGTCAGCCAGCCGATATCGCCAGTGGAGGTGGCAGAATATGTTTAGTGTCGACCACCTGACTATTGATCAAGGGGGAAAACGGCTGTGGGATTCGGTCTCATTTTCGTTGAAACCGGGAGAGCGATTGGGGATTTCAGCACCCAGTGGTTTTGGTAAAACCACCTTGGGGCGGGTGTTGGCACAATGGCAATCGGCAATATCAGGGCAAATTTTAATCAATGGCGCGCCACTGGCTAAAAAGGGTTATTGCCCTGTTCAATTAGTACCTCAGCATCCTGAACAAAGCTTCAATCCTTATCGGACAACAGGTGAGAGTTTGCATGATGCCTGGCGGCCTGATGCACAGTGGCTTGAGCGAATGGTGGTTAATCCGGTTTGGCTAAAACGGCGGCCTGATGAATTATCTGGCGGGGAATTAGCCCGCATTGCCCTGTTGAGAGCTTTGGATCCCCGAACCCGTTATTTGATTGCCGATGAAGTCACCGCGCAATTAGATGCCCATGTTCAAGCACAAATTTGGCTAGTTTTATTGGAGGAGGCCGCCCGCCGCCCGTTAGGATTAATTGTTTTCAGCCACAATAAATCCCTATTGGAGAAAGTCTGCTCACGTATATGGATACCTGAAAGAGAGCATGAAAAACCGCCTTATTCGCGGCCAGAGCTAAATCCTCATCTCGGTTTGTCCATGATAAAAACAGGCTGAATTCGGTGATCATTAATGGGAGGTAAATAAAAAATCTACAATAAAGTAATAATGGTTGACTGAATAAGTAGTTTTTATAGACATAAAATTAAAAATATCTTGACTAGGGTCATGTTATTTTTAAATAGTTAAAACTGTTATCTGCCAGATAGGAGGAGTAACTGTTAACATAGCGGATAGATAAGGTTTTATCATTGAGATGATGTGCCGGTAAATATTCATTTGTAATGAGTGTAAACTTAATTCCAGAGTATTTCTAATGTTGGGGTGTGTTTTTATACATCATTTTACAAGGTTGATATTCCTTGTGATTTATCCTGCTTGCTTTTTATCCTAAATATTTCTTTAGCATAAACCCTCTATTTAAATTCCATGAAAACTTCATTCGCGACAAATATAAACTAATAGAAAATTTAATATATCATATTGATTTTATACGGTTATTTTTTTGTTTCTTTGTGTTTTACACGTCAATTTTTATTAAGTTTTCAATTAGTAATGAATTTTTCAGGTTTTGGTCTATATTGGTTAGAGATGATTTTTTTATAGCAAAATATTGATTTATAGACATCTCTGCTACAAAAAAATAGACCGAAACTAGGTGTTGAATACAGGGATTTAGTAGCTATGACATTAGCTATAGAACGCAAACGATTAATCGATTTTCCTCTGTATCTTTCACTATGGATAAAGGCAGTTATTCTTTTCTGTTTTAGTAAAAAATTATTAATGAACACTCTTTTACTATTGATTGAGATAACTAAAAGCGGTAAAAAACACCTATCCGAACAAATCATCATACAAATAAATCTGACGGGATAACCCGACTAACACAGTTGTGATTCTCAACTGTGCCACTGCGGTTATTGGTCGTCTTCAGTTGGTTGTTTTTCTCACTTTCACTTTTTTAACACGATACAGGAGGGCTTATGCAGCTCACCCCAAGAGAAGTTGAAAAGCTCATGATCTACACGCTGTCTGATGTGGCGTTCAAACGCAAAGCGCGTGGCTTGAAACTCAATTATCCGGAGGCCGTTTCTATTATCACAGTGACTGCAATGGAAGGGGCCAGAGATGGCAAATCTGTAGAAGATGTGATGAAAGAAGCCAGTAAAGTTCTCACAAAAGACGATGTGATGGACGGCGTGGCTGATTTGATTCCAAATGTTCAGGTTGAAGCAATTTTCACCGACGGTAGCCGTTTGGTCACGGTGCACGACCCCATTAAATGAATGACGGCAGCATGCGAGTAAAACCTGAACTGAACATTGCAGAGGATTAAAGCATGAGCACAAAAACAAATACCACAAAGGCAAGTACCGCAAAGGCAACGAGCACAAAGACGAACAGAGGAACGAAATCAAGTACCGCTTATTCAGAACAAAATACCCCGCTCGGTGGCTGCATTTTAGCTGATACGCCGATCACCTTTAATGAGAATAAGCCTGTTACTAAAGTGAAGGTCCGTAACACTGGTGACCGGCCAATCCAAATTGGCTCACATTTCCACTTTTTTGAAGTTAACCGCGCTCTGGAGTTTGACCGTGCTGCGGCTTACGGAAAAAGACTGAATATCTCTTCAACAACTGCAATCCGTTTTGAACCCGGTGATGAAACCGAAGTTCCGCTGATCCCTTTCGGTGGCAAGCAAACACTGTATGGCTTTAATAACCTGGTGGATGGTTGGACCGGTGAGGGCGTGGTGCCTAATAGCGAACGCCCGGATAAGCTCGAAGCTATCCGCCGCGCGGCTGAGCGCGGTTTCAAATCGTCTAAATGACACTTTATTTCAATAAAAATCATCGAAATTCGCATACGTGTATTTAGTTATAAAACTATTTAGCTAACAACTACACGCACCGGAAAAGGAGCGACAGATGCCTCAAATTTCTCGGCAAGAATACGCGGGTCTATTTGGCCCAACGACGGGCGATAAAATCCGTTTGGGTGATACCAATCTGTTTATCGAAATCGAAAAAGACCTACGTGGATATGGTGAAGAGTCAGTTTACGGCGGGGGTAAGTCATTACGCGATGGGATGGGCGCCAATAACCATCTAACCCGTGATAATGGCGTACTGGATTTAGTGATAACCAACGTCACTATTGTTGATGCCCGCTTAGGGGTGATTAAAGCTGACGTTGGCATCCGTGATGGCAAAATTGCCGGGATAGGTAAAAGCGGCAACCCAGGCGTGATGGATGGCGTGACACCTGGCATGGTGGTGGGCGTCAGCACTGATGCTATTTCCGGTGAACATTTGATTCTGACCGCCGCGGGTATTGATAGTCACATTCACTTAATCTCTCCGCAGCAGGCTTACCATGCGCTATCTAATGGCGTGGCGACTTTCTTCGGCGGGGGTATTGGCCCAACCGATGGTACCAATGGGACGACGGTAACACCTGGCCCGTGGAACATCCGCCAGATGCTGCGCTCGGTCGAAGGCCTTCCTGTCAACATCGGTATTCTGGGTAAAGGTAATTCTTACGGCCGTGGCCCATTGATAGAACAGGCGATCGCCGGTGTTGTCGGCTATAAAGTCCACGAAGACTGGGGTGCGACAGCCAATGCGATCCGACATTCATTGCGGATGGCAGATGAGATGGATATTCAGGTTTCGGTACATACCGATAGCCTGAATGAATGTGGTTATGTTGAAGATACCATTGATGCATTCGAAGGCCGCACAATCCATACCTTCCATACTGAAGGTGCGGGTGGGGGCCATGCGCCGGATATCATTCGCGTCGCCAGCCAGCCTAACGTACTGCCAAGTTCGACTAACCCAACCCTGCCGTATGGGGTTAATAGTCAAGCCGAACTGTTCGACATGATTATGGTGTGTCATAACCTTAACCCGAATGTGCCCGCGGACGTCTCCTTCGCCGAAAGCCGTGTGCGCCCGGAAACCATCGCGGCAGAAAACGTCCTGCACGATATGGGGGTTATCTCCATGTTCTCCAGTGACTCACAAGCCATGGGGCGTGTTGGGGAAAACTGGTTGCGTGTCATGCAAACCGCTAACGCGATGAAAGCATCTCGCGGCAAATTGCCAGAAGATGCGCCGGGCAACGATAATTTCCGCGTCCTGCGTTATGTGGCAAAAATCACTATTAACCCGGCGATTGCGCAAGGTGTTAGCCATGTCATCGGCTCTGTTGAAGTGGGCAAAATGGCCGACCTGGTGCTGTGGGACCCACGTTTCTTCGGCGCTAAACCTAAAATGGTTATCAAAGGTGGCATGATCAACTGGGCGGCGATGGGTGACCCGAACGCATCATTGCCGACGCCACAACCGGTATTCTACCGTCCAATGTTTGGTGCCATGGGTAAAACCATGCAAGACACTTGCGTCACCTTCGTTTCTCAGGCTGCACTGGATGACGGTGTGAAAGAGAAAGCTGGGCTGGATCGTCAGGTTATAGCGGTTAAAAACTGCCGTACCATTTCTAAACATGACTTGGTGCGTAATGACCAAACACCAAACATTGAAGTGGACCCTGAAACCTTTGCGGTGAAAGTGAACGGCGTACATGCCACCTGTGAGCCAATTGAGACCGCGTCAATGAACCAACGCTACTTCTTTGGTTAATGAAAGCTTTGGTTAATGAAAGCTTTGGTTAGTAAAAGCTTTGGCTAACGGATGAGTCTGGATGTAAATCCAGTTCTTAAGTATTCAGCTTGCCCAGGGTAAGTGTCATCTGGCTCAAGGATGGGCCGCGAAAATGGCTGGGATGAGTGGCACATAAACGGATTTTATTACTTTGGGCAACTGGCTTTTGCCAAAAATACAGGCAAGGAGTCAATAACATGATTTTGATAGAGCACATTCTTGGCAATGTGAAAAAAGATCCGATTTGGCAAGAGAAGCTCAAAGACGCCACTTTTGATCTCTTGGTTTTGGATCAACGGGAAGCACAAAAAAGCCGCTGCCGTAAACTCAGCACTCAGGGATTAGATCTCGGTATTTCGCTCGATCGACACGTCGTCCTTGCTGATGGCGATGTGCTGGCATGGGATGAAAAAAACCGTGTCGCCGTAGTGGTGCAAATCAATTTGCGCGATGTCATGGTGATTGACTTGAGTGAACTGAAAAGTCGTTCTCCAGATGAACTGATTAAAACCTGTTTTGAGCTGGGGCATGCACTGGGTAACCAGCACTGGAAAGCGGTAACGAAACATAATGAAGTTTATGTGCCTCTGACGGTAGCCACCACTATGATGGATTCCGTGATGAGAACCCATGGCTTCCAGCATTTACCTTTCCGTTTTGTTAAGGGGGCAGAAATTCTGCCGCTGCTCAGTAATTCTGAAGCGCGCCTGCTATTTGGCGGGGCTGAAGATACCGATACTCATGTTCATGTCGCCAGTCCTTTGGATGAACCCCATGGTTCCGGCTTACATATTCACGCGATTCATTCCCACGGCGATGGGCATTCACATGACCATGACCACAGTCATAGCCACGGCGATCATGACCACGACCATAAACACTGATTCACGCAGGGAGGCACCGCAATGAATGCATCAGACCTCATTCGTATCATGCAATTTGGTGATTCCGTTCTGCCGGTCGGGGCCTTTACGTTTTCCAATGGTGTGGAATCTGCCATTCAAACAGGCGTCGTGCATGACGTGCAGACGTTAAAAGGCTTTGTTTTGACGGCGCTAAAGCAGGCTGCCAGCTGTGATGGAATGGGGGTTGTTGTTGCCCACCGAGCAGTGGTAGCCGACTCTCGTGACGATATTATCCGTGCTGATTGGGCCGTGCATAACCGTAAATTAAATGAAGAAAGCCGCTTGATGGCAACCCGTATGGGGAAAAAGCTGGCGGAGATGTCAATCCACGTGGTGGAGCATCCGCTGATCAGCTGGTGGCTGGAGCAGATAAAAAGTGGCAATACCGCAGGGACTTATCCGGTCACTCAGGCGGTAGTCATGGCAGCACAGGGGATAGGGCAGCGCGAAGTGGTGGTAATGCATCAATATGGCGTGGCGATGACGATATTAAGTGCGGCCATGCGGTTGATGCGCGTAACCCATTTCGACACACAACATATCTTGTTTGAATTGAACCACGACATTGAGAAGTTCTGTGATATCGCCGAAATTGGCGATATTAACCAGATGTCTTCTTATGTCCCTATTGTGGATGTTCTGGCGGCGGTACACGTGAAAGCGCACGTCCGCTTATTTAGTAACTGATCGGGCATTCAGTGACCGATAAAAATGAATTCTGAGTGCTGGGTTTTTTCTGCTAACCGAGTACAGAGCCAAAAACAGATTAAATTGAGAGGATGACCCCGTGAATAGCCATTCAACCGATAAACGCAAAAAGATTACCCGCATTGGTATTGGTGGCCCGGTAGGTTCAGGTAAAACCGCCATTATCGAAGTTATTACCCCGATTCTGATCAAACGGGGCATTAAGCCACTGATCATTACCAATGACATTGTCACCACCGAGGATGCCAAACAGGTAAAACGCACCCTGAAAGGCATTCTGGATGAAGAAAAGATCCTTGGCGTTGAAACTGGTGCCTGCCCGCATACTGCGGTGCGTGAAGACCCAAGCATGAATATTGCTGCGGTGGAGGAGATGGAAGAGCGCTTCCCTGACAGTGACTTGATTATGATTGAAAGTGGCGGTGACAACCTTACGCTAACCTTCAGCCCGGCACTGGCAGACTTCTATATCTATGTTATTGATGTGGCGGAAGGGGAAAAAATTCCGCGTAAAAATGGCCCGGGCTTGGTTCAGGCGGACATTCTGGTTATCAACAAAATTGACCTCGCCCCTTATGTTGGTGCCAGTCTGGATGTGATGGAAAGTGATACCAAAGTGGTTCGCGGCGAGCGCCCTTATATTCTGACCAACTGCAAAACGGGTCAGGGCATTGAAGAGCTGGTGGATATGATAATGCGCGATTTCTTGTTTACTCACGTACAGCCGCAAGGAGAGCATGCATGACATCGCAGAGCCAGAATATCGTGGAAACTCCTTCACGGGTTCGCGCTCACGCATTAGGTGTTAACGCGCCGGAATTAGCGGAATATCAAGATGAACCGGCGCAAATGCGTAGCGGGGCCGTAGGGAAAAGTGGCTATCTCAAGCTGAGATTTGCCAAACGTGAGCATCGCAGCATTTTGGCAGAAATGGAGCGGCGGGTGCCGTCGATGGTGCAAAAAGCGCTGTATTGGGATGAAGAAATGCCAGAATTGCCGTGTGTCACTATGATTTCGACCTCAGGGTGCATTTTACAAGGGGACCGGCTGGCCACTGATGTGATTGTGGAGGCGGGGGCTTGTGCTCATGTCACCACACAGTCGGCGACTAAAGTCCACATGATGAATGCGAACTATGCATCGCAGATACAAAATTTTACTGTAGAAGAAGGCGGCTATCTGGAATTTATGCCGGACCCGCTTATTCCACACCGTAATTCGCGCTTTATTACCGACACCACCATTAATATTCATCCTACGGCGACTGCGATTTATTCGGAAGTGCTGATGTCTGGGCGTAAATATCACCATGCGGACGAACGCTTTGGTTTTGATGTTTATTCATCCCGAGTGGCGGCACACGTTTTTTTGGGTAAAGAACTGCCAGCGGGTAAAGAGCTATTTGTAGAAAAATATGTGCTGGAGCCAAAGTCAGAAAGCCTGGATGCCATCGGAGTTATGCAATCCTTTGATGCGTTTGGCAATGTGATTTTATTAACGCCCAAAGAGCATCACGATCGAATTCTGGCGAGAGTACCGGCCCATTTTGATATGAAAGGCGGCATTGCCAGTGGGGCGACGCGTCTACCGAATGATTGTGGTCTGGTGTTTAAAGCACTGGGTATCGACAGTGCTGGCGTTAAGAATGAAATCCGTGAGTTCTGGAAAATAGCTCGAGAGGAAATTCTCGGTATTACATTGCCAGAAAAATTCTTGTGGCGCTAAGAGCTTAGGCCGAGTCATCGGCCTCATGCATTTACAGCTTCAAGTCAGAAGGGTAAAAATAATGAATGCAAAAACAGGTCACCAATCCGGTTGGGCACAACTGAGTGCTTCGAATGTTTTCATTGAATTTATCGATACAACGTTGCGCGGCTGTGCTCAAGTCATGTTCCAGAATAACCCACTCACTGGGCTATTCTTTTTTATTGCCATATTTGTCGGAGCCTATGGCGAAGGAAACCCTGCTGTAGCCTATGGCTGTGTATTGGGTACTGTGGTTGCCACACTTACGGGGTTAACCATGCGGGACCGTAAATCGTGGCGCTCAGGATTATACGGTTATAACGGCTGTCTGGTAGGGGCGGCACTGCCGACATTCTTGGTCGTCACGCCGGTTGTCTGGGCCTGTATTGTTTTGGGCAGTATTGTGTCGGTCATTGTCATGGTTTGTATCGCCGATATTTTAAAAACCTGGAAAGTTGCAGCATTAACCGCACCTTTTGTTCTAACCACTTGGATGATATTGCTGGCCAGCTACGCCTTTTCCGGTCTGCAAAGTAGTGGATTACCAGCACCAGCACTGCCCCATCAATTGATGTTAGAGACCAGCGCGGCGGCTGGTGGCAATATTTTCGTCAGCATGTTTAATGGTGTTTCGCAGGTATTTCTATTCAGTAGTTTAATTGGCGGCATTCTTTTTATCATTGGGCTGGCGGTGGAATCACTGTGGGCGGCAGTTTTTGCCCTTGGTGGCTCGCTATTGGCACTTTTTACCGCCATATTCCTCGGGGCAAATCCCAGCAGTATTGATGTCGGACTTTATGCATTCAGTGCGGTACTGACAGCGATTGCCTTAGGTTCGACATTTAATAAACCGAGCTGGCGTGTTTTGGCTTATACCATCGTCGGCGTTATTTTTACGGTTATCGTACAGGGTGCGCTAAATATCTTCCTGGCCCCGGTGGGTATTCCTACGTTGACCATGCCTTTTGTTCTCGCTTCATGGTTATTCCTGGTCCCTAATAAAGAAGTGATGCCAGCACATAGACAATAGTGATTTTATTCTGGAGTACTAACATGACGACTGGGATAGAGAAACGGAGTGCTTTTGGCAATCAGCAAACTAAACGCCGCGCCATTTATTTATTAATTGGCTTACTGGTGATCAATGGGCTGGCGTGGGTTTGGGCTTTTACTGAATTTAATGATAATGCGGTGTTGATGGGGATGGCATTTCTGGCCTATAGCTTTGGTTTGCGTCATGCCGTCGATGCTGATCATATTGCTGCCATTGATAACGTAACCCGTAAACTGATGCAACAGGGGAAGACTCCGATTGCGGTGGGAACATTTTTCTCCCTCGGCCATTCGACCATTGTTATATTAGCATCACTCGCCATCGCTGCGACCGCGATGGCATTTAAAAACAATATGGCGTGGTTCCACGAAACCGGTGGTTTAATTGGTACACTCGTTTCCTCTCTGTTTTTATTGTTATTTGGTTTTCTTAATTTAACTATTCTGATTTCAGTCTATAAAAAATTTAAACAGGTCAAAGCAGGGCATGTTTATAAAGATGAAGAACTTGACCTGTTGGTCACCAATAATGGAGGGTTCCTGGCCAGAGTATTCAAACGTGTATTTAACATGGTGAATAAAAGTTGGCATATGTATCCCGTTGGTTTTTTATTCGGTTTAGGGTTTGATACCGCCACTGAAATTGGGGTTTTAGGGATTTCAGCCGCCAGTGCAACTCATGGTATGAATTTATGGTCAATTATGATTTTCCCTGTTTTATTTGCTTCTGGGATGGCCTTGATCGATTCACTTGATAATTTTGTCATGATTGGTGCTTATGGTTGGGCTTTCTCTAAACCTGTGCGGAAATTGTATTACAACATTACCATCACGGCAGCTTCAGTGATCATTGCATTCTTCATTGGTGGGATTGAAGCATTAGGACTTATTGCAGATAAACTTAATTTAACCGGTGGGATATGGACACCAATAAATAATATCAGTGAAAACTTAGGCGAGATAGGTTACTGGATTATTGGGATGTTTATATTGTGTTGGATTGTTTCTGCAGTTAATTACTATATTCGCGGTTATGATAAATTAAGTATTACTCGGTAGTTATAATTTAATAAAAAGGCGCTTATCAAGCGCCTTTTTTATAAGAAATGACACTTACAATTTACATGTGTTTTTTAGCAAAACCTAAAATATCCTGTTTAATTTCAGAGAGTTTACTTTCAGGTGCCTTCTTACAAACTTCGACTACTTTCGGTGTCACGATAGTATCAGTCTCATGCAAATCAACATAATCACCTTTCTTATATTGAGTATCATCATTTAATACCCAATAAACCACAGGAGTAAATGACTTAGGATTCAGATCCAGGAATTCTTTGCAGGTCATATCACTCGGGGTAGTCGCTGTTGCGCTAGTGGTCGCTGCAAAGCTGGCTGCG
Organism: Yersinia rochesterensis; assembly: GCF_003600645.1. NCBI lineage: Bacteria > Pseudomonadati > Pseudomonadota > Gammaproteobacteria > Enterobacterales > Yersiniaceae > Yersinia > Yersinia rochesterensis. The sequence continues at coordinate 1,073,877 of NZ_CP032482.1, forward strand.
GCAGCGGAAAGTAATAAACCAGTCAATGCAATATTACGAAGTGATTTGTAGGACATGCTTATTTCCTTATTTATCTGTTAAATATGATTAAATATTTAAGACACTTAAATTAAGGGTGATGGATATCACTCAAGTCTACGAACTTCGGTATATCTGATATGCCGAGGAACTCTTATATTATTAACCAAAACAGTATTAATGCCAACTGTGGATTTATTATTTTACTCATTATTTAGTATAAATAACTTTACAGAATGTAACATAAGCTGTGTGGTGAAACTATTTATGGTGATGACCGAACAATCATTTGATTTTTGTCAAAAATAATCATATTTGACCATGATTTTTATCATTTTTTATCTATACTTAATTTACCTATAACAATTTTAGTCACTTTATTGATGAAGATACTACAGGAAATTAAGACTAAGGTGTCGATACCACTTTTGTTGGCCATTTTAGTGGCCATTAATGGGTATCTGGTGTTAAGCCCCGTGCTTTTCCGGGCGTTCTCTCATTCAACAGAGGCGATAAACAATTTCAGCACTTGGAAAGAGGCATTAAGTTTTCTTGAATTATTTGAAATTCCGAGATTTATGATCGGTCTGTTATTGATATTGATGTCATTTTCCGTCGCGATGAAAATCCGTACGGCATGGTTTCTCACGGTATTATTGTTGTTAACTATTGTTGCTATCAATATCTTTATTCTGAAAGATCAGAATAAATTGACGACTTATTCCCTTATTGTTGTTGTCGCTTTACTATTTTATTGGCGTGAGTTTGATCATTACAGTCTCGGAAGTGCAACATTCTTTGCGATCGCGAGTATTTGTTCATTAATCGTCTATAGCATGTTGGGTACACTCTACATGGGCGATGAGTTCGCACCGGCAGTGACCGATTTACCCACTGCGTTCTATTTCGCGATTGTTTGTATGTCAACAGTGGGCTTCGGGGATATTATTCCACATACCACTGTAGCGAGAATGTTCACACTCACGGTGATTATTGCTGGTATTACTGTCTTTGCGGCTTCGATTGCTTCGATTGCCGGCCCGATAATCAGTAATAATATTAAACGCATAGTTAAAGGTAGGATTTATCACGTGGAACGTAAAAATCATTTTATTATTGTCGGTTCCAATTCTTTGGCACTCAATGTCTATAATGGGCTGCGTGACCGGGGTGATGATGTCACTGTTGTTTGCCCAGTTGGCAGCCAACACAATTTTCCTCCACATGCAGATATTATCGAGGGAGATCCCTCTTCGGTAGAAACACTGAAACTGGCGGGGGCCGCCAAGGCAAAATATATTATTGCATTGTGCAACAATGATGCCGACAACACCTTTACTATTCTCGCGGCAAAAGAAATTGCTGGTGAGGGGACGAAAACATTGGCGTTAGTCAATGAAACACAGAATATGCAGAAAGTGAAACGGGTTAATCCTGATATGGTGTTCTCACTGCCATTATTAGGCAGTGAGTTGCTGGTCAGAACCTTAAATGGCGATACAATCAATAACTCCCTCATTGCCGAAATGTTCTTTGGTAATTGCCAGAAATTAGATTAAATCTATTGGGTTATCAGATGTATAAAAACACCCTCATCATGAGGGTGTTTTTATGCCTGGTAGATATTCCCCCTGTATCCTATTATTCCATGGCAGTTTGTGGATCTTTAGGTTTATCTTTAGGGCCGACCATTAAACCCAATTCGACAGCAATAAAACCGACAATCAAGCTGGCAACTAAATAACAGATTGAAACTAAAATGCCACTCGGGGTTTTCATCATTTCGACAGCACCAAATACGAAACTGGAAAATGTCGACAAGCCGCCCATGATACCGGTACCCACCATCAAGTGTACATATTGGTTAATTTTACCGTTTTTAAAGAAAGAGGTAGCTAACCCTAATAAAAATGCGGCGATGATATTGGCGACAAAGATATCCATCGGGAAGCCATCTGCCAACCGTGGTACGGACAGCATGATAAATTCACGACACATAGCACCAAAAGCACCCCCGATAAACACTAAAATAATAAGATTTGGCATAATCATTCTCTCCGATTAATAAGCCAACCATGCACCCAATGCGGCCGCAGCTAAACCGAATAATACAGAAATAATCAGATATCCAGCAGCAATGGCTCTGCCCCGGGTTGTCGATAGTTTTGCCGCATCTAATTGCATGCTACTAAAGGTGGTATAGCCGCCTAAAATACCAGTTAACACCGCCGCATTAATTAAATCGCCATAGCGATCGCGCCAGTCGACACTAAAAAGAATGCTTAGATAGCCAATCACAAATGCACCCGAAATATTAATTAGAAAAGTGCCGAGGGGAAAATTCCCTTTGTATATTTTCCCAACACCTAGCCCTATCCACCATCGTAATAGCGAGCCGATCCCTCCACCTAGCCCAACCCACATTACATCGATTGCAGTCATAAAAAGCCCTCCATCGTTATTTACTAGAGTGGTAATAATAGTAGTACAAATAGACGCTGCGAGTATTCGGATATATGAATTATAAGGTGAGAATTTATGCAGATAGAGGGAGGTGCTTGCAGTGACAAGGGATAGTATTAAAATAGGAATGCTGTTTCAAAAAAATACAATAAACGGAGATAGAAGCTATCATGCCTTACAACGCAGATCCCTCCCGATACAACCAAATGCAATATCGCTTTTGTGGAAAAAGTGGTTTGCAACTTCCGGCACTGTCACTTGGACTTTGGCATAACTTTAGTTTTAACAATACATTAGAATCGCAGCGGACCTTACTGCGCAAAGCTTTTGACCTGGGAATTACCCACTTCGATTTAGCCAATAACTATGGCCCACCACCGGGGTCAGCAGAACAAAATTTCGGTAAGTTATTGCAAGACGATTTTAAGCCTTATCGTGACGAGCTGATAATCTCGACTAAAGCGGGTTATAACATGTGGCCCGGCCCTTATGGTGCTGGCAGTTCACGAAAATATCTGCTTGCCAGCTTGGACCAAAGCTTAAAACGGATGGGGCTGGATTATGTGGATATTTTTTATTCCCACCGTGTTGATGAAAATACGCCGATGGAAGAAACCGCATCAGCATTAGCTCAGGCGGTACAAAGCGGTAAAGCTTTATATGTCGGGATTTCATCCTATTCATCTGAACGGACTGCCAAAATGGTGGAATTATTGCAGCAATGGAAGATTCCTCTGCTTATCCATCAGCCTTCTTATAACATTCTTAATCGCTGGGTTGAGCAAACGAATTTATTAGATACTTTGGATAAACACGGTGTTGGCTGTATCGCTTTTACACCTTTGGCACAGGGATTATTAACTGGGAAATATCTCAATGGTATCCCGGATGATTCTCGAATGAAGAAAGAGGCTGGCGGCTCGTTGAAAGAAAATATGTTGTCGGAGGAAAATCTGCTCAGCATCAAGCGGTTGAATGAATTAGCTGAACAACGTGGGCAGTCATTGGCGCAAATGGCCTTGAGCTGGCTATTGAAAGATAACCGCGTTACGTCAGTTTTAATTGGTGCCAGCCGTCCAGAACAGCTTGAGGAAAACTGTGCAGCACTCGGTAATTTGAGCTTCAGTGCGGAAGAATTACGTGCTATTGATCAGCATGTTACTGATGGGCGACTTAATTTGTGGCAAGCTTCATCGGATCGCTAATTTGCCACGATAAATTTTGTCAGTGATAATGTGAAAGCCGGAAGATTTTCCGGCTTTTTTAGAGTGAATTTGTTGCTCATAAACTAGTTGTTAGCCGAAAGGCCTACTTTCAGTAACTTACCATCACTCTCATCCGTCAAGAGATAAACATAGCCGTCAGGCCCGATGCGCACATCGCGGATACGTTCGCCGCGATCTCCCAGCAAACGCTCTTCAGCAATCACTTTATCGCCATCCAGTTGTAAGCGAATTAACTCTTTCTGTGCCAATGCGCCGATAAACAGCGAATGTTGCCAGGTCGGGAAACGGGTAGCATTATAAAATGCCATCCCACTGATACCTGGTGATTTTTCCCAGTAATAGGTGGGCTGTTCAGTCCCCTCTATATGGGTACCTTTGGCTTCTGGGATGGGCAAACCTGAATAGTTCATTCCGTGTGTTGCCAATGGCCAACCATAGTTTTTCCCAGCCATAGGGATATTGATTTCATCGCCACCTTTAGGGCCATGCTCATTCTCCCACACCACGCCGGTCCAGGGATTCAGGGCTAACCCCTGCGGATTACGATGACCATAAGACCAGATTTCTGGTCTTGCCGGTGACTGATTGGTGAGGGGATTATCTTTCGGCACCTTACCGTCGAGGGTCAGGCGGACTATTTTACCTTGGTGCAAGCTCAAGTTTTGTGCTGTTAGGCGCTGATTATTTTCACCTAAGGTAATAAAAAGATGGCCTTGTTCATCAAAAGCCAGTTTGCCGCCAAAATGATTGCCGGTTGATAATTTTGGCTGTTGGCGGAAAAAGACAGTGAAGTTTTCAATGGCGGTTCCTTGCGGATTAAGACGGCCATAGCCCACCGCAGTTCCAGCTTTTCCATCCTTCCCTTCTTCCGCGAAGCTGAGGTAAATGCGGCGATCTTGGGCAAATTTCGGTGATAACGCCACTTCCAGTAAGCCGCCTTGCCCCTTGGCATACACCGCAGGCACCCCTTTTAATGGCTCTGACAGGTTTTTTTCTGGTTGCCATAATCTTAATTGCCCGGAACGTTCAGTGATTAAAATGCCCCCGTCATCCGGCAAAAAGGCCAGTGACCAGGGGTGATCCAGCCCATTTTGCAATTCAGTCACTGTCACTGTGGGGGTTGGGGCGGCTAGGGCCGGTAGCGGGATAAATACACTCAATAAGAGTGATTTGAATAATTGTAAACGCAGCCGAGAGGCCAGTGTTTTATTTCCCAATAAGGTCATTACTCACTCCATAAATAGGCAACCACCTGTTAACTTTAGAGTATTAAACAGAAATCGGCTATTTTCGGCCCTAAAAGGATGTGCGTGGAGCGAATGAGTAAGGAAGTAGTGGCGATGAACTTCGCTTCACGAATAAAGCTATCGCGTTGAACCTGGGGTAAAAGTGAGAAGGTTTGGATGAAACAATTATCAAACCAATAAGATTTCCTAATTTAACCTTTTATTGGTTTCAAGAGGTTTTATTGCCGTGCTTTGTTGTTTCATAATCTGCCAATAAAAACTAACCACATGAAATACAAATGAATTAAACTTAATTCGCCGAGCAAAAAAATAATCATTTTGCGATAACCATCACATTGTAATAGCTAAGAAATGTGAAGGCTATCAATGTGAAAAGTCAATTAGAGACGATTATTGTTATGCTTGAATTACTGGATTGTCTGTTAACTCCGTATACTGACGACAACCAGAAACAATGGAGCTGGGCAAGGGGCACGATAAAGTTCAGATAAAGGGAATTCACCATTGCACTGGCATATGAATAACTTGTGTCTTTTGAACCTCAAAAGGTGTTGGGTATGGAAAAGAAAAAAATTTATCTGTTTTGCTCTGCTGGTATGTCTACCTCGCTACTGGTTTCCAAAATGAAAGTGCAAGCAGAGAAGTATGAAGTGCCAGTGACTATCAATGCTTACCCGGAAGCACTGGCCGCGCAGCATGGCACTGAAGCAGATGTGATCCTATTAGGGCCGCAAATAGCTTACATGCTGCCAGAAATCACCAAAATGTTCCCTAACAAACCTGTTGAAGTGATCGATTCTATCTTGTACGGCAAAGTTGATGGTCTAGGGGTATTAAAAGCTGCTGTTGCCGCAATAAAAAAAGCAAAACAATAAGGGGAGCACTGTGAGCGCATTTATTAATTCTCTGGAAAGGGCCATATTGCCCTTCGCCATTAAAATTGGCAAACAGCAACATATTAATGCCATCAAGAATGGGTTTATTCGGCTGATGCCGTTAACCCTGACAGGTGCCATGTTTGTTCTTATTAATAACGTTTTCTTAAGTTTTGGTGAAGGGTCGTTCTTCTTCTCGATGGGTATTCGTCTGGATGCAGATACCATCACCACGCTCAATGGTTTTAAAGCGATCGGCGGTAACGTTTATAACGGTACCCTCGGGATCATGTCGTTAATGACGCCATTCTTTATCAGTATGGCCTTGGCTGAAGAGAAAAGAGTCGATCCTCTGGCTTCGGCATTGCTGGCGATTGCTGCCTTTATGACCGTAACCCCATACAGTGTTGGCGATGCCTATGCGGTGGGTGCTAATTGGTTAGGGGGGGCGAATATTATCTCCGGTATTATTATCGGCTTGGTGGTAGCAGAAGTTTTCGCCTTTATCGTGCGCCGTAACTGGGTTATCCGCTTACCTGATAGTGTGCCGACATCAGTCTCTCGCTCTTTCTCTGCATTGATTCCTGGTTTTATTATTCTGTCCATTATGGGTGTGATTTCCTATGCCCTTGCATTGCACGGAACTAACTTCCACCAGATCATTATGGACACCATCTCCGCTCCATTGTCTAAAATGGGCAGTGTTGTAGGTTGGGTGTATGTGATGTGTTCCTCACTGTTGTGGTTCTTCGGGATACACGGGGCGATGGCGTTATCTGCGCTGGAAAGTGGCATTATGATGCCATTTGCGCTAGAAAACGTGGCAACCTATACCCAATATGGCTCGGTTGCGGCGGCATTGGCTGCTGGCAAAGAATTCCACATGTGGGCTAAACCTTTTGTTGACTCCTATATATTCCTTGGCGGAACAGGGGCAACACTTGGGCTGGTTATTGCTATCTTTATTGGTTCCCGTCGTGAAGATTATCGCCAAGTGGCAAAACTGGGCGCGCCGGCAAGTATTTTCCAGATTAACGAACCGATTCTGTTTGGTTTACCGGTTATTATGAACCCGCTGTTCTTCATTCCATTTATTCTGGTTCAGCCGGTATTAGCCATTATTACTTCCATTGCCTATTACACCGGTTTAATTCCGCCAATTACCAATATTGCGCCGTGGACGATGCCAGTCGGGTTGGGAGCTTTCTTTAACACCAACGGCAGTATTGCTGCGATGTTATTAAGTTTGTTCAACCTTGGCATCGCAACACTGATTTATCTGCCGTTTGTGATTATTGCCAATAAAGCGCAAACCGAGATAGATCGTGAAGTTCAAAGCGAAGAAGAAATCGCTGACAGCTTGAAATTCTAATTGTAAAACCCATTTAGCGTATAAGGTTGGAGGCTGGAATGAAATATCAATTTCCCGAGGATTTTTGGTGGGGTAGTGCCACTTCTGCAACCCAATTTGAAGGGGCGTCATTGCAGGATGGCAAGAGCCAGAATATCTTTGATTATTGGTATGACATTGCACCAGAACGTTTTCATGGCCAAATTGGCCCGGAAAACACCTCCACCTTTTACGATAATTATCGGCAGGATATCTTGCTGTTAAAAGCATTGGGACATAACACTTTCAGGACATCGATTTCATGGTCGAGACTGATCCCAAATGGTGACGGTGAGGTTAATCCCAAAGCCGTCGCTTTTTATAACGCCGTGATTGATTCTTTACTGGCGAACGGTATTACGCCGTTTATCAACCTCTACCATTTTGATATGCCACTGTGCATGCAAGATAAAGGGGGCTGGGAAAGCCGCGCAGTGGTGGATGCTTATGCGCGCTATGCCAAAATCTGTTTTACCTTATTTGGTGACCGAGTAAAACACTGGTTTACCTTTAACGAACCGGTGGTGCCAGTTGAAGCGGGCTACCTGAACGACTTACATTATCCTTGCGTGGTAGATTTTGGCCGCGCGGTAACTGTGGCCTACCATAGTGTCCTGGCTCACGCCAAAGCGGTTGAAAAATATCGAGAACTTAAGCAGGGCGGTGATATTGGTATCATTTTGAACCTCACCCCGACCTATCCTCGCTCTGACAGCGCACCAGACCAGATTGCCGCCAATCGTGCTGATTTACTGCTTAACCGTAGCTTCCTCGATCCCGTCACTAAAGGTGTTTATCCTGATGAACTGATTGCGTTGCTGCGTGAGCACGACTTATTACCGCAGATTGAATCTGATGATTGCCAGCTTATTGCTAAGGGGGTCATCGATTTATTAGGTGTTAACTATTACCAGCCAAGACGGGTCAAAGCGAAAGATATTCCAACACCTCAGGGGCCGGCGAAAACGCCGGAAGACTTGTTTAGTTTTTATGAGATGCCGGGGCGGAAAATTAACCCGCATCGTGGTTGGGAAATTTATGAAAAAGGGCTGTATGACATTCTGACAGACCTGAAACAAAATTATGGCAACATACCTTGCTATATCTCTGAGAATGGCATGGGTGTTGAGGGCGAAGAGCAATTTATCACCCCATCCGGTCAGGTTGATGATGAATATCGCATTGAGTTTATTCGCGAGCATCTAAAATGGTTGCATCAAGCATTGCAAGAGGGCAGTAATTGCAAAGGCTATCATCTGTGGACTTTTATTGATTGCTGGTCTTGGCTTAATGCTTATAAAAATCGTTATGGATTAGTGCGATTGAATATCGCAGATCAATCGCGAGTCATAAAGAAAAGTGGTTATTGGTTTGCGAATGTTGCAAGACAAAACGGCTTTAATTAACAGCTTTAATTTACGGAGTAGCAACAGTATGTTTGATTTAGATAAAATCGTTGATGATGTTCAACCTACTGATAAAATGGAAGATATAGTCATGGGGTTGATTATCAACGCAGGACAAGCCCGGAGTTTGGCTTATAAAGCGTTGAAGCATGCTAAAACAGGTGATTTTGCTCAAGCAGAAGAGTTAATGGCACAATCGCGCATGGCGCTGAATGAAGCACATTTGGTGCAGACTCAGCTTATTGAAGCCGATCAAGGTGAGGGGAAAACCCGAGTCACGCTAGTATTGGTGCATGCTCAGGACCATTTAATGAACGCGATGTTAGCTCGTGAGTTAATTGCAGAGTTGATCGAATTACATCAAAAGGTAAGCTGAGCCGCGCAAATATCTGTCCGTTTTTTCAAATAAGAGAGTGAAGGTAAATAAGATGGAAGTCAGATTAGTACGTGAAAAAGACTTTTTTAACGGAAAAGAGTTCCATCTATTTATTTATAACAAAACGGAGAGTGCGACAGGTCTACATCAGCATGACTATTATGAATACACTCTGATATTAACCGGCATGTGTTATCAGGAAATTAATGGTAAACGCGTCTTTTTAGAACGTGGCGATTTTGTTTTTATCCCCATGGGATCCCATCATCAAAGTTTCTATGACTTTGGCGCGACGCGAATTCTAAATGTTGGGATCAGAAAATCTTTCTTTGAAGAACACTATTTTCATTTGCTCTCCAGACCTATCGTTGCCTCACAAGCTTATCGGCTAAAAGGTGATTTTCTTTCTTATATTGAATCAGCGATTTCTGCGCCACACTTTAGGGAAGACGAATTAACCGAGTTGGTTGAGCTGCTGACATTTTATGTCACTAATCGCATTAGCCATTATAAAGAGACGGAGGTCAATGACGATATTCCGCTGTGGCTAAAAACCAGTATTGACAAAATGCATGACAAATCGATGTTTGGTGAAAAAGCACTGGTGAATATGATTGAGCTTTCGGGCAAAACTCAAGAGTATCTGACTCGCGCGACTCGGCGTTATTACCAAAAAACACCGATGCAGATTATTAATGAAATCAGAGTTAACTTTGCCAAAACCCAGCTTGAAATGACGAACTACTTAGTCTCAGATATTGCCTTTGAAGCCGGTTACAGTGATACCACGTTATTTATTAAAAACTTCAAAAAACTCACTTCTTTTACGCCAGGGAACTACCGTAAAAAATTCAACTGCGTTAGAGATGGGTTATCCGATTAGTTTCCGGCCAGATATCTGTTATTGAAATGGCCTTACAAGGTGCTCTCAATGGAAAAGCTACTTATTGTTAATGCTGATGATTTTGGTTTATGCAAAGGCCAAAGCTATGGGATTATTGAAGCATTTCGGCATGGTATTGTCTCATCAACCACCGCAATGATGAATTGTGCAGATATCTATCATGCAGCAGAACTGAGCAAGCAAAATCCTGCATTGCCAGTGGGCATGCATTTTGTGCTGACTTATGGTCGGCCCTTAACGGCTATGCCATCCTTGATTGATGACAACGGTGAGTTGGGTAAATGGTTGTGGGCGCGGGCCGAGGCGGGCGAGTTGAATCTGGATGAAATCGCCCAAGAACTGGCAGCTCAGTTTGATACGTTCGTCACTGTGTTTGGCCGTCCCCCTACTCATATTGACAGTCATCACCATGTCCATATGTTGCCGCAGATTTATCCGTTGATTGAATCTTTTGCTCACGAAAAATCACTGCCATTACGAATTGATCGCCAAGAGGCACAACAGCAGAACATTGTGCTCCACAAACTCCGCAGCACAGAGTGGTTTGATGCCGGTTTTTATGGCGAGAATTTGACGGAACAGTCATTTCTGCAATTGTTAGATTATGCAGACCAAAATACAATTAACTCTGTTGAAGTGATGTGCCACCCAGCATTTATCGACAAAATCCTGATGACCAGTGGCTATTGTTATCCACGGTTGACCGAGTTGGATATTCTTACGTCACCAGCATTAAAACAAACTATTGCCGATCGTGGTTATCGTTTGGGATCGTATCTGGATTGTTAAATTCTAGTTTGTGCGGGGTTTTGTGTTGTATAAGTCGCCCAAAAATGAAAATCCCAGACTTTTAGTCAGGTTTTTTTGTTTGTGGAATGGGCGGCAGAAAAGTGCTGGTAACATTGCTTCTGCCATTCGCCTGTTTGGAAAGTCACAGGCGAACCAAGGCCCAAAGCGTGTGTGCACAAAGCAGGTCTGAGCCTACCAAGAAACGGTAGAATGGCTTATGAAAAACACTATTTATTTAAACAGTGATAGCGTTATTAACGCTGATTCTCTTTGTTATATCAAAACCCTGCTTAATAACTGCATTGACCTGATAGCAACTGACCCGCCTTAAGGACCGTTTGTATGTAATTCGTCAACGGTTTCACACCACCGCCACACCAGCCAAACCCCACAAACAAGAAAACCAGCCCTAATGAATTGGTTTTCTTTGGGATATTTGGTCGGCATGAAAGGATTTGAACCTTCGACCCCCGACACCCCATGACGGCGTTCTATAGGCGAAAAAAAACCTCTGGGTTAGCAGAGGCTTTTTAATCTTCATAGGAGCCGCGTATTTTTTGCGTATCCTTTTTGGTCCAAACTAGGTCAGTGCTTCGTCCGGTCATTTATCATAAGTTACTGGTTTATATGATACTGTCCGGTCACTGTCCTATCAAAAGTGGTGGAGCTGGGGGGATTTGAACCCCCGTCCGAAATTACTACGCCGTCGGCACTACATGCTTAGTCCAGTCATTACATTCGCCGGTTAGCTGCGGACGGACACGCCACTAACAAACTATCCTGATTGGGTTTAACGCTTTCACCCCAGGCAAGGTGTCCACGCGATCTCTTTTAGGTTTGACCTCTCTTGATCCCCGTCCTAAGAGCGGAGGCTAGGGAGAGAGGGAATCTTCAGTTTCTTAGGCTGATTAAGCTGCTAAAGCAGCAGATTCGTATTGCGAGTCGTTTGCAATTATTTTTTTTGCGGTTTTTTACGAGGCCTCCGCACCTCGGCATGCACCTTGGGTTTCGCGAATCCCGTCGAATCCAGAATCAGCCCCAAAGAACTTCGCTAGTATAACAGAACTATGTCCTGCTAAGCCAGTCACTTAACGATTTGCGTGCTTCATGATGCGCGCTTTGTCTAACTTCCACTCACGATCTTTGATATCATCGCGTTTATCGTGATCTTTCTTACCTTTAGCGACACCGATTTTAACTTTAACCCAAGCGTTTTTCCAATATACGGAAAGGGCAACAACGGTAAAACCGTCGCGATTAACTTTACCTATCAGTGAGTCCAGCTCGCGTTTGTTTAGTAGCAGTTTACGGGTACGCATTGGTTCGCAGACAACATGCGTCGATGCCACGTTTAACGGCGTAATGGTGGCACCAAACAAAAATGCCTCACCGTTTCTAAAGGTTACGTAGCTATCACTAATGTTGGCTTTGCCAGCACGCAGAGATTTTACTTCCCAACCTTGCAGTGAAAGACCTGCCTCGAACTCTTCTTCAATGAAGTATTCATGGCGGGCGCGTTTATTTTGCGCAATGGTTGCGGAACCGGGTTTGTATGCTTTTTTCTTTGTCATAGTATTGATCATTATACTGTATGCGGAGGCGAATGAAATCCTTTCCCGCAGGATGCCTATGCATTTTGTCTCATTTGTTGTGAAGAATGCCTAGCAGATTTTTTGTCTGGCGGTGGATAAATGGTATTATCAGCGCGTTTTATGTCTCACAGGAAATGTTATGCCACAAATTAGCCGCTCTGCGTTGGTTCCATTTAGCGTAGAACAGATGTATCAACTGGTTAATGATGTTCACTCTTATCCAGAATTTTTACCGGGTTGTACTGGAAGCCGGGTCCTTGATGCTACTGAAAATGAAATGACGGCTGCTGTCGATGTTGCTAAGGCCGGAATAAGTAAAACTTTCACGACACGTAATACATTAACTGATAACCAGAGTATTGATATGCAACTGGTGGATGGACCGTTTCGTAAGTTAATGGGGGGATGGTATTTTACACCACTGAGTGCAGATGCCTGTAAAGTTGAATTACACCTTGATTTTGAGTTCACCAACAAGTTGATTGAGCTGGCTTTTGGTAAAATATTCAAGGAGTTAGCTGGTAATATGGTGCAAGCATTCACCCAGAGGGCTAAAGAGGTTTACAGTGTCTGATCTTCGCGTTGAGGTGGTTTATGCCTTACCCGAACGCCAATATTTGCGGGTTGTTCCCCTTAAAGGAGGAAGCACCGTAGAGGAAGCTATCAGAGCTTCAGGTCTGCTTGAATTACGACCAGATATTGATCTAACAAAAAATAAAGTGGGTGTTTATAGTCGCCCGATTAAGCTTGGCGATAAGCTTAATGATGGTGATAGGGTTGAGATATATCGCCCATTAATTGCAGATCCTAAAGAATTGCGCCGGCAGCGTGCTGAACAAGCAAAAAAATAAGGCACAATCTGCGCCTTATTTTTTGTTGCAGCCCCAGACTGCCATTGAAGAAGAATATGAACTATTGTGTGGCTGCGTAAGTATTAATAGGCAGTGTACCCAAACTCTAATCAGTAATCCTTTCCTCAACCTGTTCTGCAATCGTCGGTTAAATCAATTTCCTACTAACGTTGGTTCATTTTTGATATCAGTTAGTACACCACTGCTATCAAAGGTCAACGTTAATGTTTGTTGTGTAACTTTTTCGTGGCCAGGTTGTTGACGGAATACATAGAACCACGTTTTAGTTCCAAACGGATCCTGCAACATTGGGGTGCCTAAGGTATATGCCACTTGTTGCTGGGTCATACCCTTATGAATTTTGGACGCATCATTAGGTGATAAATAGTTACCCTGATTAATATCAGGCCGGTAGACCACCTTCTCCAGCGTTGAACAACCCGCAGTAAGCATTGCAAGCATCACAGCGGCGGCAGTCAGCATTTTACAGCGCATAGTAATCACATTCCTTTAGGGCGTAGGATGACGATGATAATAGACCTTGCAGCAGTTGGGAACCTTTACAGGGCACCTGTATGACCTCTAGAAAGGAAAAAAGTTAATCTTTTCTACGCTGCGAGTAATTCTTTTGCATTTGCCAAGGTGTTTTTCGTCACTTCACTACCGCCCAGAAGGCGCGCCAACTCTTGCAAGCGGGCTTTTTTATCTAGCCGATGCATATGGGTTTCGGTTTCAGTGCCATCAGTTTGTTTACTCACAAAGAAATGTTGATGGCCACAACCTGCAACTTGGGGTAGATGAGTCACACACATCACCTGAGTTGATTCGCCTAACTGGCGCAATAGGCGGCCCACTATGGCGGCGGTTGGCCCACTAATACCTACATCGACTTCATCAAAGATTAGTGCGGGGGTATCCATTTTACGCGCAGTAATGACCTGAATAGCCAATGCGATGCGCGAAAGTTCACCACCTGAAGCAACCTTAGCCAGTGGTTGCAGCGGTTGACCTGGGTTAGTGGTGACACCGAATTCAATTCGAGTAGCACCTTCCGCACTCAGGTGCTCCGGTTCAAACTGGGTTTCAATAGCGAATTTGCCGTGCGGCATAGATAGTTCGCGCATGCTTTCAGTGATCAGCCCGGCCAATTCGTCAGCATAATACTGGCGCTCTTCATGTAAGCGTTTGGCGATAGCCAATGCATGCTGATAGTGAGTATTGACTACATGGCTGAGTTGTTCGTGATCATTTTCTTGTTGTGATAGTTGTTCTTGCTCATCGAGCAATTGCTGATGAAATTGCGGTAGCTCTTCTGGTGCAACATGGTGTTTGCGGGCCAGATTTAATTGGCGAGATAACCGCTGCTCTAGTTCATACAGACGATTCGGATCCATATCAAATTGTTCGGCATAGTGGCGTAATTCATCACTGGCTTCACTGATTTGGATAGAGGCCTCCTCCAGCATATTCAACAGATTATTAAATTGCTCATCCATTCCTGCTAGTTCTGTTAACTGATTCTTGGCTGAGTAAAGTTGGCTGAGGATATTATTCTGTTCGTCATCTGACAGTAACTGCAATGTTTGTTGACTGAGTGACAACAGCTGTCCACTGTTTGCCAGGCGTTTATATTCGATATCAATTTGTTCATATTCCCCAGCTTGTGGGGCAAATGAGTTCAGCTCTTTTAACTGATAGTGTAATAGCTCGTGACGAGCATTACGTTCCAGCGATTGTTGTTGATGCAGTGCCAACGCGCGGCAGCTTTGATGCCAAAGTTGATAAGCTGCTTTCATTTCTGCCAACAGGGTAGACTGGCCTGCGTAGGCATCCAATAATTGCTTTTGATGGTCAGATTTTAGCAACAATTGATGAGCATGCTGGCCGTGAATTTGGATCAAATGTTGGCCCAGTTCCCTCAATTGGGACAAAGGTACTGCTGTTCCGTTAATGAATCCCCTTGAGCGGCCATCAGTGCCAATAGCTCGGCGTAGCAAGCATTCATTACTGTCATCAAGGTGGTTGTTTTCCAACCACTGACGGGCTGATGGAGTATCTGCTAGTGAGAAACGAGCACAAATATCTGCACGAGTTGCCCCTAAACGTACCATGCTGCCGTCTGAACGGCTGCCAAGGCACAGCCCTAATGCATCTATGGCTATGGATTTACCAGCCCCAGTTTCACCAGTAATTGCTGTCATTCCGGGCTGAAAATCAATCTCTAACTCACGTACAATTGCAAAATTACTGATGGTTAATTGGGCCAGCATGGTAAATCTCCTGTACATAAACACATGGCTGTATTTGAATACAGTATAGACTGGTTTTATATACAGTAAAGACCCTGCGGCACTTTTCAGAATAATTTTTTCGACCAACCTAACTTTGTACTTAATGTATTGAAATAGCTGTAGTCCTTAGGGTGAATAAGATTGAGGTGGAAATCACTGCGCCGGATTAAGACTTCTTCAGCCTCCTGAATTGGCAGTGCTATCTGACTGTCACAACTAATTTCCAGGTCACTGGTGATTTGGGAAAACTTAAGGCGAATGGTGCTGCTACTATTAATGACGAGTGGTCGAGCTGTTAGGGTGTGTGGGAACATGGGAACCAAGACGATGGCATCCAGTGTTGGTGTCAATATTGGGCCACCCGCAGAAAGTGAATAAGCGGTTGAACCAGTAGGAGTGGCGATGATCAGGCCATCAGAGCGTTGGGAAAATGCGAAGCGATCATCAATATACACTTCGAATTCGATCATATGGGCTACTTTGCCGGGGTGCAAAACCACCTCATTGATTGCGGTACTGATACGGCTTTGCTGATCTGTTCGTGTGACTTGTGCTTCCAGCAAGAAACGTTGTTCATTGATGTATTCACCTTCCAGTACATCGGAAAGTTGTTGCAGCGCATTATCAGGGTCTAAATCAGTCAAAAAGCCCAGATTGCCTCGGTTGACGCCGATCACTTTGATATCATAACGGGCAAGTACCCGAGCGGCGCCCAGCATATTGCCATCACCGCCGACCACGACAGCTAAATCAGCTGTTTGGCCAATATCAGCCAAACTACCCGTAACGGCGTCGGTTAAATTGAGATCGTTAGCAATCTGTTGTTCAACCATAACGTCATACCCTTTGGTGTTTAACCATCGGTAGAGCATTTCATGGGTGGCAAGTGCGGCCGGGTGGCGTGGGTGACCGACAATACCAATACATTTGAATCTTTTATTATTCATTGCCGTGATTTTCCTCACTGGGGTGTCTTTTACCCCAGATTATGACCGGTTCCCTTGAATCCCCGGTTTTGATCCCCATAATAAGCCAAGTAGCGAGATTAATGCTAAAACGCGGAGATATCCATGAGTAGTAAAGAACAGAAAGCACCAAACGAGCAAGTCTCGGAAGAAATGGAAAATGCAGCAGAGCAGCAAGTGGAAGCGACACAAGAGACGGGTGAAGGTATAGAACCGCGTGTTGCCGAGCTTGAAGTGCAGTTGGCTGCGGCCTTACAACGTGAGCGCGAAAGCTTGCTACGCGCTAAGGCTGAAGTTGAGAATATCCGCCGTCGTACCGAACAGGATGTTGAAAAAGCGCATAAATTTGCGTTGGAAAAATTCTCATCAGAATTATTGCCTGTGATCGACAATCTAGAACGCGCGCTGGATACTGCCGACAAAACCAATGCGGAATTGACTGCGATGATAGAAGGCGTCGAGCTGACCCTAAAATCATTGCTCGATGCCGTAGGTAAATATGGTATTCAAGTTGTCAGCGAGACAAATGTACCGTTTAACCCTGAAGTTCATCAGGCAATGACGATGCTTGAATCTGCTGATCACGAGCCAAACCACGTCATGATGGTGATGCAGAAAGGCTATACGCTGAATGGCCGTTTGTTACGCCCGGCGATGGTCGCGGTATCTAAAGCAAAAGATTAAAGGTGTCCTGATAGGTAAAAGGCACCTTGATGGGTGCCTTTTTTATTTTCTCTTTAGCCAATGACGTATTATTCTGCCGTTGGCAGCTTAGGTTGCCAATCAATTGGTTGCTGACCATGCTGCTGCAATAGTTGGTTAGCGTGTGAAAAGTGTTTACAGCCAAGAAAGCCGCGATGTGCGGAGAGTGGTGATGGGTGTGGAGCTTTCAAAATAAAATGGCGCTGGGTATCAATGATTCGGCCCTTTTTCTGCGCATGTGCTCCCCACAGCATAAAAATTACACCATCACGATGTTCATTCAGCGCTGCAATAACTTTATCGGTAAAGGTTTCCCAGCCGAGGTTGGCGTGAGAGTGTGCATTACCCGCTTCGACTGTCAGCACAGTATTGAGTAGCAATACACCTTGCTCAGCCCAACTTTGTAAAAAACCATGGTTGGGGCGCTGGAAGCCGGGAATGTCAGTGGCCAGCTCTTTGTAGATGTTGACCAAAGAGGGCGGTGCGGGTACGCCGGGCAAGACGGAAAATGATAATCCATGAGCCTGATTAGGGCCGTGGTATGGGTCTTGGCCCAAAATAACGACTTTGACCTGATCCAATTCAGTCAGACGAAAGGCATTAAAGACATCTTTTTGTGGCGGGTAGATGGTTTTGCCAGCACTGCGCTCTGCTGCTACATAGGCCAGCGTATCTTTAAAGTAAGGTTGCTCTTTTTCGTGGCCGATCACATCGTGCCAGCTAAGGGAGGCGGACATAATCACTCTCCTTGGTTTCTCTAATATATTGATATGCGCTAGCTTACCGGTTCAAACCTGTGAGTGAAACTGTTAAACCAGAGTCTGTGATGTGATGATGTTTTTTTGACCTTTGTATGCAAAAAATGTTGAAATTTTACAAAAATAATTGCTGTGAGTCAGATTGATAAAATTGATATAAAACATAAATTTGCCAGTGACGCGATTGCTGTGGAGGTTAAAAGATTGATTTATATCAAAGAAACCTAGCTGCCTGACTGGTATATAGAACAATAAGACAACAATGGTTTTACCAAATAACCAAGATAGTTTTTTCCCCTTGGAATTTATAGCCGTATTACGGAGGCCCCAAATGATTACTGGTATTCAAATTACTAAAGCTAACAATGAAGCCTTGCTGAACTCTTTCTGGCTGTTAGATGATGAAAAATCTGAATTGCGCTGTGTTTGCGCTAAAGCTGGTTACGCAGAAGACCAAATCGTTCCGGCCAGTGAGTTAGGCCAGATCGAATATCGTGAAGTTCCGCTGGAAGTGCAGCCAACTGTACGTGTTGAAGGTGGTCAGCATTTGAACGTAAACGTTCTGCGCCGCGAAACACTGGAAGATGCCGTCAAACATCCAGAGAAATATCCTCAGTTGACGATTCGTGTATCCGGCTATGCCGTACGTTTCAACGCACTGACACCAGAACAACAGCGTGATGTGATTACGCGTACTTTCACTGAAAGTCTGTAATTCTTGTCATAGTAATTAATTTTCAAAACGTTAAATTTGAAAATGTTAAGGGAGCCTCTTCGGCTCCCTTTTTTTGTTCCTGTGATTTATTCGTCGGGAAGTCAGACGGTGATCACCATCTTTAGCTTATATAAATATTATCAAATCTATTTAATAACTCATCCGATGTATCGATAGATAAAGCTATTGGGCCTGACTCAATATCAACAACCCGAAAGTTTTGCTGCCGCGATCATAGCCGGGCGCGAGATCCAGGTGTTGATCCTGAAGTGCGCAATAAGCAGGGGCGACATTGCAACAGCATTTAGCGATGATACCGCTGAATATCCAACGCGTCGAAATACAACAAAAATATCAGCAATTGAATGCCTGGCTTCGAGGTAAAAAACTTGCAGCGGTTTATCAGCAATAGTGTTCAATTTGTTAGTTTTGGGCTGAAATACTTTACTGAGAAATGTAGTTCTGAGGATTTTATCTAGTTGATAAAAAATAAAAAAGCCGCTGTTAATAAGCGGCTTTTTTGTCAGAGTATTGAGTTAACTCTTAGTCTCTGGCTTGTCTTTTGGCTTACGGCGCTTACCCACATTTTTAGCGTCGCGATGACGAACTTTAACCTTCGCTTTCTCTTTGCCCGCCTCTTTTAGCTCTTTACGCTTCGCTAAAACTTTTTTAGACGGTTTGCCCGTGCTCTTTTCGCTCGGGGCCCTGCTGGTTGGCCGCAGTTCATCAATCACACGTGGCTTCAGTGGCTCTTTCAGATAACGGCCAATTCTACCCAGCAATAAGTGGTCATGTGCTTCAACCAGTGAAATAGCGACACCTTTGCGCCCTGCACGGCCAGTACGACCAATGCGGTGAAGATAGACGTCAGCAGTAAGTGGCAGATCGAAGTTGAATACATGGCTGATATCGTCAATATCCAAGCCGCGTGAAGCAATATCAGTAGCCACCAGAACATTAACCCGGCCATCACTTAGACGGATAACGGCTTCAGTGCGCTTGGCCTGTACCATTTCGCCCTCAAGGAACCAGGCGTTAATCCCTGCTTCACGTAACCAACTGACCAACTGATGCACTTTTTCACGGGTACGCACGAAAATAATGGATTTCTGCACTTCCGGTTGCTTAAGCAAATGCACCAGCAAGGCCGTTTTGTGTTCAATATCGTCAGCACGGTAATACCATTGCTGAATTTTTTTACGTTCACGGCGTGATGGGTCGGCTTCCAGCTCTACCGGCTCAGTCAGGATACGCTCTGCAAATTCACGAATAGCTTCCCCTTCCAGCGTGGCTGAGAAGAGTAAGGTTTGCTTGCGCCAGCGGGTTTCTGCCGAGATCGTTTCAATATCTTGAGCGAAGCCCATATCGAGCATACGGTCAGCTTCGTCTAGAATCAGGGTTTCTACTGCCCGACAGTCAAAGTTTTCTTCTTTGATGTATTGCAGCAAGCGGCCCGTTGTCGCCACTACAATATCCTGATTCTCACTAAAGACTTCCGCGTGGTTCATATAAGCCACACCACCGGTAATCGTCGCGATATCCAGTTGAGTATGCTTAGCCAGTTCACGGGCTTGATCCGCAACCTGCATGGCTAACTCACGGGTTGGTGTCAGGATCAGAATTCGTGGTGGGCCAGATTTTTTGCGTGGGAAATCCAGCAAATGCTGCAAGGCGGGCAGCAAAAAGGCGGCAGTTTTGCCCGTACCTGTGG
Source organism: Yersinia rochesterensis (assembly GCF_003600645.1). Taxonomy (NCBI): domain Bacteria; kingdom Pseudomonadati; phylum Pseudomonadota; class Gammaproteobacteria; order Enterobacterales; family Yersiniaceae; genus Yersinia; species Yersinia rochesterensis. The sequence goes on from NZ_CP032482.1 coordinate 1,094,156, forward strand.
GCGCCGAACCCAATACATCACGCCCATCCATAGCGGGGGGAATAGCCGCAGCTTGAATGGCAGTCGGGCGCTCATAGCCTTTGTCGCGCAATGCGTCAATTAGGCGTTCATCGAGATCGAGTTCGGAAAAAGTGGTTACAGTCATGGTCTTCCTCTACTTGGGGCGCCGATTATAGACGGGTTAGCCGAATTCTTCACCTGTTTAAGCGGTAATGATGTCTTTTCCCTTCAATCATATTGTCCTATGCTACGCCAGTTGTAGATTTTGATGACTAATGTGGGCGAGTAATTGAAAAAAAAACTGGCGTTGCGTAGTGGTGGTTTCACGTTTAAACAATTCTTTGTGGCACATGATCGCTGCGCGATGAAAGTGGGCACAGATGGTGTCCTACTGGGTGCTTGGGCACCAGTAGAAAAAGCGCGCAAAGTGCTGGATATTGGCTGCGGCAGTGGACTTATTGCTTTGATGATAGCCCAGCGCTCGGCATCTGAGGTCATGATTGACGGTGTAGAGCTGGAATCTGAGGCGGCACAGCAAGCCAACAACAACGCGGCGCAATCGCCGTGGGCGGATCGGGTTCGTATTTATGAGCAAGATGTACACCAGTTTGCTGAAAACCATCTTCATCAATATGACCTGATTGTCAGTAATCCACCTTATTTTGCTCCAGCAGTTGCTTGTCGCGATGAAGCTAGAGATACCGCACGTTACACCGGATCCTTAACTCACGATGCTTTGTTAAATTGCGCTGAGAAGCTTATCACAGAGGAGGGGCTATTTTGTGTGGTTTTGCCCCACGATTTAGGTGTCGAGCTCAGCCGTCTTGCAGTACAACAAAATTGGTTTATCCGTTGCCAAGTTGATATCAGAGATCGTCCCGGTAAACCATTACATCGCATGTTGCTGATGTTATCACTTCAATCCGGCGAAACTGAATTCCAGCAATTGGATTTGCGTCAATCGGAAGGTGTGTATTCACCGGAGTTTTGCACGTTAATCAGTGAGTTTTATCTAAAATATTAGCAAGTTGCCAAAACCGTGGAAATGGTGCTGGAGGGCGCGATATTCTATATTCGCAAAAAATATTGCGCCCTTAAATGTATTACGGATGGAGAATAGTGGGTTTTGGATTGTCAATTTGATCAGGATAATCAAGAGTATAGTGCAACCCTCTGCTCTCTTTTCGTTCCATGGCGCAACGCACAATTAACTCGGCAACTTGTACCAGATTGCGTAATTCCAGTAAGTTATTCGAGATACGGAAATTGGCATAATATTCATCAATTTCCTGCTGCAATGTATTAATCCGGCGCAGGGCACGTTCTAAGCGTTTGGTCGTCCGAACAATGCCGACGTAGTCCCACATAAATAAGCGTAATTCATGCCAGTTATGTTGAATGACAACGCGTTCATCGGAGTTATCAACACGACTTTCATCCCAATCAGGTAAATGCGGGGCCAGCTTAGCTGTCGGCAGACGCAAAAGAATATCCTCAGCAGCTGACCAACCATAGACAAGGCATTCTAGTAATGAATTGGATGCCATACGGTTAGCGCCATGTAAGCCGGTATAACTGACTTCGCCAATCGCGTATAACCCATCCAAATCCGTGCGCCCGTGTTGATCGACCATCACACCGCCGCAGGTATAATGTGCGGCTGGGACGATTGGAATGGCTTCTTTGGTTAGATCGATCCCCAAAGACAGCAGTTTTTCGTAAATCATCGGGAAATGTTGCATGACGAAATCAGTGGGTTTATGGCTGATATCGAGGTACATACAATCAGCACCAAGGCGTTTCATTTCGTGGTCAATGGCGCGCGCGACGATATCGCGTGGTGCGAGTTCACCTCGTGCGTCAAAATCGAGCATGAAACGGCTACCATCAGGGCGTTTAAGGTAAGCGCCCTCACCGCGCAAGGCTTCGGTCAGTAAAAAGTTGCGAGCTTGCGGGTGGAACAGGCAAGTAGGATGGAATTGGTTAAATTCCAGATTAGCGACCCGACAACCGGCACGCCATGCCATGGCAATTCCATCACCAGAGGAAATATCCGGATTGGTGGTGTATTGATAAACTTTAGCGGCACCGCCTGTTGCTAACACAACGGCCTTGGCCCGAAAAGTTTCAACTTTCTCTAGCTCGCGGTTCCAGATATAAGCGCCAACGACGCGTTTCGTCCCCGCCAGACCAATTTTATTGGACGTGATAAGATCGACTGCATTGCAGCGCTCTTTAACTAAAATATTCGGATGGGTGCTTGCTTTGCCTACCAGGGTGGTCTCTACTTCTTTGCCTGTAGCATCCGCGGTATGTAATATACGCCGATGGCTGTGGCCGCCCTCACGGGTAAGGTGATAACGTTCTTCGCCGCTGGCATTGGTCTCGGTATCAAAAAGGACACCTTGATCAATCAGCCATTGCACACAAGAACGTGCATTGCTGGCGATAAACTCGACAGCTTCTTTGTCGCAAAGCCCCGCGCCAGCAATTAGAGTGTCATCAACGTGTGAACTGATGCTGTCAGTTTCATCAAAAACGGCAGCAATACCCCCCTGAGCATAAAAAGTGGCGCCTTCATTAAGTGGCCCTTTGCTCAGAACAGTGACTTTACAATATGGTGCAAGACGCAAAGCCAATGACAAACCGGCAGCGCCACTCCCGATGATCAATACATCGCTAACGTGTTCAGATGATGATGGCATATCGTATGATGTGTGCAGAAGAAGAGTGAAATTCATGTTAGCCTATCTGCCAGAGCAAAAGCTATGGCTATAAGATGTCTAAAGAATATTCAGACAAATAATCTGGCATCATGGAACTTTGCAAACTTTATAAACTCCAAGCGTGTGCTTGCTCAGGAAAATAAATATATGGCTGGCAGTACTCTTTTTAGCGTGGGGATAGATTTCGGGAGAGTTCACCTCGGATGAGCGAGCAGTTAACGGATCAAATGCTGGTTGAACGGGTCCAGAAAGGCGATCAGCAATCGTTCAATTTACTGGTAATTCGATACCAGCATAAGGTTGCGAGCCTCGTATCCCGCTATGTACCTCAGGGTGATGTTCCTGATGTAGTTCAAGAATCTTTTATTAAGGCCTATCGCGCCCTAGAGTCGTTCCGTGGCGACAGTGCCTTTTATACTTGGCTTTACCGTATCGCTGTTAATACAGCAAAAAACTATTTAGTCGCTCAGGGGCGGCGCCCACCATCCAGTGATGTAGATGCAAATGATGCTGAAAATTACGAAAATGCGGGTGCATTGAAAGAAATATCGAACCCTGAGAACTTAATGTTGTCTGAAGAATTGAGGCAGATAGTTTTTAAAACCATAGAGTCACTTCCTGAAGATCTCCGGATGGCGATTACACTCAGGGAGTTAGATGGTCTAAGCTATGAAGAGATAGCCGTCATTATGGACTGTCCGGTAGGTACTGTTCGTTCCCGTATCTTCCGTGCCAGAGAGGCTATCGATAATAAAGTTCAGCCGCTGATTCAGCGATAAGCGGACACACAAAGGGTATTTGCATGCAGAAAGAAAAGCTTTCCGCTCTGATGGACGGAGAAACTCTTGATAGTGAGCTGATGGGTTCTTTATCGAAAGATAAAGCATTACAGCAAAGCTGGCAGAGCTATCATTTAATCCGTGATACCCTGCGGGGGGACGTTGGTGAAGCCTTGCATCTGGATATCGCCAGTCGTGTCGCAGAGGCGCTCAAAAATGAGCCAGCTCGTTTTGTTCCTATTGCTGTACCTGAATCTCAGCCGCAACCACATGTTTGGCAAAAAATGCCTTTCTGGCAAAAAGTTCGCCCATGGGCCAGCCAAATTACCCAAGTTGGGGTTGCTGCGTGTGTTTCTCTCGCCGTTATTGTTGGCGTTCAGCAATATAACCAACCAGCATCTGGTAATTTACAGCCAGAAGCACCTGCTTTTAATACGTTACCGATGATGGGTAAAGCTTCACCGGTCAGTTTTGGTGTGCCAGCTGATGGTTCTTTTGGGACAACTCAACAGCATCAGGTTCAAGAGCAACGTCGTCGCGTGAATATGATGACGCAGTTGCAAGATTTTGAATTACAACGCCGTTTACCACAAACTGAGTTGTCGCAGGTGCCTTCAGCATCAACACAAGCCGCTATTCAGGTCCCTGGAACTCAGTCCTTAGGAATGCAGCAGCAGTAATGAAGCAATTTTGGTTTTCCGTCTGTTTAATGGCGGGCAGCCTGTTCATGCCAGCAATTGCTTCGGCGGATACTGCGCCGATAGCAATGCTGCAGGGTATGAGCGCTGCCAGTCAATCGCTCAATTATGAGCTATCGTACATAAATGTTAACAAACAAGGGATTGATTCTCTTCGCTATCGCCATGCCATCTTGGATAAAAAAACGTTAGCGCAATTGCTGCGTATGGATGGCCCTCGTACTGAGATCATACAACGTGGTGATGAAATAAGTTATTTCGAGCCAGGATTTGACTCTTTTACGTTGAGTGGTGAGCATATTGTTGATGCTTTGCCTTCTGTGGTATTCCCCGATTTTGAAAAACTATCAAAACATTATAACTATATTGCACTCGGTCGTGCTCGTGTAGCTGATAGACCATGCCAGGTTATCAGAGTAGTCGCCCGTGACAGTACGAGATACAGTTATATTATTTGGATGGATGAGACAACAAAACTTCCTATGCGGATAGATTTGTTAGATCGCGATGGTGAAACACTCGAGCAGTTCCGGGTGATTTCTTTTGCTGTCGGCGAGCCTATTCAGGAAATTCTGCGGGGAGTATTAAAACTATCCTTACCGCCATTGCTTGCTTTACCAGCAAAAACCAAGGTGGATTTTAGTTGGGTTCCGCGTTGGTTACCTGAGGGGGTGACTGAGGTTTCTCATAGTCGCCGTACATTACCTAATATGGATACGCCAACTGAATCACGACTCTATTCTGATGGTCTTTTTAGTTTTTCGGTGAATGTGAACCCAGCGGGTAAAGATGCGCTTTCCGAACAGTCACTGCGCCAAGGGCGTCGTACTGTCCATTCTGAAACTCGTAATAATGTAGAAATCACCGTAGTCGGTGAGTTACCTCCATCAACGGCAAAACGTATTGCCGATAGTGTGGTTTTGGAGTCGGCTAAATGATGAAAGAATGGGCAACAGTTATCTCATGGGAAAATGGGGTGGCACTTTTACGTTGCGAACCGCATTCGGGGTGTGGGAGCTGTAATGCACGTTCAGGATGTGGCAGTCATTTATTGAATGAATTGGGGCCAGAATCTGAACATCAATTAAAAATAGCGATTTCACAACCACTCGAACCTGGGCAAAAAGTTGAGGTTGGAATCAGTGAAGGTAGCTTATTGCGTTCTGCTGCTTTGGTTTATTTGACCCCATTAGTTGGTTTAATAATGGGGGGGGCTTTGTTTCAAAATTTATTTGTCACCGATGCTTTTACAGCGTTTGGTGCTATTTTAGGTGCGGGTTTAGGCTTTTTATTGGCCCGAGCTGTAGCTATTAATATTGAAAGAAAAAGTGATTATCAACCTACTGTCTTGCAAATTGGTTTACCGCCAGCAGTTATGCGTATTCAACAAGAGTAATTCTTCGCTACCTATTAGCCATAATAGGCGGGTATTCTGTTTTGTATCATATGCTCCAGTAAGGCAATAAAAAGATCAGCACTGATAACTGATGAATAATCTATCGAAAATAGTATATTACCTTTCGCATCAAATAATCTTATCTTATCATGATGCGCTTCACGTAAGGTTTCGATGCGCAATATATCCTCAATATTAATTGTACCTTTTTTTGTCACTAATGAGTGTGCGCTGAGTGACAGGGGGATCGTATCCATCTGAATTCTTTTCATTTTACTGACATTAAATAGGAGTGATTTTGACCAAAAATCATTTCCTCGCACTATATCAAATGCGATTGTTTTACCTCGCGATAATGCGTTTAAGCTTATTAATCCGACTTGCATAACTTGTTGATGAATTATCGTGTTTATGAGTGGATATGCATTGGTTATATTATTAAAGATAATATTCCAAGGTTTGTTTTTTGTTGTGCGGAATGCCATGGCATTAATTCTACCATTAGGATTTATTCCTGTGTGATATTTATAAATATTTTCTATTTTATTAAATGAGATAAAATAAATATTTCCATCATTATGATTAAAAACACGAATACCTTTTTCATAAAGAAAATAGGTAAATATGGGGCTTTCGTATAAACGCGAATAAATTAATAGACTTAATGATATACCGGCAATAGCAACGCATAGTATTGAAAGGATTGAAGGTGTTGAAAAGATAGATGTAGCCATTGATAAGCTAATTACTACAAAACTCAATCCTAATATAAATACTATTATGCCAATAGTTAATGTTGAGTTTTTATTTTTCAACTCATGGCGGCTAAGTATTTTTCCTTCGTCGATCATAATATACTCCATCCGGCCGCTGAGAAGATATTTCACTCGGTTATTATTGAATTACATTAATACTTTAGGCTCTTTATCAAGAGGGTAAATGAGCATTTTCCTAAAGTGTTTTGATGAAGATTTATGGAATAGAAGGGGGATGAGTCGTTGAGTCAGGATGGCATCTTGACGATAACTGCCCATTGAGAGGTGCAGATACATTTTAACAGCATAAATGAGATAACAAGCTAAGTGTGATGCCTTTCACGAGGCTGACTTACAGTGTAAGATGCGTGCATATTTATGTGGGTAGTTTTGGGTTTGAGTCCATCGCTGTGTCCACCAATAATTAATTAAAGACAACGACTAGAGAAAAATTCATATAAATGAAGCACATAAGAAACTTTTCTATTATTGCCCATATTGACCACGGTAAATCGACACTGTCGGATCGTATTATTCAGATTTGTGGCGGTTTATCTGAGCGAGAAATGGCCGCTCAAGTGCTGGATTCTATGGATCTGGAGCGCGAGCGTGGCATTACCATCAAGGCACAAAGTGTGACACTTGATTACCACGCAAAAGATGGTCAAACCTATCAACTCAACTTTATCGATACTCCCGGTCACGTTGACTTCTCTTATGAAGTTTCCCGCTCATTGGCGGCTTGTGAAGGGGCTTTATTGGTGGTTGATGCAGGGCAGGGCGTTGAAGCACAAACGCTGGCAAACTGCTATACGGCGATGGAAATGAATCTGGAAGTTGTTCCAGTTCTGAATAAAATCGACTTACCTGCGGCGGATCCAGAGCGTGTTGCTGAAGAGATTGAAGACATTGTCGGCATTGATGCGACTGATGCAGTGCGTTGCTCAGCAAAAACTGGCGTAGGTGTTCCTGATATTCTTGAGCGACTGGTGCGTGATATTCCGCCGCCTCAGGGCGATCCTGATGGCCCATTACAGGCACTGATTATTGACTCCTGGTTTGATAACTATCTGGGCGTCGTATCATTAATCCGTATCAAGAATGGTTCGTTGCGTAAAGGCGATAAAGTTAAAGTTATGAGTACCGGGCAGAGCTACAACGCTGAACGCTTGGGTATCTTTACACCAAAACGTGTTGATCGTGACGTACTAAACTGCGGTGAAGTAGGTTGGCTGGTCTGTGCGATAAAAGATATTTTGGGCGCACCGGTCGGCGATACACTGACATTGGCTCGTAACCCAGCTGAAAAATCATTACCTGGTTTTAAGAAAGTCAAACCACAGGTTTATGCGGGTCTGTTCCCGATTAGCTCCGATGACTATGAAGCTTTCCGTGATGCATTAGGCAAGCTGAGTCTTAATGACGCCTCTTTGTTCTATGAGCCAGAAAGTTCTACAGCACTGGGCTTTGGTTTCCGCTGTGGTTTCCTGGGCTTACTGCATATGGAAATCATTCAGGAACGTTTGGAGCGTGAGTACGATCTGGAGCTTATCACCACAGCACCAACGGTGGTGTATGAAGTGATTACAACGGCTCAGGAAACGGTTTATGTCGATAGCCCTTCCAAGCTGCCAGCCTTGAATAACATTGAGGAATTGCGCGAACCTATTGCTGAATGCCATATGCTGTTGCCACAGGAATACCTAGGTAACGTCATTACATTGTGTATTGAAAAACGCGGCATGCAGACCAACATGGTTTACCACGGCAATCAAGTGGCGCTGACATATGAAATTCCGATGGCTGAAGTGGTGCTCGATTTCTTTGATCGCCTGAAATCTACATCTCGTGGTTATGCATCATTAGATTACAATTTTAAACGTTTCCAGCCTTCCGACATGGTGCGTGTTGATGTATTAATCAACAATGAGCGAGTTGATGCGCTGGCGCTCATTACTCACCGTGACAATGCGCAGTACCGCGGCCGTGATCTGGTTGAGAAAATGAAGGAACTGATTCCACGTCAGCAATTTGATATTGCGATTCAGGCGGCTATCGGCAACCACATCATTGCTCGCTCGACGGTGAAACAGTTACGGAAAAACGTATTGGCGAAGTGTTATGGCGGCGATGTTAGTCGTAAGAAGAAACTTCTGCAGAAACAGAAAGATGGTAAAAAACGTATGAAGCAGGTCGGTAACGTTGAATTACCGCAAGAAGCTTTCCTGGCTATTCTGCATGTCGGAAAAGACAGTAAATAAGGAGTTTTGATGGCTAACATGTTTGCCTTGATTTTAGCGATAGCAACGTTGGTGACTGGAGTTATCTGGTGCTTCGAGCGGTTTAAATGGGGGCCAGCCCGTCAGGCAAAAGTTGCGGCTGTTAACGCCCAAACTGCGGCTATCAAGGCGCAAACCGGGAGTGCGGTAGATAACAAGACTCTCGCGCCAGCTGCAAGACAGCCTGGTTGGATTGAGACTTGTGCTTCAGTCTTCCCGGTGTTAGCTCTGGTATTTATCGTGCGCTCGTTTATTTACGAGCCTTTCCAGATCCCATCTGGCTCGATGATGCCCACATTATTGATCGGTGACTTCATTCTGGTAGAGAAGTTTGCTTACGGAGTTAAAGATCCTATTACGCAAACTACGCTGATCCCTACCGGGCATCCGAAGCGCGGTGATGTCGCCGTGTTTAAATATCCGCTAGACCCTCGTTTGGACTATATCAAGCGAGTGGTGGGTTTGCCGGGTGACCGGGTAAGTTACAATCCAATCAGTAAAGAAGTGACGGTTCAACCTGCTTGTAATACAGGGATTTCTTGTGACAGTGCATTGCCGATTACTTACAGTGCATCAGAACCAAGTGATTTCGTACAGACATTCCGTTATAGCGGTAATGGTGAGGCCTCTGCTGGTTTCTTCCAAATTCCGTTAAATCAGGCAGTGCCAGATGGTGGAGTTCGTCTGCGTGAGCGGACCGAAACCCTCGGCCCAGTTGCTCATCAGATCCTCACGGTGCCGGGCCGGCAAGAACAGGTTGGGGCTTATTATCAGCAACCTAATCAGCCGTTAGGCGTGTGGGTTGTGCCAGAAGGTCATTACTTTATGATGGGTGATAACCGGGATAATAGTGCCGATAGCCGCTATTGGGGCTTTGTGCCAGAACGTAATCTGGTGGGTAAAGCTACGGCTATTTGGATGAGTTTTGAAAAGCAAGAAGGTGAATGGCCAACGGGTGTACGTTTAAGTCGTATTGGCGGAATTCATTAATCTATATTGAGTCATTGAAGTGACCGTGGGGATAAATACGCTGTCACTTCAAGTTCGCAGGACATTTAAACGCAGCATTATATTTCCACTCGTTGTAGAATAACCTTTCGAGCGATAACAGTTGGCTCTTTTATGGGGGCCACTGCAAACGAAACAGTTTTGTTTTGGTAATATTGGCCAATCAGACCTGTTCCGTATGCTGTAGTTTTTGACGCATTCTTGATCTATTGGTAACTCATGAACCCCATCGTAATAAATAGGCTACAGCGGAAGCTGGGCTACACTTTTCAACAGCAGGAGCTCTTGCTGCAAGCACTGACTCATCGTAGCGCCAGTAGCAAACATAATGAACGCTTGGAGTTCCTGGGTGACTCTATATTAAGTTTCGTTATTGCCAATGAGCTATACCACCGTTTTCCCCGTGTTGATGAAGGGGATATGAGTCGGATGCGAGCGACATTGGTCAGAGGCAATACGCTAGCCGAAATGGCCCGTGAGTTTGACCTTGGTGAATGTTTGCGCCTTGGGCCGGGTGAATTGAAAAGTGGTGGTTTCCGCCGTGAATCAATTTTGGCAGATACAGTCGAAGCTTTAATCGGCGGTATATTCTTAGACAGCGATATTCATACGATTGGACGGCTGATTCTCGACTGGTATCGCAGTCGGTTAGACGAAATCAGCCCAGGTGATAAGCAGAAAGACCCCAAAACGCGTTTGCAAGAATACTTGCAGGGCCGTCATCTGCCATTACCCTCTTATCTGGTTGTGCAGGTTCGCGGTGAAGCACATGACCAGGAATTTACTATCCACTGCCAGGTGAGTGGCTTGAATGAACCGGTAATAGGCACCGGCTCAAGTCGCCGTAAAGCTGAGCAGGCGGCAGCGGAAGCAGCGCTGATAAAGTTGGAGCTTGAATGAGCGAAGTAGAAAAAACGTATTGTGGTTTTATTGCAATTGTAGGTCGCCCAAATGTGGGTAAATCTACCTTGCTGAATGAATTGCTGGGGCAGAAAATTTCCATCACTTCACGTAAACCACAAACCACACGCCACCGTATTATGGGGATCCATACTGAAGGGCCTTACCAGGCTATTTATGTTGATACCCCAGGGCTGCATATTGAAGAAAAACGTGCGATTAACCGTTTAATGAATCGTGCGGCAAGCAGCTCTCTCGGTGACGTGGAATTAGTGATTTTTGTGGTTGAAGGCACTAACTGGACTGCCGACGATGAAATGGTGGTGAATAAACTGCGCAGTTTGCAGTGTCCAGTATTATTAGCCATTAACAAAGTCGATAACGTTACTGATAAAACAAAGCTGTTACCGCATATCCAGTTCTTAAGCCAGCAGATGAATTTCCTGGACGTTGTTCCGATCTCTGCGGAGAAAGGGATGAATGTGGACACCATCGCCAGTATTGTGCGCAAGCATATGCCAGAAGCGGTGCATCACTTCCCGGAAGATTACATCACTGACCGTTCCCAGCGTTTTATGGCGTCGGAAATCATTCGTGAAAAGCTGATGCGCTTCTTGGGCGAGGAATTACCTTACTCGGTGACAGTTGAAATTGAACAGTTTGTACCAAATGAACGCGGTGGCTATAACATCCATGGGCTGATTTTGGTCGAGCGCGAAGGCCAGAAGAAAATGGTCATCGGTAATAAAGGTTCAAAAATCAAGACTATCGGTATCGAAGCCCGCCAGGACATGGAACAAATGTTCGAAGCTAAAGTGCATCTTGAGCTGTGGGTGAAAGTGAAATCAGGCTGGGCAGATGACGAACGTGCATTGCGCAGCTTAGGCTATACCGACGACCTGAAATAAGCTCGCCGATGGAAGGTTGGCAACGCGCATTTGTCCTGCATGGGCGACCTTACAGTGAAACCAGTTTAATGCTGGATTTATTCACTGAGGGGGAGGGCCGCATGAGGGTGTTGGCAAAAGGTGTGCGAAGTCGCCGTTCCAATCTAAAAGGCTGCTTGCAGCCTTTTACGCCATTACTGGTTCGTTGGACTGGGCGTGGTGAAGTTAAAACGTTGCGTAGTGCCGAGCCGGTTTCACTGGCTCTCCCATTGACTGGCTCAATGTTGTACAGCGGCCTATATGTCAACGAGCTGCTCGCGCGCGTCCTCGAACACCAAACCAATTACTCCGCTCTATTCTTCGACTATCTGCATTGTTTACAATCATTGGCTGGTAGCGATGGTTCCCCTGAATATGCTTTGCGCCAGTTTGAATTGGCGATATTGGCTCATCTTGGCTATGGCGTTGATTTCCTTCATTGCGCGGGGAGTGGCCAGCCGGTGTCTGATACCATGACTTACCGCTACCGCGAGGAAAAAGGATTTATTGCCAGTTTGGTGGTTGATCACTACAGCTTTACTGGCCGCCAATTATTGGCTCTGGCTAACCGTGAGTTTCCTGATGCTGATACGTTGCGTGCAGCCAAGCGTTTTACCCGCATTGCTCTGAAACCTTACTTGGGGGGGAAGCCCTTAAAAAGCCGCGAACTGTTCCGCCAATTTGTGATTAAACCGCCAGCAGAACCCTTGCCCTAGTACCTGCAATCCATTGTTTACATTGCGGTTCACCAACTTTCCTTTACTGTGCCTATCCGCTGCCCACTGACTCGGTGTAAACTGCCAGACACTTACGCGTTTATTGGCAAGCATTCTTGCATGCCTATTAATCTATCAAAGATGCATCCATACCTGGAGGGCTGTCATGGCTGATTTGTTGCTGGGCGTTAATATTGATCACATTGCGACATTACGAAATGCACGTGGGACCATTTACCCCGATCCTGTTCAGGCCGCTTTTATTGCAGAACAAGCCGGCGCTGACGGTATTACCGTCCATTTACGCGAAGATCGCCGCCATATCACGGATCGTGACGTACGCATTCTGCGCCAAACCATCCAAACTCGCATGAATCTGGAAATGGCTGTCACCGATGAAATGGTGGGTATTGCTTGTGAGATAAGCCCACACTTTTGCTGTTTGGTACCGGAAAAACGGCAGGAAGTCACTACTGAGGGTGGGCTGGATGTTGCAGGTCAAATTGATAAAATGACTGTCGCGGTGAGACGGCTTGCTGAGGCAGGTATTCTGGTTTCACTGTTTATCGATGCTGATATGCGCCAAATTGATGCCGCTGTGACTGTCGGGGCACCTTACATTGAGATTCATACTGGCGCTTATGCTGATGCTTCTTCAGATTTAGCTCGTCAGGCTGAATTAATGCGGATCGCCAAAGCGGCGACCTATGCTGCCAGCAAAGGGCTGAAAGTTAACGCGGGTCACGGCCTGACTTATCATAATGTCCAACCCATTGCCGCCTTACCAGAGATGCATGAGCTAAATATTGGTCATGCAATCATTGGTCAGGCCGTTATGTCGGGGCTTGCTGCTGCTGTTACCGATATGAAAGTATTGATGCGAGAAGCTCGTCGGTAATGGCTATTATTGGGTTAGGTACTGATATTGTTGAGATTTCTAGGATAGAAGCCGTGGTTGAACGCAGTGGTGATAAGCTGGCACGGCGTATTCTCAGCCCATCGGAATGGCAACATTATCAGCAGCACCAACAGCCAATCCGTTTTTTGGCCAAACGTTTTGCCGTTAAAGAAGCTGCCGCTAAAGCATTCGGCACCGGTATCCGTAATGGTTTGGCATTTAACCAGTTCGAAGTGGTTAACGATGCATTGGGCAAACCAACGCTACGTTTACATCAACGAGCGGCAGAGTTGGCGGCCGAACTCGGAGTCAAATCTTTGCATGTAACCTTGGCAGATGAACGGCGTTATGCCTGCGCCACTGTGATTATCGAAAGCTAAAACTCGTTATTGCCATCAAGACGCAGTGAACGGGAATGGAAGGGCGAGTATGAAAATACCGCCCTTTTTTGTCTTTATTTTATCTAATTGTAAGTTCTCACTCCCATACCTCTTTCCAATTCTCCGTCTGAAATTTGTGCTCGTTGTACATCGCCGCCGGACGAAAACTCACCGAAATAAATCTTAATTTTGCGATCAGCCCAACAAGTTGGTTAACCAATACTTCATTTGGTCGCCCAATTGATGGTACTTGTAATACCAAATTATTGGGCGTCACAGACAGTTTGTTCATGCGAGTACAAAATTAAAACAGAAATAGCAGTATGACAGCGATTTTCGATCAACAAAAAATCACTAGGATTGGTCTGACCAATATAAGAATAGTGATACTAGAAAAAATTTGATGTTTCATAACTGGGGAAAATAAAAGATGGAATGGATTAATATCCTATGGGTGGTATTGGGCATTGGCTTAATGCTAGTGCTGAATATACGCTATCAGATTAACTCAATGATTGCCTTGCTGTTAGCGGCTCTGTTAGTGGGCACTCTCGCCGGTATGGATCTGCTCAAACTTCTGCATACCATTAAAGCGGGGTTTGGTGGGACGCTCGGTGAACTGGCAATAATTGTCGTATTTGGTGCTGTGATCGGCAAGTTGATGGTCGATTCCGGCGCTGCTCATCAGATAGCTCAAACACTCTTACGCCAATTTGGGCTTAAGTATGTCGAGTTTGCGGTCATCATCATTGGCCTGATCTTTGGTTTGGCGATGTTCTATGAGGTTGCCTTTATTATTTTGGCACCATTGATCATTGCTATTGCCGTTGAAGCCAAGATCCCATTCCTCAAACTGGCGATCCCGGCAGTAGCTGCCGCGACCACTGCGCATTCCCTTTTCCCACCACAGCCAGGGCCAGTTGCACTGGTTAGTGCCTATGGTGCTGATATGGGGATGGTTTATATCTATGGGGTTTTGGTTGCCATCCCTTCTGTTATTTGTGCGGGTCTGATTTTGCCGAAGTTTCTCGGTAATTTGGAACGACCAATTCCAACTTTCCTGAAAGCAGAAAATCCGCTTGATGAAAACAACCTGCCGTCGTTCAGCACCTCGATTCTGGTGCCGTTAATCCCTGCTTTCATTATGATTTTTACCACCATTGCCAATATCTGGCTGGTGAAAGGGACGACGTCGTACACCATCCTTAACTTCTTGGGTTCATCACCCATTGCCATGTTTATCGCCATGCTGGTTGCTTTTGTACTGTTTGGCACCGGGCGCGGTCATAAAATGGAATGGGTCATGCACTCATTTGAAGGGGCGGTGAAAGGCATAGCCATGGTCATCTTGATCATTGGTGCGGGCGGGGCGCTAAAGCAGGTCATCATTGATACTGGCATTGGCGATACCATTGGTATGTTGATGTCAGCTGGTGGGGTGTCACCTTACATCATGGCCTGGCTGATTACCGTGCTTATCCGCCTGTCAACCGGGCAGGGTGTGGTGTCGGCAATGACTGCCGCAGGTATTATTGGTGCCGCAGTTATGGACCCAGTAACACATACGATTACCTCTGTCGATCCGGCACTGTTGGTACTGGCAACGGCGGCAGGTTCTAATACTTTCACTCATATTAATGATGCTTCATTCTGGCTGTTCAAAGGGTATTTTGATCTGTCGATTAAAGACACACTGAAGACTTGGGGCTTGCTAGAGTTAACTAACTCAGTGGTGGGCTTGGCGATGGTGTTGCTGATCAGTTTGTTTATTTAATGTAGTGTTGAGTTGAGTTGAGTTGATTTTATTATCAGTGCTTCTGTGGAGGCACTGATAATTGACCTCACAGGAAAGTCATAGAAATTAGAGACGATCGGCGTGATGCAATTGGACAAACTTGTCCCACAGCTGCTCGTTAGTTTCTACCCAAGCGGGATCGATAGAAATTGTATTATCAATAGGGCAGACCAACTGACAAGTTGGGGTTTCGTAATGACCGACGCATTCTGTACAGCGCATCGGGTCAATTTGATAAATTTCTGCACCCATGGAAATTGCCTCGTTAGGGCATTCCGGCTCGCACATGTCGCAATTAATACATTTACGAGTGATCAACAGGGCCATGGTTCCTCTTACCTTAGGTCGGGTGTTCTTAACAGCGGTGGATTATACCCCTCTGGTATCCTTAGACCAGTTTTTTCACCAGCGCCGCACTGTACTTAATATGCTCCTGAGCACTTTCAAGGTCTTGCTGGATCATCGCCATAAATAGCAAGTCAGTCAGCGCGTATTGGGCAGTGCTCGACGAAATGGCTGCGCTGCGAATGGCTGGCTCTTCCGAAATAGTATACAAACAATGGTCAGCCCGCTGCTGCAAGCTATTTGGGGTAAAACTGGTCAGCGCCAACACCTTAGCACCGCAGCGTTGTGCTTCTTCTGCTGCCAAATTAAGCTCACGACGCTCTCCGCTAAAGGAGATCGCCAGCAGTAAGTCTTGGCTATCCAAGGTCTGTACCGCCGCCAGTTGTGCATGCATATCCGTTTCAGACACCGCCATAACGCCTATTTTCAATAGTTTATGTGCAAAATCTTTCGCCACTAAGCCCGATGCCCCCAAACCGGTCAAAATAATCCTTCGCGCCGCCCGTAGCATCGCCAGTGCTTCTGCTAAGCGTTGTTCGCTATTGATATCCAAAGTCGCTCGTAGTGCGGCAACTTTTTCAGCCAATAACTTTTCGCCCACTGTTTTTAAACTGTCGGTACTCAAAATTTGGTTGTGGAGAGTGACCGCCTGCTCAGGAGTGGCCACAATCTCACTCAATGCTTGTTTCAGTGCCGGGAAGCCTTTATAACCTAATTTTTGGGCAAATTTGACCACCGCAGATTGGCTAACGCCAGTTTGTTGTGCCAGTTTTTGTGAGCTGAGGTGGCGTGCCAGTTCGGGGTTAGTCAGCAGGAAATCGGCTAACTTACGATCATTTTGTGCCAGCGTTGGATAGAGCTGACGAATGCGAAGAAGACTACTCATAAATCAGTTCCTGAATATGGGAGGTTATTCTGCCAAGTTGGTTAATAATACCCATAAAAAATAAAATCAAAGGCCAAGTGCTGGAGCATAACATCTTTTTTTTGTAAGAGTCCGGTGAATAGGTCAAGAAATCATCCATTTTTATCCAGATTCAATGACATTAAATCACTACGAATAGACAGCCCAATAAGGAAATTTAATTTACAGTTAGCTGTTGTGGTGCTGGTTGAATATTAAATTCTCTTTATAGATTAGTAATAAACGGGTTTAATCAATTGCAACTCAACAGCAAGGCTTATAGCATGCTTGGCATTTGTTACTCCTTGTTTTCTAACCGCTCTCCCCATATGGTGTTTTACTGTGGTGGGTTGTATTCCTAAAATAAGAGCTATTTCTTGATAGGATTTACCAACACTTGCCCAATAAATAATCTCATTTTCACGCTTTGAAAAAATTTCGTTTTTATTCATTTTATAAAAATAATTAGTGCTATTAACATCGTTATAAAGTGAGGTCAGTTCTTCATGAGTATTCATTAATAGCAACTGGATATTACCTTTTTCCTGATCGAACTCTTTTTCCACATCGACATCTTTGCCTATCATCAGAGAAAGAACGACTAAGTTTGAGTTTTGATCGTGTAGGACAAAGGTATATCCATTAATAAAATCATGCTGCTTAGCCAAATCAAATAATTTGGGTGACTTTAATATAATATTTTCATCCCAAGAAAAAGGTGTAACCCGATGTGCTGCAGTAAGAAGAACCGGATCTATAAACTGAAAGTTATTCTGTATATAAAAATCAACCCATTTATCTCTATTGGAAATAGCCGTAAAATCACAAGGATTTCTCTTGTTCATGATTGCATATGCATATTTGATATTATTGTATTTTTCGAGTTTTCGTTCAAGTTGTTTCTTTATGCTAGAATTAATTAATTTGTTTTTGAAAAATAATTTATTCAAGGTCCATCTCCTTAATAAAATATATTTTTATTAAGAGATAGTATACCAAGTGGATTTATCTGTAAATAACCTATTGCTTGATGATTTATAGTAATAAATATTAAAAAAATATTTGCCATAATAATGCTTTTTAATATGCATGTATTTCATATGGAAAGTGAGTTTATAATTTTTCTAATAATAAAGTATTTATATTAATTAAAAATAACGTTACATTTTAAAGTACAGTCCTAGATTGTACCTTAGTACCATTACTATCGTTTATCTATATGCGTATAATACTCACAATAGGTTGATGGAGATATTTGGCATCAAAATTTTGGTGGCGATTTTTTATTATTAACTGTCTGTTAAATTAACTTTTGTGTATGGGGGTTATATTGAAAGGGGGTTTTATGATCAAAAAAATATCAGATTGGCATCCTGCGGATATAATCGCAGCGATACATAAAAAAGGATCTTCTCTCTCCGCGATATCGCGAAGTTCGGGTTTAAGTTCAAGTACGCTTACCAATGCGCTAAAAAGACCTTGGCCTAAAGGCGAGTATATAATTGCAAGTTTCTTAGATGTTCATCCATCAGAAATATGGCCGACAAGATATTATGACCCACATTCAGGAAAGCGGATAAATAGGGAGGATAAAATAAGAAAGAAAATTAAAATTTTATTATGATAAGTCACTATAAGGCATATTTGTTAAATGATATGATTTTTATGTGTGCGGCTAACGCTATATTAATGAGGAAAAATCATGAATTTGGGCGCTTTGATTTCTGAAAGTCGCAATCCGGCCACGATGGATTTGGATAAACTCTCCACTTTGGAGATGCTAACCCGCATTAATGATGAAGACCGTAAAGTGCCGGAGGCGATTCGTTTGGTGCTACCCAACATTGCTCGCGCGGTAGATTTAGCGGCTAAAGCTTTACAGGCCGGAGGCCGGTTGATTTATCTGGGGGCCGGCACCAGCGGGCGGCTTGGCGTTTTAGATGCCTCGGAATGCCCGCCGACCTTCGGTGTACCTCATGGTAGGGTCATCGGCTTAATTGCTGGTGGCCCCGGCGCGCTACTCAAAGCGGTGGAGGGCGCTGAGGATGATATGTCACTCGGCGAGCGGGATTTGCAAAATTTACAGTTGACCTCGACGGATATGGTGGTCGGGCTAGCCGCCTCGGGCCGCACCCCCTATGTCATTGGCGCGCTGCGGTATGCCCGCCAGCTTGGGTGCCCTACTGCGGCCATTTCCTGTAACCCGGATTCTCCTATCGCGCAAGAAGCGCTAATCGCGATTTCGCCTGTCGTTGGGCCAGAGGCGCTGACCGGCTCGACCCGCATGAAATCGGGCACGGCACAAAAATTAGTGTTAAATATGTTATCGACTGGCGCGATGGTGAAGCTCGGCAAGGTCTATCAAAATCTGATGGTGGATGTAAAAGCGACCAATATAAAATTAATCGATCGCGCATGCCGCATTGTGGTTGAAGCTACCGGAGCCAGCCGTACAGAGGCGGAAAATGCATTGTCGCAAACTGAATTTGAAGTCAAACCGGCTATATTGATGATTCTAAAAGGAGTCAGTGCGGAGCAAGCTCATCAGGATTTACAGCGGCATAATGGATATTTACGCGCCGCATTGTAAGGCTGATTTGTATGGGGCGATGCCCCCCGTATTTATTGATTAGTTATTGATTAAGTTATTGATTAAATTTACGGGATTTAAATGATAAAGGTTTTGAACGCAGAGCAAACTGACACGACTGAACCGCCAGCGGAAAGTGTCAAGCGGGTTGTCTTCTTTGATTTAGACGGCACTTTGCATCAACAGGATATGTTTGGCAGCTTTTTGCGTTTTCTGCTGCGCCATTTGCCACTGAATATATTGTTGGTCATTCCATTGCTGCCAGTTATTGGATTGGGGCTATTGGTGGGCGGGCGTTGCGCTCGTTGGCCAATAAGTTTATTGCTGTGGGCCATCACTTTTGGCCGCCCTGAAGCCCATCTGAGAGATTTAGAACTGCGCTTTGTGAATGATTTTCGCCAAAAAGTGACTGAATTTCCGGTGGTGATGATGCGCTTGCGCCAATATCTCGAGAGCAGCGATGCTCAGGTGTGGCTGATTACCGGCTCACCGCAACGGCTGGTCGAGCAGGTTTATCACGATTCAGACTTTATTCAGCATTTACGGCTGGTGGGTAGCCGCATGGCACGGCGCAATGGCGGGTGGGTATTGCCACTGCGCTGTTTAGGGCCAGAAAAAGTGCTGCAATTAGAACAGCGCTTGGGGTCGCCACTGAAACTCCACAGCGGTTACAGTGACAGTAAGCAGGATAATCCGCTGCTGCATTTTTGTGAACACCGCTGGAGAGTCAGTAAAACCGGCGAATTACAACAGTTAGAATAAGCCACCGAGTGCCAAAGCCCACTGAAGTTATTCATCACGTTTCTCTAGTGAGTCACATCATTTTCATGGTGACCGACCCGCCAGATCCGCTCTGCATGCCGCCCCAGTAACCACAAACTGATGCCGAGCAACAGGAAGAAAATAGTTTTCGGCATAGCATCCCAGAAAAATTCAAAGAAACGGGTATACAAGTTGATAGCCAAAAATGTCAGGCCAAAGCCGCGTAGCATGGCATCATCGCGCTTTAACCCCAGCCAGATGGCTGCCGCGGCGGCGAGAGCAAATAATAAACTCCAATGGAGCAGTTCAATCTGGCGTATTTGATACCAATGGTCGATATCGCCGTAATTGCCAAAAATAGACAATAGCCACAGGGCAATAAATAGATAAAGCAGCCCCATAGCCTGCGAAACCCTGTCCAGCCGACGTGCCGCGAGTTGTGGTTGTAATGCCAATGCACTGGCGCACAGCAGTAAGCCGAAGGCGATAAAGCGGGTTGGGTAGCTCATTCCCAGCCAGTAAGCGCCCCAACCAGACATGTAGCCAGTTTCTGCACCAAAAGTATTACCCAGTGACAGCAAGGCAAATAGCCAGACGAGAGGGGCGCGGCCAAACCAGCCGACCGCCGCGTAAATCAGGGTGCCGAGCAACAATAATACCGAGATGCGGCCACTGCCATTATCTAGCCATTCGCCAAGTTGGCCGATAGCAGCGGCAGTAAAAATGACACCGAGGAACAACACGGCCTCATTGCTATAGATTTTGCTGGCGTCTTGTCGGCGGCGGTGAAATCCCCAGCCGTAAAAAGCCGCCGCTAAGATGGCGGTGACTGCTACCCGAACCGGAGGATCAAAGCGGAAAAATTGACTGATCCAGGCTAATAGGAAAGTATCAGCCATCAAGCTGCCAATCGCGATGACCAGTGAGGCCAGTGCAGCAAGGAAGGCATAACCCGCCAGCCTGCGCCAGTCGAAAGGTTGAACATCAATATTTGCCAACAAACGCTGATGTTCTTCTGCGGGAATAACACTTTCTTTGGCCCATCCATCAAGGGTTTTGCGCACAATTGCCGCATTTTTCTTGCTGAGTTTCATTGCTCTGGTTTCCCTCTACAGTTGCACATTATATGCATCAGAAACGATTCCTATTCTGACGGAACATTAACTGATCATTATATGTTGAGCTACTTTATAGTGAATTTAGTGGCGATAGTGATTGCTGTGTATAATGCACGCCGCAAAAGTGCCAGAGAGGTTAATGTGTCCATTGATAATAATTTTTCTTCTGAATGTGATTCGCCAACTGAATATAGTGATGGGTACTGGATGCAGCGGGCACTCGCATTGGCGTTGCGCGCGCAAGCAGAGGGCGAAGTCCCGGTGGGCGCGGTATTAGTGCTGGATAATCAGATAATTGGCGAGGGCTGGAACCGCTCTATTGGTGATAATGACCCCACCGCGCATGCTGAAATCATGGCGCTACGCCAGGGGGGGCAAGCAGTGCAGAATTATCGTCTGATAGATGCCACTTTATATGTCACTCTGGAACCCTGTGTGATGTGCGCTGGTGCTATGGTACACAGCCGCATTCGCCGGCTGGTCTATGGCGCTAATGATCTAAAAACCGGTGCGGCGGGATCATTGGTGGATATTTTACGTCACCCTGGAATGAACCATCAGATAGAGATAACGGCGGGAGTGTTGGCCGATGCTTGTTCCCACCAATTGAGCGCCTTTTTCCGCTTGCGGCGCGAACAACAAAAAGCCTTGAAACGCGCCGCAACTGATAAATAAGCCATACTCAAAGTCATTGGGGTTGCTGGTAGGCAGCAACTGAGAGACAAATCGGTCGGGAACCGATTTGAACAGCATTTATGCTAGCCCGCAGGGTGAGCCTCAAGGATGAGGCTCATTAATACCGATGAGCTTACTCAAGTAAGAACAGTATATTAGTTATTGATTGACCAGCCGGGGCCGACGACCGGATAGGCTTTACCCAGTTCGGCTTCAATCGCAGCATGTTGAGCGGCTTTTCTCTCTTTTTCCTGCAAATAACCCACCAAACTCACCTGATAGCGGCGGATGTTTTCAACGTAGTTATAGGCCTCGTGACCCCGGGCATAGCCATAGGTGGTGCTCGGGTAGTAGCTCTTCTGGCTCAACATCGGTAGGCGCATTTTTACGTCCACCCAACTGTCTGGATTACCATTTTGTTTTTTGGTCAGCTTGCGGGCATCAAGCATATGGCCATAACCCATATTATATGACGCCAGTGCGAACCAAATTCGCTCATCTTCTGGGATGGTCTCCGGCACTTTTCGCATCAGCCGTTGTAAGTAAATCGAACCGCCTTTGATACTCTCTTCAGGATCAACTCGGTCTTTCACGCCCAAGCCACTGGCGGTGGCCCGTGTGAGCATCATCAGGCCGCGCACCCCTGTGGGTGAGGTTGCTTGCGGATTCCAATGGGATTCTTGATAGGCGATCGCGGCCAGTAATTTCCAGTCAATTTCACCGGCATGCTTTTCAAATAAGGGCTGGAAAGAGGGCAGCACATTATCAATGGCGGAGAGGAATGTTTTGGTGTCGACATAATCAAAACTGCCGACATGGCCGAGATATTTTTCCTCCAGACGCGCCAAACTGCCGTCTTCTACCATCTCACTGTAGAAATCAAGCATCGCCGCATACAGGCTGTCATCATTACTTTGCTGGAAATACCAAGTCACCGGTTCTTCATCCGTGACGTCAAAAGCCACTGCTAATTGTGGGTGAATACGTTGCAGCAGAGCAATAGTGACAGAATCCCCAAGGGTATAGTCGAGCTTACCGTCAGCGACTTGCTCCAGTAATTCTTTACCGGAGCGATCAACCGATGACCCCCAGTTCAGATCTGGATATTTGGTCTTTTTAAGCTGTTTCAAGGTGGTCATATGGGCCGAGCCGGAGGCAATAATCAGCTGGCCTTTCAGGTCACTAAATGATTTAGGCCGCGGTGAACCCAAACGGTAGACTAATTGTTGCGACACGGAATAGTAGGCAGGGCCAGTACGCGCCCGATTAAGGCGTTCGCGGTTATAAATCAGCCCAGCAGCAATGAGGTCGGCATCGTCACTATCTAAAGCATCAAATAAGTCGTTGATATTATGATGGGGGGTCATCACCAGCTTAACCCCCAGATAATCAGCAAACCGTTGTGCCAGCTCATAGTCGAGGCCGGAAGATCCGTCCTTTCCGGTAGAGTAGATCAGTGGTGAACTTATTGTGCTAACTCGCAGTTCACCACGGGCTTTTATACGGTCCAGTTGCCCTTCTTGCCCATTGCGCCAAGGAATATTGGGCCACAACGCGAGAGCCAGAAGTAAGGCAACTAGCCCGATGACAAAGTAATTTAATTTTATGCGCGTCAAATAGTTATCTCTCGGCAGCGCTCTTTATATGTGTATTTTGAAGCATAATTCGACATGGTTAAATCCCCAGTGGAGCGGCATTTTGCGTAATAATTCGTCAGTGTGCAACTTTATTGCGAGCTTATTGATCAGGTATTCGATGTATATCTCTAACAAAACTTTCTGACGCAATTATGAATAATTGCTACGCAAACGGTTTCGTCGGCGGCTCAGATTCACTATAATAGCGCGCGTTTTCCCCTGTTTTGCGTCAATGCATGCTGCGCCCAATGAAGTGCTGTCCCAGTCGCTTCGAAGAGAGAGAAACTTTGATTATGGAAATACTGCGTGGTTCGCCCGCTTTGTCGGCTTTTCGAATTACCAAACTGCTGTCCCGCTGCCAGGATGCTCATCTGCCGGTAGATGATGTCTATGCCGAATATGTTCACTTTGCCGATGTTAGCGCCCCCTTGAGTGCTGACGAACACGCCAGACTCCAGCGGCTGCTTAAGTATGGGCCATCTCTCCCAGAACATGCGCCAGAAGGGCGTTTATTATTGGTGACGCCAAGACCGGGGACGATTTCTCCATGGTCTTCCAAAGCGACTGATATTGCACATAATTGTGCACTGCCACAGGTTTTGCGCCTGGAGCGCGGTCTGGCCTTCTATATACAAGGCTCGAATCTGAGTGAAAACCAATGGCAGCAATTGTCAGCATTGCTGCATGACCGCATGATGGAAACGGTCTTCACTGATTTACAGCAAGCCGAGCAACTGTTCTCTCACCATCAGCCCGCCCCGGTACAACGGGTGGATATCTTGACGCAGGGCCGTAGTGCACTGGATCAGGCCAATATTAAATTGGGCCTGGCACTGGCTCCGGATGAAATTGATTATCTGTTGGCCGCGTTTACTGGCCTTGGGCGCAACCCGACAGATATCGAGCTGTATATGTTTGCTCAGGCAAACTCTGAGCATTGCCGCCATAAGATTTTTAATGCGGACTGGAAAATTGATGGTGTTGAACAGCCTAAATCGCTGTTTAAGATGATCAAAAACACCTTTGAACACACCCCAGATTACGTGCTGTCGGCCTATAAAGACAATGCGGCGGTAATGGAAGGTTCTCAAGTCGGGCGCTTCTTTGCTGCGCCAGAAAATGGCGTTTATGGCTACCATCAGGAAGAGGCGCATATCCTGATGAAAGTTGAAACTCACAACCACCCGACGGCGATTTCACCGTGGCCGGGTGCCGCTACCGGCTCGGGCGGGGAAATCCGTGATGAGGGAGCCACCGGGCGCGGTGCTAAACCGAAAGCCGGTTTGGTGGGCTTCTCGGTGTCTAACTTGCGTATCCCCGGTTTTGAACAGCCATGGGAAGAGAATTTCGGTAAACCCGATCGCATTGTGACCGCGCTGGATATCATGACCGAAGGCCCATTGGGCGGCGCGGCGTTTAACAATGAATTTGGTCGCCCGGCGCTGCTGGGTTACTTCCGTACCTATGAAGAGCGCGTCAATAGCCATAACGGCACGGAACTACGTGGCTATCATAAGCCGATCATGCTGGCGGGTGGGATTGGCAATATTCGTGCTAATCATGTGCAGAAAGCGGAAATCACCGTGGGTGCCAAGCTGGTGGTGCTGGGTGGCCCCGCAATGAACATTGGTTTGGGCGGCGGTGCGGCTTCTTCCATGGCCTCCGGCCAATCTGATGCGGATCTGGATTTTGCTTCGGTACAGCGCGATAACCCAGAAATGGAACGCCGCTGTCAGGAAGTGATCGACCGCTGCTGGCAGTTGGGCGACCACAACCCCATCCTGTTTATTCATGACGTCGGTGCCGGTGGTTTGTCCAACGCGATGCCAGAACTGGTGAGTGACGGTGGCCGTGGTGGCCGTTTTGAACTGCGTGATATTCTTAACGACGAACCGGGCATGAGCCCGTTGGAAGTGTGGTGTAATGAATCTCAGGAGCGCTATGTCATGGCCATTGCTCCTGCGCAGATGGCACAGTTTGATGAAATTTGCCGCCGTGAACGTGCGCCATATGCCGTCATCGGCGAAGCGACTGAAGAAAAACATCTGACTTTGAATGATCGCCATTTCGATAATCAACCTATTGATATGCCGTTGGATGTGCTGCTAGGTAACACGCCGAAAATGCTGCGCGATGTCACCCGCCTACAGGCTCAGGGTGAGGCTCTGCAACGGGCTGAAATCAGCATTGCTGATGCGGTAAAACGTGTGATGCACTTACCGGCGGTAGCAGAGAAAACCTTCCTGATCACCATTGGCGACCGCACTGTGACCGGCATGGTCACCCGTGATCAGATGGTCGGCCCGTGGCAGATTCCGGTGGCAGATTGTGCAGTAACCAGCGCCAGCCTGGACAGTTACTATGGCGAGGCGATGTCACTGGGCGAACGTGCGCCAGTGGCTTTACTGGATTTTGCCGCTTCAGCCCGCTTAGCGGTTGGCGAAGCATTGACCAATATCGCCGCGACCCAAATTGGCGAACTCAAGCGCATTAAACTGTCAGCCAACTGGATGTCCGCCGCCGGTCACCCCGGTGAAGATGCCGGTTTGTATGAAGCAGTGCGCGCCGTGGGTGAAGAGTTATGCCCGGCGCTGGAAATTACCATCCCGGTGGGCAAAGACTCTATGTCGATGAAAACCCGTTGGCAGGAAGGGGATGAACAGCGCGAAATGACTTCGCCGCTATCATTGGTGATTACTGCTTTTGCCCGTATTGAAGATGTCCGTCACACCGTTACTCCGCAGTTGCGTACTGACAAAGGTGACAATGCGCTGCTGCTGATTGATTTGGGTGCGGGCCATAATGCACTGGGGGCCACGGCGTTGACTCAGGTTTATCGTCAGTTAGGGGATAAACCGGCAGATGTACGTGATGTGCAACAACTGGCGGGCTTCTTCAACGCGATGCAGCGTTTGGTCGCCGATCAAGCATTGTTGGCTTATCACGACCGCTCTGATGGCGGTCTGTTAGTGACATTGGCTGAAATGGCCTTTGCCGGTCATTGTGGTGTGCAAGTTGATATTCAATCCTTGGGTGACGATGCGCTGGCCGCCTTGTTTAACGAGGAGTTGGGAGCGGTGATTCAGGTGCGTGCCGAGCAGCGAGCCGCAGTGGAGAAAGTGCTGGCAGACCATGGCCTGACAAACTGTGTCCATTATCTGGGCGGTGCTGTTGAAGGAGATATTTTTGACATCCACCGCGGTACTGACCTGGTATACAGCGAAAAACGTAGCACCCTGCGCTTGTGGTGGGCTGAAACCACTTGGCAGATGCAGCGCTTGCGCGATAATCCAGATTGCGCCGATCAAGAGCATCAAGCTAAACAGGATGAGCGCGACCCTGGCCTGAATGTGAAACTGACCTTTGATCCCGCTGAAGATATCGCCGCACCTTATATTATCAAACAGGCGCGACCAAAAGTTGCGGTGCTGCGTGAGCAGGGAGTTAACTCTCACGTTGAGATGGCCGCTGCTTTCCACCGTGCCGGTTTTGATGCTGTTGACGTGCATATGAGTGACTTGCTGGCGGGGCGCACTGATTTGCAATCTTTCCAGACTTTAGTCGCTTGTGGCGGTTTCTCTTACGGCGATGTATTGGGCGCAGGCGAAGGTTGGGCGAAGTCCATTCTGTTCAATGACCGCGTGCGTGATGAGTTCGAGGCTTTCTTCCACCGCCCAGAAACACTGGCGTTGGGCGTTTGTAACGGTTGCCAGATGATGTCTAATCTACGCGAGCTGATTCCGGGTGCTGAGCACTGGCCACGATTTGTTCGCAATCTGTCTGATCGCTTTGAAGCGCGTTTCAGTCTGGTTGAAGTAGCAAACAGCCCATCACTGTTTATGCAGGATATGGCCGGTTCCCGCATGCCAATTGCGGTTTCACACGGTGAAGGTCGGGTTGAAGTGCGCGATGCGGCGCATCTGGCGATATTGGAACAAAGCAACTTGGTGGCATTACGCTTTGTGAACAACCAAGGCGCGGTCACTGAACAGTATCCGGCTAACCCGAATGGTTCAGCGAATGGTATTACGGCGGTAACCAGTGTCAGCGGGCGGGCCACCGTCATGATGCCGCACCCGGAGCGCGTTTTCCGCACTGTCAGCAATTCATGGCATCCGGAAGAATGGGGCGAAGATAGCCCATGGATGCGTATGTTCCGTAATGCTCGTAAGCAATTGGGCTAAATGGACTTAATAGAAGAGGGCATCAGGTTGATGCCCTTTTTTACTTTTATACAATGCAATTTTCTATCTTATTGCCCTAATCTAATATCAAATGTTTGTTGCGATGATTTTTTGTCATTATTATAAACCTCTACAACTAATTCGTAATCTCCACTATTAACCTCATTCGTTAAAAGGGTAACGTCTTTTGATGAATGGTTAATATATCCGGAAGCCTCTCCATATAACGTATTGTTTTTTCTGACATAAGCGAAGTAATTGATATATTCATCTGTGCTTATATTGAATTTAACTTTTGCTCTCCCTTCCACCAATGCATATCTATCTTTTATATCCTCGACTTGAAAGGTGGGGGGGGGGCAGTATTGTCAGACATCATGAAACTACTCGCTGGTTTAATTAATTTTGTAGTTACATTCATAACCTCAAGTGGTGGCTTGATGGCGCTAGCATTCAAGCAAATTATTATGAAGCCCATTGCGCTAGTGAATATGGTAGGGATAATTCTCATGTGAGTACCTCTCTAATGACTGGGTAATAGAGAAACTCTGCGGTAAAAACGATAAGCCACTTTTATCGGCATAAGCTGTTACCGGTGTTTGCGTGTTCTGACTTTTGGCGATTTTTAACATTGACCAGAGCCAGATAATTAGCGTGACCTATTTTTTATGGTGATTAAATATCATAATTTATAATGCGATAGTAATTTTGGCTGTTAGGTAATGAGTTGATAATGTTTTTTGCTTTGAAGCTTAGAGGGTGCAGTAAGAAAGCGGTTTTTAATTTGTTGATTATTAATGCTTTTATTTGTTTTGTCGGGAAGTTGCGACACTGGCGGGTTAGTGTGTCTCAAATGGGAGACATTTAATTGTTTGATTTGTATGGGTTTATTTTTTTTAGTCATTGAGTGTCGGGGATTAGCGACAAAACAAAGATTTATCCCCCTATTTGGTGAGTGATATTGATTTTCTCATTTAATGGTTAAATTAAATATTAATTAAAATCAATGTGTTATGTTTGTTTGTGTGAAGTTGGCACGATACCTGCAATATCTTTATTAGTTGCTCATTCACCTCTTTATGATAGTCCCGCCGTCAAGCGGAATATGCACTTCATAAGCCACCGAATGATGCCAAAGACTGGTGCCTATCGTCCACTTAAACCGATATTGTGTGAATGCACATATCAAACATCGGACGACACGTTGAGTGAGGTGCCGCCTATGTCCTACTGTGATGAGTAGTTCATCAATATTGGACATATCTGGATGCTATTCGTCTCATCCTCCCGATGATTGCCTCGGCTTCATCAAACTGGAGACGATATTTAAGGGCATCCACATATTCTGCGACGGGGCAATTTATTGCCCCGTTGTCACATCTTATTATGGTCAAAGATAAGGTAAAGCTTCCCGTTTTCACGGCAACTGACGATAAAAGCAGGCCTGATGATGATTATGACGATAATGGATAAGCAGCCTTAACTTAAAGCACTTCGCTCACGCTAAGTGCTTTTTTTTTACTTTAATCAAGCGGACAAGTTGCCAACCAAACAGACAAGTTGCGGACATGCCCGCATAAATTGGGTCACAGGCATTGTAATCCTGGCTGAGTCAGTTAGCATCACAACAGAATGATAGGTAATGAGATGATTTCGTTGAAAAGATGGCGTTTGTTCCCCCGTTCTTTACGGCAATTGGTACTCATGGCATTTCTGTTGGTGTTGCTCCCTTTATTGGTGCTGGCATATCAGGCTTATCAAAGTCTTGACCATCTGAGCACCCAAGCGGCTGACATTAACCGCACTACGTTGGCTGATGCTCGCCGCAGCGAAGCGATGACCAGCGTGGCGCTCGAAATGGAGCGCAGCTATCGTCAATACTGTGTGTTAGATGATGTAACGCTGGCTAAGCTCTATCAGCATCAGCGTAAACAGTACGCTCAAATGCTGGATACCCATGCCCCGATTCTGCCCGATGCCCGCTATTACCAAACGTTGCGTGGGTTGCTGACCCAACTTTCTGATATCCAATGTAAAAATAGCGGCCCAGAGCAAAACGCTTCAACTTTATTAGAGCAATTTTCCCGATCGAATGCCGAAATGGTGCAGGCGACGAGGGATGTAATCTTCTCCCGTGGGCAACAGTTACAAAAAGATATTGCCGAACGCGGCCAATTTTTTGGTTGGCAATCCTTGTTACTGTTTTTGGTCAGTGTGCTGTTGGTGGTGTTATTCACCCGCATGATTATCGGGCCGGTTAAGGGCATCGAGCGAATGATTAATCGGCTGGGGGAAGGGCGGCCACTGGGCAATACCGCGCTGTTTAAGGGGCCGCGCGAGTTGCGCTCTCTGGCACAGCGTATTATTTGGCTCAGCGAACGTTTAGCTTGGCTTGAATCACAGCGCCATGAGTTTTTGCGCCATATCTCCCATGAGTTGAAAACACCGCTGGCCAGTATGCGCGAAGGTACTGAATTGTTAGCCGATGAGGTTGCCGGCCCGCTGACTCAAGATCAGAAAGAGGTGGTGGCTATCCTTGATAATAGTAGCCGCCATTTACAATTATTAATTGAACAATTATTGGACTATAACCGTAAACTGGCCGATGGCCCCGGTGAGCTTGAAAATGTTGAACTGGTAGAAATGGTCGAAGATGTGATTTCGGCCCATAGCTTACCGGCACGAGCTAAGATGATTCGCACCGAGACGGACTTAAAGGCGGACATTTGTTGGGCCGATCCAACACTATTGATGCGGGTATTAGATAATCTCTACTCCAATGCGGTGCACTATGGTGAGGAATCCGGTACCATTTGGATTCGTAGCCGTCAGGTGAATAACCGCGTGCAAATTGATATTGCCAATACCGGAGCCTCGATCCCGGTATCTGAAGAAACAATGATATTTGAGCCTTTTTTCCAGGGAAGCCATCAGCGAAAAGGGGCTGTCAAAGGCAGCGGGCTGGGGTTGAGTATTGCTCAGGACTGCATCAAACGTATGCAGGGTGACTTGCAATTGGTGTCAGTGGATTACGCAGCAGTCTGCTTCCGTGTTGAATTGCCATTAACCGCCGAGAATGAATAAATAATGTACAAATGGTCTATGCGCAACATAATGAAAAAGACCGTCTTTTTGTCATGCCGGACATCAACGACCGCCAATAAGCTGGTGGGTAAGTCTGGCTCGGGTATTTTTTGGCGAGCTTTATTGCTGGCCCCGCTATTACTCACGGGATGTACTGATAATCCGACCGTTGGCCGTTTTTCCCAAGCAGTTCAGATGGTGATACCGGAAACGAAAATCATTGATTATCGAACTCTACCCTGCGATGTGCTGTGGAGTCTTGATGATAAAGAGACACTGGAAAACTCCCTTTATTGGCTGCGGGCGATGGATTGTGCTGAGCGTTTGGGTTCAACTCAAGCACGAGCATTAGCCGCGTCTTTACCGGTCGTCACCTGGTCAGCCGCCTTTAAGCAGGGTATTCTGGTGAGCAGCTCTGAACCTTCGATTGCTGAGCGCCGTCAGGTGGTTGAGCGCTTAAACAGTTATACTCAAAGCTTCCCCGGCGCTGTGCGCCCACTGATTCAACTGTGGCGTGAGCAGCAGGTGCTGCGCATTTCTCTGGCTGAAGAGCGCACGCGTTATCAGCGCTTGCAAGAGGAATCCGACGCGCAAATTGACCGTCTGAGAGAAAGCCAGGTTCGGTTGCAATATAATTTATTAGATACCACCCGCAAGCTGGAAAATCTAACCGATATTGAACGGCAGCTTTCATCACGTAAGCAAATGCAAAATGAGATTCCTGAAACTGATGCGGATAGCAAAGCTGCAGCCGCAGCGGCACTTAAGTCAGCCGAGGCTGATTCTCAGTCAAAAGTAGAGCCAGTCAAACCGGTTGAAACTAAGCCTGCGAACGTTAAACCGGCCGAAACCAAGCCAGTTCAAGCTAAACCGACTGAAACTAAACCTATCGCGCCTGCTCCGGTTGAAAATAAGCCAACAGAGTCACCAGCAGACAATAAACCTGCGCCGCAACCGGGAGAAAAACCGGCTGATACTTATACACCGCCAGTAGTCCCCCCAACTGATGTTCCACCTGCGACGAATAAGGAATCTCATGACGCCACGCAAACCGGCCAATCTACTGCTGGTTGATGACGACCCCAGCTTACTGAAGTTGCTGGGGATGCGTTTAACCAGTGAGGGTTTTAATGTCACCACCGCCGAAAGCGGGCAGGAAGCATTGCGCTTGTTAATGCGTGAGAAAATTGATTTGGTTATCAGTGACTTGCGTATGGATGAAATGGATGGCATGGCGCTATTTGCTGAAATTCAGAAGCATCAACCGGGTATGCCGGTGATTATTCTGACCGCCCACGGTTCCATTCCTGATGCCGTGGCCGCCACTCAGCAGGGAGTGTTCAGTTTCCTGACCAAGCCAGTTGATCGTGATGCTTTATATAAAGCAATTGATGCAGCGCTAGAACTTTCTATTCCTGCCGGTGATGATACTTGGCGTGAAGAGATAGTCACCCGCAGCCCAGTAATGTTGCGCTTGCTGGAGCAAGCCAAAATGGTGGCGCAATCGGATGTCAGCGTGTTGATCAATGGGCAAAGCGGCACAGGTAAAGAAGTGTTGGCGCAAGCTATTCATGCTGCCAGCCCACGGGCGAAAAAGGCTTTTATTGCCATCAACTGTGGTGCACTGCCAGAGCAGTTACTGGAATCCGAGTTATTCGGCCATGCTAAAGGCGCGTTTACCGGTGCAGTTAGTAGCCGCGAAGGGCTATTTCAGGCCGCCGAAGGCGGGACACTGTTCTTAGATGAAATCGGCGATATGCCGCTGTCTTTACAGGTGAAATTGCTGCGAGTCTTGCAGGAGCGCAAAGTACGCCCATTGGGCAGTAACCGTGATTTAAGTATTGATGTGCGGATCATTTCAGCGACTCACCGTGATTTGCCCAAAGCAATGGCAAAAAATGAATTTCGTGAAGATCTCTACTATCGTTTGAATGTAGTGAATCTCAAGATCCCCGCGCTGCATGAGCGCTCAGAAGATATTCCGTTGTTAGCTAACCATTTATTACGTGAATCAGCGAAACGGCATAAGCCCTTTGTTCGTAGCTTCTCAACCGATGCTATGAAACGGCTCATGACCGCCAGCTGGCCGGGTAATGTGCGCCAGTTGGTTAACGTGATTGAGCAATGCGTGGCATTAACCTCTGCGCCTGTTATCAGTGAGGCCTTGGTTGAACAGGCATTGGAAGGGGAAAACACAGCATTACCAACCTTTGTTGAGGCCCGAAATCAATTCGAATTGAATTATTTGCGTAAACTGCTACAAATCACTAAAGGTAATGTGACTCAGGCTGCAAGGATGGCGGGGCGTAACCGTACCGAGTTTTATAAATTGTTGTCGCGCCATGAGCTAGATGCCAACGATTTCAAAGAATAACTGTTGTTAATCAATGACAACACTGACAACCGAGTTTAAATCCTAATGAGCAGATCACTTTCCATTGCATTAGCCCAGTTAAATTGGCTGGTCGGCGATATCGAAGGCAACACTGAACGCATGTTGCAGACTTTACATGAGCAGCAGAAGGCGGGAGCTGATTTAGTCATGTTCTCCGAGCTGGCTTTGTCCGGTTATCCGCCAGAAGATCTGCTGTATCGTGATGATTTCTATCAACGCTGCGAAGCGCAATTAAATCGTTTGCAGGCGGCAACGCAGCAGACGGCGGTGTTGGTCGGGCACCCATGGCGTGAACAGGGCGAGCTGTATAACGCGTTATCACTGTTTGCTGATGGTAAATTGCAGGGGCGCTATTTCAAACAGCAATTACCCAACTACGGTGTCTTCGACGAAAAACGCTATTTCTCCGCCGGCCATCAAAGCTGTGTCGTCGAGCTGAAGGGCTATCGTCTTGGTCTGTTGATTTGTGAAGACTTATGGTTTGATGGCCCGGTCGATGCGGTGAAAGCCGCTGGTGCGGAAATTGTGTTGTCTATCAATGCCTCTCCGTACAATCGGGAAAAACCCTATATCCGCAAAACGCTGATGGCGGCTCATTGCCAGCGCACTGGATTGCCACTGGTGTACCTCAACCAAATCGGTGGTCAGGATGAGCTGATTTTTGATGGTTGCTCTAAAGTCTTCGATGCCGCCGGTAATATGACCCACCGTTTGGCGGCATTTGCCGAGCAAACCACTTTATTGCAATTCAATGAATGTGACGTGGTGCCGATGACAGCGCCTGCCGCAGAGTTACCGCCGTTGGCCCAGGTCTATGAGGCATTGGTTTTGGCGGTGCGCGATTACGTGACGAAGAACGGCTTCAATGGCGCGGTTCTTGGCCTATCGGGCGGGATTGACTCAGCATTAACACTGGCGATTGCTGTGGACGCGCTGGGTAAAGATAAAGTTCAGGCATTGATGATGCCGTTCCGTTACACCGCCGATATCAGTATTGCTGATGCCAAAGAAGAAGCCGAAATTTTGGGTGTCGAATTTGATGTGCTCTCTATCGAGCCGATGTTCGATGCCTTTATGGGGCAATTGTCACCGATGTTTGCTGGCAGCAAGCGCGATACAACGGAAGAGAACCTTCAGGCGCGCTGCCGTGGGGTGGTCCTAATGGCCTTGTCAAACAAACGCCGCAGCATCGTATTAACTACCGGTAACAAAAGCGAAATGGCGGTCGGTTACGCCACATTGTACGGTGATATGGCGGGCGGTTTTGATGTGCTGAAAGATGTGCCCAAAACGTTGGTATTTAAACTATCCGAATATCGTAATACCGTTTCATACGTGATTCCGCAGCGGGTGATTACCCGGCCACCGTCAGCGGAGCTGGCGCCTGATCAGAAAGATGAGGATAGCCTGCCACCTTATGATATTTTGGACGCCATTCTCGAAGGGTATGTCGAGCAAGATAAGTCAGTGGCCGATTTGGTTGCTGACGGTTTTGATGAAACTATCGTGCGTAAAGTCATCCGCCTGGTAGATATCAACGAATACAAACGGCGTCAGTCTGCTGTCGGGCCGCGTATCACTGCCCGCAACTTTGGTAAAGATAGACGCTATCCGATTACATCAGGCTTTGGCCGCAAGAATTGGTAAAACAGGGATTCACCATGAAAAAAATTGACGCGATTATTAAGCCATTCAAACTCGATGATGTCCGTGAGGCACTGGCTGAAGTCGGTATTACCGGGATGACGGTGACAGAAGTAAAAGGTTTTGGCCGCCAGAAAGGGCATACCGAGCTGTACCGTGGCGCTGAATATATGGTGGATTTCTTGCCAAAAGTAAAAATCGAAATTGTTGTTGCTGACGATATCGTGGATACCTGTGTAGAGGCCATTATGCAAACGGCTCAGACTGGTAAGATTGGCGACGGCAAAATTTTTGTCTTTGATGTCTCCCGTGTGGTGCGTATTCGTACCGGCGAACAAGACGAAGAAGCTATTTAACTTCAGTCTGTTATCCAATAAGAAAGCCCGATCGTCACAAAACGATACGGGCTTTTTTTATTTCTAACGCTAAAGTTATTGGCTTTAGTTTGTTCCACCTCGATAACATCGCTGCGGGGCTGAAATTTTCCCTGGTGTCAGAATGAGATAGCCGCACCAATGAGCATAACAATTTGTTTTAATAGAATTTTTTAAATATTTTTTCTCTTGGTCGTCCTGCATAATAATGACTGTTAAATTATTATTATTTTGAGTATTTATAATGAAAAAAACCTAGTGTTGTATTTCCGCACATCACCCCCACCAATATGTTTTAACGCAGCAGGGGCGTGTCACTAGAAAGATATAAACCGTAAAGGTTAGCGAGTAAATATCCAATCTCATTTTCTGCTGGTTTTAGGGAGAAATAGGCCAACAAATCCTGATTTATCTCTCGGATATAGTGAATTTCTTCCCTTTGGATAATTTCCGCTAATATTGCTGGGTCCAGCGGGGGGATTTCTTCACCATGGCGGGTACGCATTAATGCATTCGCCATATGGGTGATCGCCATAACACCTTGCTCACTCTGCACTGGCAATTGCCAAAAATGCTCTAAGCGATTGATAACCTGGTCTAATCCTTGGCCGATATCGTGATCAATAACCCCTGACTGACACAAAATATTAAGACGTGCATTAATACAAATCTTCAAAGAGTGGCCTCCTGAAAATAGCTTGGCTTTCTGCCAGATTGATATAATTAATAGCGAGGTTCTATCTCGCCGTGCTGTACAGCTCTCTGGTGGTTAAGCAGCAATGTTTCATTAATCCCTTTTTCCAGCAGTAATTTGATGGGGTGATTATCGGGCCGGATAAGAATAACGGCTTGCGAGGCTTGAATATAACGCTCATCGCCTTGCAGCTTTATTGCCTGTAAACCTTCATGGGAAATATTATCTGCCAGATTCCAAATGGCGGCATCAATATCACCACGGTTTATATGTGCGATACAGTCGCTATAAGGTAATTCGACTAATTCTATAGGTTGCCCGGCAAATTTAATTTCAGTCAGCAGACATTGGTCGGGTGAGCGCGGATCTAACCCGACTCTACGAATTTTATGCTGTTCGCCACGGCGGCAAATAAGTTGATGACCATCCACGTAAGAGCCATTGCCCAAATTCAACGCCAATGCGACTTTTCCTTGGTCGAGATAACTTTTAGCTGCCAGATGCGAAACCACCGCCATGTCATAAATGCCGTCTATCAGACATTCAATCCGCACTTCTGCCCCACGCATATGGGCAAAATAAAGGGGAAGTAAGGTAAATTGCTCTCTTAAACCACTGGCCAAACCTTCATAAAGCTTGGTGTAAGGCAGTGGCATGGCGCACACCATATTGCCCAGATCCGCTTGTTGCAGCAACAGCGGCATATTCAGATCAACCAGTAAGGTTCCATTACGGCCACGGCGTTCAACAATAATAGCGCCATCCGCTTCCAGCACTTTTAAAGCATGCTGTACTACTCCGACGGAGATACCGAAATTATCGGATAACTCATCAATAGTTTTAAGCCGATTGCCAGGGCACTCACCAATTAGATAGCGCGCCATGGATACCAATGCCAATCCTTCTTTTTTTATGAATTTCTTGCTCATGGTAGATCAATTCAGCCTTAATTCACCCCGAATGACAGGGCAATGAATAGTGAGGGACAAAGTTAGCCACACTATTAATTTTCAGTTGTATGAATATTTAGACATTCATCCGAATGCCTCATCGTGGCAATATTAAATTAGGATATATGAGATCTAAATCACGTTCTACCACATTTAAAAGCAATAAGTAGAAGGTTTTTTTATAACAGATATGCAGGGGAGCACTGAGAGCATCCCCTGTGAAGTTAAATAAAATTCAATGGTTAAATGACTTTATGTGGGCCAAAACATTCATAATGAATTCGCTCGGATGCTACCCCTTGCGCCAATAATTGGCGGCCGGCGAATTGCATAAAAGCGAGTGGGCCACAGAAGTAATAATGTCGGTTGGGATCGGCTGCGAGCCACTGATGTGAACTGAGATCCATTAATCCTTCGCTGTGATAATTCTCCCCGCGCTTATCCTGCTCCGTTGGTTCGCGATACCAAACATGGCGGCTGATATTGGGCATATTTTCTGCTATCGCGGCGACTTCCTCGGCAAAAGCATGAACTTGTCCATTTTCAGCCGCATGTAACCAATGTATCGGCGCGGAATGTTGCTGTTTATGCAGGGTATTAAGCATACTTAACATTGGGGTTTGACCCACACCGGCAGAAATCAGCGCCACAGGTGTCTCCGGCGTAATATCCAGGAAAAAATCGCCACGAGGAGGGGCGATGCGAACACTGTCCCCTTCGTTCAATTCACGGTGCAAATAGTTTGAAACCGTTCCTTGTTCTTCGCGTTTCACCGCAATGCGGTAGGTTTTTCCGTTAGGGGCAGCGGTCAGGGAATATTGGCGGATTTCTTGATATTCAAGCCGCTCATCTTCGATATAGATGCCCAAATATTGGCCTGGCTTGAAATCCAGCACTCGACCACCGTCTTCTGGTGCTAATAAAAAGCTGCAAATCACTTCGCTCTGCATCTCTTTTTTAATGATGCGGAAACGGCGCAAGGTTCGCCAGCCACCAGTTGCAGACTCACCTTGTTGATAAATCTGACTTTCCCGCGTAATAAACACATCAGCCAGCACCCCATAAGCTTTACCCCAGGCATCTAACACTTCCTGGCCCGGTGAGAGCAACTCATCCAGTGTGTTTATCAGATGATGACCGACTATCGAATAATGCTCGGGATGAATGTTTAGGCTGGTGTGTTTCTGGGCAATACGTTCAACTGCGGGCAATAAAACGGCCAGATTTTCAAGATTTGCCGCATAAGTACAAATAGCGTTGAACAGGGCTTCGCGTTGATCGCCATTAAACTGATTGCTCATATTGAAAATGTGCTTGAGTTCAGGATTATGCGCGAACATACGGTCATAGAAATGTGCCGTTAGTTTGGTGCCGGTGGCGGCCAATAACGGAATAGTGGATTTAACAGTGGCGATGGTTTGGCTATCCAGCATGTGATGCTCCTTAAAGATTTATCCCCTGCGTCCTGACTGCAATGCCAATGACTTGGGTGTTATTAATGTGCAAATCAATACATGTATTTTAAATGCATCTTATAGAATGCCCTGTAATTTGTAAATGCACATTGCCCTTACCTGAGATGACTCCGCCGTGTCAGTTCACAGAATGTGAAAAAAGCACATAATGAATATGAGGATAATTCCGTTGCATTGAATGAAGTCTGAACAGGTCAAAGCCTTACGCAGTCTGGAGCCAATCGTTTGCGTAAAAACCTCTGTCAAGACCTATCTTAACGAGGGGGAAACAGTTTACACTGTGTCTTAAAGCCCAGAAGGGCAGTCCACCAGATCTATTTTGTTAGCTAAGTCAGGAGAGCCGGATGTTAAAGCGTGAAATGAACATTGCCGATTATGATGCAGATCTATGGCGTGCAATGGAGCAAGAAGTGGTGCGCCAGGAAGAGCACATTGAGCTGATTGCCTCTGAGAACTACACCAGCCCGCGTGTTATGCAAGCACAAGGTTCTCAGTTGACGAATAAATATGCTGAAGGCTATCCGGGCAAGCGTTACTACGGTGGCTGTGAGTATGTCGATATTGTTGAGCAACTGGCGATTGATCGTGCAAAAGAGTTGTTTGGCGCGGATTACGCCAACGTTCAGCCACATTCTGGTTCTCAGGCGAACGTGGCGGTTTACTCAGCATTGCTGAAACCTGGCGACACTGTTCTGGGGATGAATCTGGCACACGGCGGCCATTTGACCCACGGTTCACCGGTTAACTTCTCCGGTAAACTGTACAATATCGTTCCTTACGGTATCGATGAATCTGGCAAAATTGATTATGAAGATATGGCGCGTCAGGCCGAAATTCATAAACCAAAAATGATCATCGGCGGCTTCTCTGCCTATTCCGGTATTGTTGATTGGGCAAAAATGCGCGAAATCGCCGACAGCATCGGCGCATGGTTCTTTGTCGATATGGCGCACGTCGCCGGTTTGGTGGCTGCGGGCGTTTATCCTAACCCCGTCCCACATGCACACGTCGTGACCACTACCACGCACAAAACACTGGCTGGCCCACGCGGCGGTTTGATTTTGGCGAAAGGCGGCGATGAAGATTTGTACAAAAAACTGAACTCGTCTGTGTTCCCAGCGAACCAGGGCGGCCCATTGATGCACGTTATTGCGGGCAAAGCGGTTGCGCTGAAAGAAGCTATGGAACCTGAGTTCAAGGTTTACCAGCAACAAGTGGCTAAGAACGCGAAAGCCATGGTGGCGGTCTTCCTGGATCGCGGCTACAAAGTGGTTTCTGGCGGTACAGATAACCACCTGTTCTTGCTTGATTTGGTAGATAAAGACATCACCGGTAAAGATGCAGATGCTGCTTTGGGTCGTGCCAATATCACCGTGAACAAAAACAGCGTGCCAAACGATCCGAAAAGCCCGTTTGTGACTTCAGGTGTGCGTATCGGCAGCCCGGCTATTACTCGCCGTGGTTTTAAAGAAGAAGAATCTCGCGAGCTGGCTGGCTGGATGTGTGATGTGTTAGATAACATCACTGATGAAGCCACTATCGAACGTATCAAACAGAAAGTTTTGGCTATCTGCGCCCGGTTCCCGGTTTACGCATAATTTCGGCCGATTGAATTTTTCTAATAAAAACCCGCACAATGCGCTGAGGGATCCCCACTAATTCAGCGCTAATAAACCAACACCATACTTCGGTAGGTTTTGGCGAGGTGATTAAGAACTGCATCCAGTGCTGTTCGCGTTAAAATTAGCGGAGAGTGTCGCAAGATATTCTCCGCTAATGTCAGATAAGATATAACCCGTCGTGACTTAAGGCTGTTAGCCTGATACCTCAGATGTAACCCTTTATTTTCAGCATGATAGCCAAGTAACCATAATACTGCCGTGCTTAACGTTGCCAGAAGACTTAACACCAGTATACGCCCCGCTGTGCGGCTGTGACTGGCGCGAAGCCCAAAGCCAAAACGTTCACTTTTCTCATCGCGAAAATTCTGCTCTATCTGCATCCTGCGACTGTATAACTTCATGACTTCACGTGGTTTAAACTCCTCTGTACTGCTAAAAATAAGCCACGGTTCTTTTGCTGCGGCGCGTCCGTCCCGCTCCTGCGAATAGCGAGATATCCGGCAACGGGCACGTTTATTCTGCCGCCCTTTGGGTTCCTTTTTATGCAGGTAAAAGTGACCATCACAGCGGGCATATTCTGCACGTGCGAGTGTCCCCGGCCCCAGATATTCAGGTTTGCCACTGGCCGATAATTCCTGCCGCCTGAACCAGTGCTCACCTTTTTTATCCAGCCGGAGCTGGATATTGCCTCTGACTCGCCCGATAAAATCCCAACCCAATGATTTAATATGGTGAAACCAGGCATTTTGAAAACCGGCGTCAGTGACGATGAGTACCTTTTTATCAGGCGCAATAGCGGTGGCGATAGAATTCAGGAACTCTTTTTGTATCAATGCATTCTGTTGGTTATGCGAGGGAACAATTTGGCTCATTAACGGGATGGAACGACCATCACAAATCAGGCTGGCGCGTAAGACGTGGAATGCCTGTGAGGGATAACCACTCCAGTCAACAGCAATAACACACCAGGGAAGTCGGCGCGTAAGTAACGAAGTAATATTACGAAATATCAGAGGGATGTCATGGTGAAGAGCCGTATTACCTAACAGCCGGTCAACCCGTTTTATCTTGTGTTTTACCTGAGCGGTTCCCGGCAGATGGCGTCCGATACTGGTCAGGGTCAGAGAAGCGCCACGCGTCAATGCGACGGTTGCATCAATCAGGGCATTTTGACGATATTGATGAAACGGGGCTAAAGCGCCCCGGAAAAAGTTCTGGCATACTTTACGGGCAGGCATAGAGTTGATCTCGCTGAATTGGTTGCACAATCAGTAGATCATATTTTCTCTATGCCTGTCCTTTTTTCTGGGGATTCACCAGCGCACAATGCGGGTTTTTTTGTGATTAGCGTTAAGTAAATGTGAAGCTAATCTCAAATTACATGTTTACCTAATGACAAATTTGCTAGCAGGCGGGGCCTCTGTCACAGTGACCGGCTGACCTCGGAGGGATTCATGGTATTGCAATCAACACGTTGGCTGTCGCTCAGCTATTTCACTTATTTCTTTTCTTATGGGATTTTCCTGCCTTTCTGGGGCATTTGGTTACAAGGGGAAGGGATCCCGCCTGAAACCATTGGTATTTTGCTGGGCGCTGGATTAATTTCCCGTTTTCTCGGCAGTTTAATTATTGCCCCCAGTGTTAAAGACCCATCCCATCTGGTGACTGCAATCCGCATTCTGGCGCTTCTGACATTGGCTTTCGCCGTGGGTTTTTGGTTTGGCAATGGCTGGGCTTGGCTAATGGTGATTATTGCCGGTTTTAACCTATTTTTTGGCCCATTAGTGCCACTGACTGATGCGCTGGCAGCGACCTGGCAAAAACAGATAACCATGGATTACGGCAAAGTCCGGCTGTGGGGGTCACTGGCTTTTGTTATTGGTTCCGCATTAACCGGCAAGTTGGTCTCGGTTTGGGGCCATCCGGCGATTCTTTACAGCTTGCTGTTCGGCGTTTCAGCCATGTTACTGGGAGCATTGCTGAAACCGAGTGTGATGCCGCAAGGCGAGGTTAAACACCGTAATGTGGCCGCCACAGACTGGAAAGTATTGCTCTCTGAGCCGCAGGTATGGCGCTTTTTGCTGTGTGTGACTCTCTTGCAAGGCGCACATGCCGGATATTACAGTTTCAGTTCTATTTACTGGCAAGAGGCCGGTTATTCTGCCGCAACCATTGGCTATTTATGGTCTTTGGGGGTGGTGGCCGAAATCCTGGTATTTGCATTCAGTAATGTCCTTTTCCGCCGCTGGACTGCCCGCAGCCTGTTATTGCTTTCTGCTGTGAGTGGCATTATCCGCTGGAGTTTGATGGCTTCCACCACGGAGTTGTCGTGGCTTATTCTGATTCAAATTCTGCATTGTGGCTCATTTACTGTGTGCCATTTGGCGGCGATGCGCTTTATTGCCGCCCGGCGCGGGGCAGATGTGATTCGTTTGCAGTCGGTTTATTCTGCACTGGCGATGGGCGGAGGAATTGCGGTGATGACCATTATCTCGGGTTTCTTGTTCGAACATTATCAGGGCGGTGTTTTCTGGGTGATGGCATTAATCGTGATTCCAGTACTGTTTATTCGTCCTCGGGTGGTGGCAAACCCGGAAGACCTCGCCCGTTAGGATAAATCTAATAGGCGGCGTAATTGCTGATTTTGTTGCGCGCTCATGGGTAATAATACCTGAATCAGCGGAGGTGTTGATTCAGGTTGCCCCACGGCATAAGGGGTCAGCACCACCGCAGTTCCGGCGGGCGCACCGGATTGCAAATACACATCATGGGGCAAATATTTAATATGCAACGGCAACAGAGTTAACTCGCGAATTTGCTGTTCAACTTGTTGTTCCAACTCTGAGTTATTCCTTGTCAGCAACAAAATTTG
The DNA here is from genome assembly GCF_003600645.1 of Yersinia rochesterensis. Lineage (NCBI taxonomy): Bacteria > Pseudomonadati > Pseudomonadota > Gammaproteobacteria > Enterobacterales > Yersiniaceae > Yersinia > Yersinia rochesterensis. The sequence continues at coordinate 1,136,737 of NZ_CP032482.1, forward strand.
CTTCTCTTGTAATGCATTTCCCTGCATCAACCAGGCACCAAATCTAATGGCTATCAGGGCCGCCTCGTCGGCAGAGAATTGAATCTGATATTCTTGTTCGAACGCCGCCAGCGCTTGCTGAGTGGTTCGTAACAGCCGGGGGTATTGGCGGTTAACTTCTTCCAGCGATGAATTATCAATGCCGATATTGAAATAACAGCGCTCAATAGCTGGGGCGAGATGGGCAAAAAGCTGGTTCATTAACCGCTTATTGCTGCTCAGTGTCATACCGGAAAGTTGTTGAAAATGCATGACTAACTGGTCGATGGCCTTGTTTAGACGTGAATCTTCCACTGATTGAGAACCGTGATAATTATGCGCCTTAATCATGGTCAGCATCAGGATGAGCACGTCGCGTTCGATTTTATCGAGCGGGTCGCCCAGCAGCGGATTAAATAAATCAAATAAGCTGTCAGCAGCTACCAGCGCGGGTTTACATGTTAGCCATTGTTGCTGGGCGAGGGATAATTCTGGCAGAGCATGCTGCCGATTTTCCCAAGCACAATAAGCTAAATACAGTTGCAAAAACTGGCGATCTTTTTCATTGAGATGGCGGTTCAGATAGGGTTCACATTGGGCGATTATGTTGGGTAAATCCTCTGAAATCAGCCGATTATCCCATGAGAGAGCATGATATAAACTAGGCGCAAAATAGTGTTCAATAAACTCAGGGCAATAGCGAATGCCTCGGCGCAGCCAGTGGATTAAACACAGCCTTTTGTCGAGCCGACTGCCCTGAATCAAACAGATGTCATCGACATTGGCCCTCAGTTGCAAATGGTAGAAACACTGGATTTCATGAGTAACCTCGGCTATATCTTGCCGGGTAGTGGGCTGCTCGACGCCGTTGATTTGGCTGATAGCCTCCAATTGTACCCTGCTTGTGGGCATGAAGAGCATCAGTAACATATGGCAGCGGCGTTGTTGCCCGGACAGTGGTTGACTGGATAACAGCGGCACAGAAGACGTGTCCAAGTGCATATAACCGTCCGTGATGGATGTGTTGTTATTCATCATGCTTAAGCATAGCAAAAGAGATTCATTCAGTAGGTTAGGGCTGGGAGCTTTTACATCGACTTACAACTTACATCACAGTTATCGTGGAATTTCTAAGGATTGATTAATGCACTATATGTTATGTTATAACAAATTTGGCGTAATTAACCGACTGATTACCTTGCTGTTAACGGGGGGCGCTCTTATTTTCAGCCCACTGGCTCAGGCCCACCCTCATAGTTTTATCGATATGGATGCCAGCTTCGTCAGTGAAAAACAGACGTTGGTGGGAATAAAAATGGTGTGGACGATGGATGAAATTACTTCCGCAGATCTGTTATATGACGCAGAAAATGCCAAAAGTGACTCGGAAATCTGGAAAAAACTGGCGGCTGAAGTGATGGCGAATGTGCTGGGACAGCACTATTTCACTGATATCTACCGTGACGGTAAGCCGGTGAAATATAAAAATTTGCCGACAGAATATCATTTGTCGCGCAAGGGGCATCAGGCGGTTCTAGAATTTATTTTGCCCTTGGCCGAACCGCAGCCGCTGGCCGGAAAGCCTTTTATTATCTCGACTTACGACCCTACCTATTTTGTGGATATGACTTATGACGGTAATAAGGCGGTAAGGCTGTCGGATGAAATGGCGAAAAGCTGCAAATTGACCTTATTCACGCCCAACCCCAATACATCATTACAAGCTTACGCACTGTCTTTGGATAAAAGTGATTCACCAGGAGAAGATATGGAACTTGGCAAACAATTCGCCCAACGGGTCACCGTGCAATGCCAGTAGGTCTCGCCACTGTGTCGCGGCCAAAACATTGGCTAATAAATTTATGGCCACTGGTGCTGTTTTTAGTGTTGCTGGCCGCTGCCGCGCAGGTGGCATGGCTTTATTGGCCGGAACTGTTATTTAAAACAGTGGCTTGGCAAAAAAGTATGCATCAGCAGATGGCCCAGTTACTGCAACAGGTGAAAGCCAATCCGCATCAGGCCGGTTTAGCGCTGATGATGTTCAGCCTGATTTACGGCGTGCTACATGCCGTAGGGCCGGGGCATGGCAAAGTGGTGATAGTGACTTATCTTGCCACCCACCCGGCGCAACTTAAAAACAGTTTGAAACTGACGTTTGCGGCGTCGATATTGCAAGGGGGCGTCGCTATCTTGCTGGTTACTGTGCTGTTGGGCATATTGCAACTTTCCTCCCGCTATTTGCACCAAAGCAGCTTTTGGTTGGAGAAAGGCAGTTTTCTGTTGGTTATCGCGCTCGGCGTTTTATTGTGTTTCCGTGCAATAAAGCGGCTTTATCATCAAGTGAAGTTATTAAAACCGCAGAAAATCAGCATTCAGCGCCTACAGCCATTGAGTGCGACTCATGTTCACAGTGAAAGTTGCGGCTGTGGGCATCGCCATATGCCCAATTCTCAAGAACTACAAGCGGGTAATGATTGGCGCACTCGTCTGGCGATTGTTTTGGCGATGGGCATGCGGCCTTGCTCCGGTGCGATTATAGTGCTGTTGTTTGCTAAAGTCATTGGAGTCTATTGGTGGGGTATTTTGTCAGCCATTGCGATGGCGATCGGCACCTCATTGACCATCTCGTTACTGGCGCTATTTGTTCACTATGCACGGCGGCTGGCGGTGCATTTAAGCCGTAAGCGGGCACCCGCAGCATGGGGGGCGATAGCTTGGGCGACATTGGCATTAACCGGCGGAATTATTCTGCTGTTTGCCGGCGCTCTGCTTTATATTTCCAGTCAGCCGGACTTTATCGGCGGAGTCAGGCCATTTGGCCGCTAATTCTCACAATAAAAAAAGCCAGTCAGGGTTAGCCGACTGGCTTTTTAATGTGCATCCGTTAATCGTGTTTAATTAACGTTTTAAGGCGTCACTCACTTCGGCCTGAATGATAGACTGAAGAATACCTTTCACAACGCGCGGATTACCGGCCACGATATTGCCGGAGCTGAAGTGGTTATGGCCGCCTGCAAAGTCAGTTACCACACCGCCAGACTCACGAACTAACAGTTCGCCACCAGCAAAATCCCAAGGCTTCAAGCCAATTTCAAAGAAACCATCAACACGGCCTGCGGCGACATAAGCCAAGTCCAGCGCCGCTGAACCGGTGCGACGAAAATCAGCACACTGTTCAAACAGTTTACCCACAACGCGCAGATAAGCGGGAGCATGTTGTTTCACTTTGAATGGGAAACCGGTAGCCAGAATAGTGCCGTCTAAATCTTTGGCATTGGTGCCACGCAGACGGTAGCCGTTTAATTGAGCGCCTTGACCACGGGTAGCTGTAAACAGTTCGTTACGCATTGGGTCATAAACTACGGCAACTTCGGTACGGCCTTTGATGCGTACGGCGATAGATACGGCGAAGTGAGGGAGACGTTTGATGAAGTTGGTAGTGCCATCCAGTGGATCAATAACCCATTGCACATCATCGTCTTCGCCGAGCAACTCACCACATTCTTCACCAATAATGGTGTGTTTTGGGTAAGATTTACGGATAACGTCAACAATCAGACTCTCTGAGTCGCGGTCAACATTGGTAACAAAGTCATTACTGCCTTTCTGGCTCGCTTCGACAGCGTCCGGAGTTTCATAATTTTTGGCAATCAGGTTACCGGCCTTACGCGCAGCGCGTATGGCGATAGTCAGCATCGGATGCATGGGTATCTTCCACTAGGATGTTAAAGAACGAGAAACGGCGCGTAGTATAGCAGGGGATCGGATAAATTCCTATGTCTGTGTTAAGATATGCCGATTCCCCGTTATCCTCAGAGTTTGTATGCTACACAATATTCGTATCGTTTTGGTTGAAACCTCACACACCGGCAATATGGGTTCGACAGCCAGGGCCATGAAAACAATGGGATTAACCAATTTGTATCTGGTTAATCCTTTGGTTAAACCTGATTCTCAGGCTATTGCATTGTCTGCGGGTGCCAGTGATGTGATTGGCAATGCCACCATCGTGGATACCCTGGATGAAGCGCTGGCGGGATGCAGCTTGGTGGTTGGTACTAGCGCCCGTTCGCGCACCTTGCCTTGGCCTATGCTAGAGCCGCGTGAATGTGGCGTGCGCAGCGCACGTGAAGCTGAACATGCGCCGGTAGCACTGGTGTTTGGTCGTGAGCGGGTTGGCTTGACGAATGATGAGCTACAAAAGTGCCATTATCATGTGGCAATCCCGGCTAACCCGGAATACAGTTCACTGAATTTGGCCATGGCGGTGCAAATTTTAGCCTATGAAGTGCGAGTGGCTTTCCTTGACCGCCAGCAAGCAGCGGCGCCAGTAGTCGTAGAAGAGGAAGCGCCTTATCCATTAGTGGATGATTTGGAGCGTTTCTATCTGCATCTGGAGCAGGTTTTGTCTCATACTGGCTTTATTCGCCAGGCCCATCCGGGGCAGATTATGAGCAAGTTACGCCGCCTGTTTACCCGTGCGCGCCCGGAAGCTCAAGAGCTGAATATTCTGCGTGGGATGCTGACATCCATTGAGAAACAAGATAAATACCCGCAGCGTGGTGCTGATGCCAGTGAGCATAACAACAAAAATTAATGACCAATATCAATTGGTTATTATAGAAACTGTTCCATATTATTGAAAATGAAATTGTTAAATAATACTTGAGCGATTTACTAGGTTAAATAGTTGACTGAAACACTCGGGTATGTCAAAGTTCTGGCTTGTTCTCACCAACAGGTAATCTTAGCTATGAGACTGACATCCAAAGGCCGTTATGCCGTGACCGCTATGCTTGATGTAGCATTACATTCCCATGACGGGCCAGTTCCTCTGGCCGATATTTCTGAACGTCAGGGGATTTCATTATCCTACTTGGAACAGCTTTTTTCACGGTTACGCAAAAATGGCTTAGTCGCCAGCGTTCGTGGTCCAGGTGGCGGTTACCTGCTGGGTAAAGATGCTTCAGTAATCGCGGTCGGTGCGGTTATCACTGCCGTTGACGAATCTGTCGATGCCACCCGTTGCCAGGGTAAAGAAGGTTGTCAGGGTGGCGATCGTTGCCTGACTCATACTTTGTGGCGTGATTTGAGTGAGCGCATTAGCAGCTTCCTCAACAACATTACATTGGCAGAACTGGTTAATAACCAAGATATTCTTGAGGTTGCGGATCGTCAAAATAACGATACGCGCCGTACGGCCAATGGCCGACCGCAAGAGACGATTAACGTCAATCTGCGCGCATAAGCAGAATCTGCGGAATTTTACGTTTTGGAAGTGATGTACGGAGCATAAGAGCAATGACCGAATCAAAAATAAAGACACCGATCTATCTGGATTATGCAGCAACGACCCCGGTAGACCCTCGTGTCGCTGAAAAAATGATGCAGTACCTGACTCTGGACGGTATTTTTGGTAACCCCGCCTCTCGTTCTCATAAGTTTGGCTGGCAAGCAGAAGAAGCTGTTGATATTGCACGTAATGATATTGCTGCATTAGTCGGTGCGGACCCTCGCGAGATAGTCTTCACCTCCGGTGCAACTGAGTCCGATAACCTTGCGATTAAAGGTGCTGCTAACTTCTACCAGAAGAAAGGCAAGCACATCATCACCTGTAAGACCGAACATAAAGCAGTGTTGGATACTTGTCGCCAGTTGGAGCGTGAAGGCTTCGAAGTGACTTATCTGGCACCGCAGTCTAACGGCATTATCGACCTGAAACAGCTTGAAGCCGCCATGCGTGAAGACACCATTCTGGTTTCTATCATGCACGTGAATAATGAAATCGGTGTGGTGCAGGATATCGCGGCAATCGGCGAAATGTGCCGTAGTCGCGGGATCATTTTCCATGTTGATGCGACACAAAGCGTCGGTAAATTACCCATCGATCTGAGCCAACTGAAAGTCGATTTAATGTCTTTCTCTGCCCATAAAGTTTATGGCCCGATGGGCATTGGCGCACTGTTTGTTCGTCGTAAACCTCGCATTCGCATTGAAGCACAGCAGCACGGCGGGGGTCATGAGCGCGGTATGCGTTCAGGGACTTTACCCGTTCATCAGATAGCTGGCATGGGTGAAGCTTACCGTATCGCCAAAGAAGAGATGGAAAGCGAAGCTGCGCGCCTGCGTTCACTGCGTCTGCGGTTGTGGAATGGTCTCAAAGATATCGAAGAAGTTTACCTGAATGGCGATTTAGAGAATGGCGCACCTGGCATTCTGAACATCAGTTTCAACTATGTTGAAGGTGAGTCGCTCATCATGGCACTGAAAGATTTAGCTGTTTCATCGGGTTCAGCCTGTACTTCCGCGAGTCTGGAACCTTCTTACGTGTTGCGTGCGTTGGGGATGAACGACGAACTGGCTCACAGTTCAATTCGTTTCTCTCTGGGGCGTTTCACCACTGAAGAAGAGATCGACTACGCCATTGCGCTGGTTCGCAAATCCATTGGCCGTCTGCGTGACTTGTCTCCGCTGTGGGATATGTTTAAGCAGGGCGTGGATATCAGCAGCATTGAATGGTCGCACCATTAATTCCAGATTTTAAGACTCAGGAGTAATCACATGGCTTACAGCGAAAAAGTAATCGATCACTACGAAAACCCACGTAACGTCGGGTCATTCGACAACGCAGATCCTACCATTGGTAGCGGAATGGTTGGCGCACCCGCTTGTGGTGATGTCATGAAGTTGCAGATTAAAGTTAACGACGCTGGCATCATTGAAGATGCACGTTTCAAAACTTATGGCTGCGGCTCTGCTATTGCCTCCAGCTCTCTGGTAACTGAATGGATGAAAGGTAAGTCTCTCGAGCAGGCTGAAGCGATCAAGAATACTCAGATCGCAGAAGAGCTGGAGTTACCGCCAGTCAAAATTCACTGCTCAATTTTGGCTGAAGATGCCATTAAAGCAGCTATCGCCGACTACAAAAGCAAACATACTGCCAAGTAGTTGTAAAATAGGTTATTAATAACTGGCTCATTTTTCCTAAGGATTTCAAAATACTGCATACTAATACACGTGCAGTTTGAAAGATAACGAGGATATGAGCTGGTTTTCAGCGTTGAGGAAGGTCTATGTCGATATCAATCAGCGACAGTGCTGCACAACGGGTCAGCGCCTTTTTAAATCACCGTGGTAAGGGCTTAGGTCTGCGCTTAGGCGTACGGACGTCGGGCTGCTCCGGTATGGCATATGTCCTGGAATTTGTTGATGAAATGAACGATGACGATATCGTTTTTGAAGACAAAGGCGTGAAAGTGATCATCGACGGCAAAAGCATGGTCTATCTTGACGGCACCGAGCTGGATTTCGTCAAAGAAGGTCTGAACGAAGGCTTTAAATTCAACAATCCGAACGTCTCCAATGAGTGCGGATGTGGTGAAAGCTTTAACGTCTGACCCCTGTTTTTGTTCCTGCCTCAGGAACTTGATGCCTATATACCCAAAGTCATTGGAGTTGCAGGTAGATAGCCAGCAAACAAATCTTGATGAGCTTATTCAAGTAGGTCAACTACAAGTGAGTGATTCGAGGGCGTGAGTGCAGCTAACACCCATGCAATTCCAAGGACGAAGGGGATAACCCCAGAGCATGCTATGGATTACTTCACATTATTCGGGCTGCCGGCTCAGTACCTGATTGACGGCAACCAACTCACGACCCGCTATCAAGAATTGCAACGCCAATTCCATCCTGACCGTTTTGCAAATCAGCCTGAACGCGAGCGTTTGGCCTCATTGCAACAAGCCGCGACCATCAATGATGCTTACCAAACCCTCAAGCACCCGTTAAAACGGGCTGAGTATATGCTATCTTTGCAGGGTTTTGATTTAGGCAACGAACAGCATACTATGCGTGATACCGCGTTTCTGATGGAGCAATTGGAGCTGCGGGAAGAGCTTGATGCTATCGAACGCCACTCAGATGCTGAGGCGCAACTTGCTGCATTCAGTCGCCGTTTGGCACTGATGACGAAAACGCGCAGCCAACTGATGGTGGAGCAATTGGATCAACAACAGTGGGAACAAGCCGCTGACACGGTTCGAAAATTACGTTTTCTGGATAAGTTAGGACAGCAGGTTGAACAGCTAGAAGAGCGCCTGTTTGATGATTTTTCCTGAGAACGTAATAAGGCAATAAAATTGTATCTGATTGATAAAAATAAAAAATAAATTTATTGATGGCGCGAAATGCGCGGCTACTTCTTATTAGAGCGTGTCGTTAACGTTTTATATACTCTAAATAATTCGAGTTGCAGGAAAGCGGCAAGCCAACGCAGATGCAGCTTGAAGTATGACGAGTATAGATTGATGGAATCTCAACATGGCCTTATTACAAATTAGTGAGCCTGGTTTAACTGCACCGCCGCATCAACGTCGGTTGGCTGCAGGGATAGATTTAGGCACCACCAACTCACTGGTAGCGACAGTGCGCAGCGGTAAAGCGCAAACGCTGGCAGATGAACAGCTGCGGGATCTTTTGCCCTCAGTGGTTCACTATCAACAAAATGGCATTGATGTCGGCTGGAATGCGCGCAATTTAGCGGCATTGGACCCGGTCAATACCATCAGTTCAGTTAAACGCATGATGGGCCGTTCTTTGGCCGATATCGTGCAGCGCTACCCTAATCTGCCTTACCAATTCCAATCCAGTGAAAATGGTTTACCGATGATCCAGACGGCGAGCGGGTTGGTTAATCCGGTGCAAGTGTCTGCAGATATTCTCAAATCATTGGCACAGCGGGCACAGGCGGCCTTGGAAGGGGAATTGGACGGCGTGGTCATTACTGTCCCCGCTTATTTTGATGATGCTCAACGGCAGGGCACCAAAGATGCCGCTCGTCTGGCGGGGTTGCATGTGTTGCGTTTGCTCAATGAGCCGACCGCTGCGGCTATCGCCTATGGTCTGGATTCAGGTCAGGAAGGGGTGATCGCCGTTTATGACTTGGGCGGCGGGACATTTGATATCTCTATCTTGCGCTTGAGCCGCGGTGTGTTTGAAGTGCTGGCAACTGGCGGCGACTCGGCACTGGGGGGCGATGACTTTGACCACCTATTAGCCGATTGGCTGCGTGAGCAAGCTGGTATTGATTCCCGTGATGACCATGGTGTCCAGCGGCAATTATTGGATGCGGCCATCGCGGCTAAGATTGCCTTGAGTGATGCTGAGATTGCTGATGTCTCCGTGGCTGGCTGGCAAGGGCAAATCACCCGTCAGCAGTTTGAATCTCTGATAGCGTCATTAGTTAAACGCACATTAATGGCCTGTCGCCGCGCGTTAAAAGATGCGGGCGTCACTGCCGATGAAGTGCTGGAAGTGGTAATGGTCGGCGGCTCGACCCGTGTGCCCTTGGTGCGCGAGCAGGTTGGGCAATTTTTTGGCCGCACGCCACTGACTTCGATTGATCCCGATAAAGTGGTCGCTATTGGCGCGGCGATTCAAGCCGATATTCTGGTGGGGAATAAACCCGACAGTGACATGCTGCTGCTTGATGTTATCCCGCTGTCATTAGGGCTGGAAACCATGGGCGGTTTAGTGGAGAAAATCATTCCACGCAATACCACTATTCCGGTCGCCCGCGCGCAAGAATTTACCACCTTTAAAGACGGCCAGAGCGGGATGATGATTCACGTGCTGCAAGGTGAGCGCGAACTGGTACAAGATTGCCGTTCTCTCGCCCGCTTTAGTTTACGGGGTTTACCGCCGCTGCCCGCGGGGGGCGCGCATATTCGTGTGACTTTCCAGGTGGATGCGGACGGTTTGTTGAGTGTCACGGCGATGGAAAAATCCACCGGCGTGGAGGCATCGATTCAGGTGAAGCCCTCTTATGGGCTGTCTGATGATGAAATTGCCAATATGATTAAAGATTCGATGGCGAACGCGCACAGCGACATTGGCGCACGTAAGCTGGCGGAACAACAAGTCGAAGCCTCCCGCGTGTTGGAAAGTTTACAAGGCGCATTGGCACAAGACGCAGCACTACTCAGTGAGCAAGAAAGTACTGCTATCGCTCAGGCGATGGCGGCATTACAGCAGCAGATGCAGGGCACTGACCCACATGCAATCGAAGCTGCGATAAAAGCGTTAGATGCACAAACGCAAGATTTTGCCGCGCGCCGGATGGATGCTTCTATTCGCCGTGCTTTGGCTGGCCATTCAGTGGATGAGGTTTAATCATGCCCAAAATAGTATTTCTGCCCCATAAAGACCTTTGCCCGGATGGTGCAGTGCTGGAAGCAACCCAAGGTGAGACTATACTGGACGTTGCCCTGCGCAATGGAATCGACATCGAGCATGCCTGTGAGAAATCCTGCGCTTGCACGACTTGCCACTGTATCGTGCGCGAAGGCTTTGATTCGCTACCAGAAAGCAGTGAGCTGGAAGATGATATGTTGGATAAAGCTTGGGGTCTGGAGCCAGAAAGCCGCCTGAGTTGTCAGGCGACAGTGACGGATGAAGATCTGGTGGTTGAGATCCCGCGTTATACTATCAACCATGCGCGAGAACATTAATTATACTCGTCATACTTCAAGCTGCATGTGCGTTGGCTACGTTCAATCACCCGAATCGCTTACAACAGTAAGCTCATCGGGACTCTTTCACTTGCCGCCTTCCTGCAACTCGAATTATTTAGAGTATATACACGAGAACATGATATGAGCTTAACCTGGCAAGATACCCGCGAGATTGGCGAAGCGCTTTACGACCAGTTCCCGGACACCGATCCGAAAACAGTGCGTTTCACTGATATGCACCAATGGATCTGTGATTTAGAAGATTTCGATGACGATCCGCAAGGATCAAATGAAAAAGTGCTGGAAGCCATCCTGCTCGTCTGGTTAGATGAATTTGAATAAATACCTGAGGGTCGCACGAGCGGCCCTTTTTTCTATTGTTACTTTATAGCTGGCTGTTACTGTATAGCAGACAGTATTTTTTAGAGTAGAACGTTTTGATCCGCCGTGGCTAACACAGGGCCGCGTATAAGCAGCTGAATAACAGCAAAAAATAATAATGAAGAGGTAGTTCATGACAACAGAAATGATGCAAGTAACCTTATCAAATACCCCAGCCGACGCCCGTTGGGGAGAGAAAGCCCAGTTGAGTACCGATGCCGAGGGGATGACTATCCACCTGACGGGTAAAAATGAATTGGGTACCATTCAACGCGCCGCCCGCAAAATAGATGGGCAAGGTATCAAACAGGTAAAACTGGCCGGTGAGGGCTGGGGTCTGGAGCAAAGCTGGGCATTTTGGCAAGGTTTCCGTGGGCCAAAAGGCCAGCGCAGTGTGGAATGGGCAGAACTGCCAGAGAACGAAAAAACCGAGCTAAAACAACGGCTAAAAATCATTGACTGGGTGCGCGATACCATTAATGCGCCCGCAGAAGATTTAGGGCCAGAACAATTGGCTAAAAATGCGATTGATTTGCTGTGCGCAGTATCATGCGATGCTGTCAGCTACCGCATTACCAAAGGCGAAGATCTGCGTGAACAGGGCTATGCCGGGATTTACACCGTGGGCCGTGGTTCTGATCGTGCGCCGGTGTTGCTAGCTTTGGACTATAACCCGACCGGTAACCCAGATGCGCCGGTGATGGCATGTTTGGTTGGCAAAGGAATTACTTTTGATTCAGGCGGTTACAGCCTGAAACAGAGCGCATTTATGGACTCTATGAAGTCCGATATGGGCGGTGCGGCGACAGTCACGGGCGCATTGGCATTAGCAGCAGCCCGTGGTTTGAAAGAGCGGGTGAAACTGTATTTGTGTTGTGCGGATAATATGGTTAGCGGTAATGCCTTTAAGCTGGGTGATATCATTCGCTATCGCAATGGCAAGACTGTCGAAATCATGAATACTGATGCTGAAGGGCGCTTAGTCTTGGCTGATGGTCTGATTGATGCTTCAGAGCAGAATGCACCGCTGATTATTGATGCTGCCACTTTGACCGGCGCGGCAAAAACAGCGTTGGGTAATGATTACCACGCGCTATTTAGTTTTGATGATGAATTGGCACAAGAGTTGTTGAGCAGCGCGCAAAGTGAGCATGAGCCTTTCTGGCGCTTGCCGTTAGCTGAATTCCATCGCAGCCAACTGCCATCCAACTTTGCTGAGTTGAATAATGTCGCGGGGGCAGCCTACAGTGCGGGTGCCAGCACTGCCGCCGCATTTTTGTCACATTTCGTGAAAGACTATCAGCAAGGTTGGCTGCACATTGACTGCTCCGCGACTTACCGTAAAGGTGCGGTTGATCAGTGGTCTGCCGGTGCTACAGGCCTGGGTGTTCGTACTATTGCTAACTTGCTGTTGGCGAAAGCAAAATAATCATCTTAATGATTTGAAAAGAGTCTCGGGGGCGCATTTGCGTCCCTTTGTTCGATCTATTTTATGTTTTTCTGGAGTAGAGCATGAGTTTGCCACAACCCCCTGCTGCTGATAGCCACGATAGTCACCATCATGATGAAGACCAAAGTCTGGAGTCTTTGCTGAAACTGGCGGCGACGGAATCAATTCATCGCACCGCTTTTTTTCGCACACTGTTGGATGCCACGGTTTTGGTGCTGGTGGACGGGTCAGAGCAGGGCGATGAAGAGGGTGAGATGGCCTTTACAACAGGCGATGGGGTGAATATTCTGCATTGGGAAAAGCAGGATGGTGAATCGGTCATTCCCTTCTTTACCTCGGTAGAGGTGCTCCAGCAAGCGCTGGATATCGCCGAAGATCAACAGGTTGATAGTGAAAAACTGTCAGTAAAACAGCCTTTTATCGCCATGCCAGTGCGGGTGTTATTTGAAATGACCCAAGGTGCGCATCTGTTTTTGAACCCAAAATCAGAGCATGGTAAAGAGTTTTGGCCGCAAGAAGTGGCGATGCTGCTGGAAAATGGCGGTTTAGCCCAATCAGCCGAAATGGTGGTGGATAAAGAGAGCCAAATTCTGTTGGGGCAGCCGGAAGAATATCCCGCAGCAATGGTGGATGCCCTGATCCAGCTGTTTAGCCAGCGTAAACCAGTGCGGCGTGCTTTTTTGGCACTGATGCATGATAAGAGTGTGGATGATAAACCTAACTTATTGGTTGGGCTGGAAGTGGATGGCACAGATGATGAGATTGACCAATTGATTCAAGAGGCCGGTAATGTTGCCAGTGACTATGCACCGGATGATGGCCCGGTAGATTTTTGCGTGGTGAATGAGAAAGAGCGGGGGGTAAGCCATTACCTGATGACGCATACCCAAGCATTTTACCAGCGCAGATGGGGCAGTTGGCTGAGGAATATTATTCCTTCGACCAGCCATTAATGAGAAAAGGGAGCCAATTTGGCTCCCTTTTTATGACAGATAATCATCATTGCTACATGAAGAAATTACTGTGTAATTTAGAAAGTGTAAGCAACGCCCATATTAATAGTCATTGGGGTGGTAATGTTTTTACCTTTAGAAACTTTAACTTCTGAGCCGATAGACAGGTTAGACGTCAGGTTTACATTGATCCCCATACCGACGTTAGCACGAGTCCCTTTCAGGTTATTATCAAACATATCGTTGTTAATCATCACCTTGTTACTTGCCATCAGGTCATGGTCTACCGAGAAAATTGCATAAGGCTTAATTTCTGCGCCGCTATTCAACACAAAGCGATAACCCGTGTTCATGCCCAGAGTACCGGTTGTCGTACGTGAACCTTGGTTCTGCGCTTCCATTCCGTTAGACAATTTATATTGGCTTTTACCTGAGCTAAAGGTGTTCAGGGCCACATAAGGGGAAACATACATCGCATCAATATTGATATGTTTACCCGCTTTTACTGCCAGCCCCATGCCGGAGAAGTTAGCCGCTCCAGTCGCGTTATTGGCTTGTGACGCCACACTGAGGTTCTGTTTAAACTGGTTGGTTTTGAACACACCATTCAGGTAATAGCCGCTGTTAGCCAAATATTGCACGTAAGCACCCAATGAGTTGCTTTCCACACTGCCGCTGCTCTGGTAATCAGATTTGATATTGGAGCTGGTATGGCTGGCGAAGCTACCCACACTGAATACGGCATTACCCAACTCAATGGCTTTATCGCCACCTAAAGTTACGCCACTTAGCTTCTGATTGAAGTTGGTTGCGGTACCTTTCACGTCGTAACTGTCATTCAGGTAAGTTAACCACACACCACTTTCATTGGCCGCAGAGCTTTGTTTATCTAACCGATTGTGAATTGAGCTTAATTCGGCGTTAAAGATAACGGGCATGGTATTGGCGACGGCCAAAATACCCGCCGTATTTGACGTCACTTTTGTTTTATCTGCGACCAGTTTGAAACTGCCTTTGCCATCACTGACCAGTGAGTGCTTATAGTTACCCAAGTCTACCGGCCCATTGGCTAGAACGAAGTGGGCAGTATTTTTCCCTTTTACATCGACGACATTCAGATTCGCTGGGGCTACACCACTGTTATTGATCTGAACATCAAAAGTACCTGCAGCATCGCCTGCAACCTTTAGCGGCGCGCTTGACTGAGAGAACAGCGCTGAACCTAAATTAAAGAGGCCTCGACCTGCCAGTGATGCCATGGTTAGCTGAGTATTAGATTTGCTCATATCAATACTACCACCCGCCAGCCTGACATTTTTAAAAGCAAACTGTGCTGGTTTACCATTATTGCCAGCAAAAGCAGCGCGGGAAGCAGATTGCACTGCGGTTAATGGGGCATCTACGGAGAATAACTGCATGTTACCGGCTAAATTCAGGTCTGCATTTTGCGTGGTTGCGCCACCCTGCACACTGAGGAAGCTGTTTTTATTAGCATCAATAATGCCGTTAATATCTGCGGTTTTATCAAAAATGACAGTACTGCTATTGAATGTTGCATCCATCAAATGACCTGAAATCAGGGAGTGGCCATTTTTAACCACCAGCTTATGCGCTTGTGCTCGGGCCATCAGATCAAATTTACCGCCTTTGACTTTAGTATTGTTAGCAATGGCACCTTCATTAATCGTCAATTTGCTGTCGTTAACTGTGGTGTTATTCGCCGTTGCCTTATCAACCAGTGTGAAATCAACTGCATTGAACACAGTATCTTCGATAGCAGCACCCGCTTGAACATCAAATATGCCGCCATTGACTGTTGTTGCAGTGGTTTTCGCACCCGCTTTCACGGTGAATTCACCCTCATTCAAGGTGGTAATATTAGCCGTTGCACCTTGATTAAGCGCAAATTTGCCGCCTTTAACCGTGGTGTTATTGGCTGTGCCATCAACAATAAATTCGCCGTCATTCAAAGTGGTAGTGTTGGCTATTGCACCTTGATTAAGCGCAAATTTGCCGCCTGTCACGGTGGTATTATTGGCTGCGCCATCAACAATAAAGTCGCCGGAATTCAAGGTGGTCGTGTTGGCTGTTGCACCTTTATTCAGTGCAAATTTGCCGCCTGTCACGGTGGTATTATTGGCTGTGCCATCAATAATAAATTCGCCGGAATTCAAGATGGTGCTGTTGGCTGTTGCACCTTGATTAAGCGCAAATTTGCCGCCTGTCACGGTGGTATTATTGGCTGTGCCATCAATAATAAATTCGCCACTATCAAGGGCGGTGATGTTAGCGATTGCACCCTGTTCCAGTCTAAATTTACCGCCATTTATTGTCGTGTTATTCGCCGTCGCCTTGGTATTGGCAATAAAGTTACTATCACTGCCAATAGAGGTATTTTTTGTTTCCGCGCCCTCGAGCAGCGTAAAGGTTGAACCGTCCAACAGTGTGGTGTCATCCGCCGTGGCACCTTTTACCAACGCTAATTCGGCAAAGTTCAACAGAGTGCCAGTGGCTGTGGCACCGCTTTCGAGGGTAAATGTGGCAGCTCTATCATATATCTTAGCGCTTTTGACTACGGCACCAGATTTGAGAATCAGTGTACCCTCATCCGTTACATTAACTTCATCCGCACTGGCACCGTCATTAACGGTCATCGTGCCATTGAGCACATGAGTTAAAAAGGCTGACGAACCTTTTTCCAAGGTAAACTCACTATTGTCAGCACGCACCTCAGTTCCACTGGTTTTAGCATTAGCCTTTAAAGTAAATACCGCGTCTTCACCGACTTTAGTGCTATCAGCCGTTGCTCCCTCGATCAACTCCAGATTGGCTCCATTCAGTGAAGTATGTTGCGAGTTAGCCCCTTTTTCGATAGTCAGCGTGCCGCCATCAATAGCGGTGTTAAAGGCTTTAGCGCCATCTTTCAGCTCAACAGTCCCTTTTGTGCTGCTAAGGTTATGAATTTCGGCAAATTTGCCAACCGTCGCTGTACCACCTTCAAGGATTTTCGCACCATAGGATTCAGCAACGTTTATGACATCCTTGCCATTCGCATCTTGTTTCTTTTCACCTTTCAGTGACAGCTTGCCACCATCATTGATGACTGAATCGTGATCAGTACCACCATTGTTGTTAATGATGCCTTTATTGATCACTGTATCGTGAGCCAGTGCGCCAACGGCCAAGTTTAGGGTACCGTCTTCGCTAATAATGCTGCCAATGACCTGGCCGTCTTTTTCAACATGTTGCGTGCCGCCCGATACTTGGGTAGCCATTGCCATCGTGTTTGCGGTGACTGTTTGCAGCTCACTTTTGGCAATGATTTTATCAAATACCGGCATATCAACAGTAGGATCGGTCGCTTTATCAAACAGAGCGAGTTCCGCTACTGCAACATCCATTTCGGCTTTTTTGGTTGTCAGCTCGGCAGTTGCGTCAACTTTTTGCTGCTTGGCAGCAGTAAACTTAGCGGTTGTATCTTGGGCGGAATTTTGGGCGGTTATGTGCGCAGTAGTTGCATCTTGAACTAACTGATTTGCAGCTTCTGCTTTTGCGATGGACTCTTGGGCTGTTTTAGCGTCTGCTATTTTTAACGGGGGAGTATTTTGGTCGGCAATCAAGTCCTGTAACTTTGTAGCGAGATCTGGCGTGTTTGCATCCCAACTGGGATCTACATCTTTAATCGCTGCCATTTTTTCTGTATCCAGTTTAGTGAACTCAGCTTCAGCGTCATTTTTCGCTTTTTCAGCGATTTTGGCTTTTGAATCCGCAATGATTGATTGCATCGTAAGCTTTAACTCCGCAACTTTTGCTGCTTTTTCTACTTTTTCTGCTGCTTCCTGTGCCTGTTTAGCTACTGCTTGCGTGTCTAATTTGGTTTTTTTATCCGCTAACTGGGTTACCAATTTTTCTTTTTGTTCTGAGGTAATCAGACCTTGATTCAGATAATCCTGAAGCTTATTCAGGGCATCTTTGTCAGTTTGTTGTTGCTGCTCGATTGCTGTGATTTTTTGCTTAATCACGGGCGAAAGAGTTGATTGGTCTTGGGTTAGTGACGAATTAAACAGCGAATCGGCTTCTTCTGGTGTGAACTGACCCGGTGCTTTGGTCTCTAGACTGGTAGCAAAAGCATTTTTCGCGGCTTGAAGGAGTTTGTTCTTGTTGTCATCACTCTGATCTTTTGCATAGGTAAGAGCGGCCTCTGCTCCCAGTATATTTTTTGCAAATACCTTTTCAAAGGCAGCTAATTCTTTATTCGCTTGTTTTTTTTGTTCAGGTGCCATTGTGTCAATAGCAGCTTTAATATTCACAATTTGCTGCTGGTGATCACTTTTTATTGCCGCAATTTGCGATTCAGCCTCAGTTTTCATCTGTGATGTAATGGGTTGACCCGCTGGGAAGAAAGTTTCTAGCAGGATATCCTCAGGTTTTTTGTTGTTAGCCACGTTATTATTGGCCGTGAGACGGCTGGTTATCTGAGTGTTGCTGCCATTCGATATATTGGGTGTAACCGCTGTTGTTGATGCGGCTACTGCCCCACCTGACACCAGCGAAGAAATCAAGATAGATAAAGGTAATAAACGCGTATTCAGAGTGTTGTGATGACTCATGGTTTTATAGGTTCCTATTTAAAGATTAATTTTGATAGACATGGAATAAAGATTTTTAATAACGGGAAGGTGTTGGGTGAAATATAATGGCATGAGGTTTCTATGCCTACTTATTAAAAAATAAAAATTGATTTTTTATATTTATTTTATATTTTGTTTTATTTCTATTTGGGTTTATCGTTTTAATTCATTGTTTTTGTTGTATAAAATATTAAATTCTGTAATTGGTTATTTTATGTGTTCATTAATTTAATTTTTTATTAAAAAAATATTAAATATGATTTTTTTCTGTTTTTTTCTGTTTTTTTCTGTTTTATTCTATTTATCTAAAACTAATTCGATAAAAGATGAGAATATTCTCTATATAGAAATGGTCGGTTTATCTGTCTATATTCCCTTTCCGGTGAATGCTATAATCTTGCCATCAACCAGGGAGAGAGATATGAATCACAAGGGTTTACATCGGTTAATGTCGAAAATAAAAGGGCGTCAAATGGCACTCTTGGTCAGTGCCGTGCTGTTATTGGCGGGCTGTGATGATGAGAGTAAAAATAAGGATGTTGCCGCTCCATCTACCCCGGTCACGACACAGACCAGTGAACCGGCAGCCAAAGTTGCGGTGAGCAAAATAGACGATGTAAATAAGTTGGCGGAGCTGACAAAACAGCATGCGGGTCAGCCACTAACCTTACTGGATGCCTCTGAGTTACAACTCGATGGTGCCAGTGCCATGGTGCTGACTTTCTCGCAGCCATTGGATCCCAAGCAAGATTTCTCCTCTCTGGTGCATTTGGTTGATACTGTTAGCGGCAAAATCGACGGGGCTTGGGAGCTGTCCGACAATCTGATGGAGCTGCGGTTACGCCATCTTAAACCTGAACGTAAATTGCTACTGACCGTCGACAGCACCTTGAAAGGGATCGGCGGTACTGAGCTGGGTAAACAACAACAGCAGCAAATAACCACCCGCGATATCAAACCGAGTGTCGGGTTTGCCAGTAAAGGTTCTTTATTGCCGGGTAAATTGGCACAGGGCTTGCCGGTGATGGCGCTTAATGTTGATAGCATTGATGTTAACTTTTTCCGCATTAAGCAAAGCAGCCTGGCTAATTTCCTGGCGAACTGGCAGTACCGCAGCGCGCTGTCGAATTGGGAATCGGACGAATTGTTGAAAATGGCCGATCTAGTCTATACCGGCCGATTTGACCTCAATCCTACCGCCAATACCCGCGAAAAACTGATGCTTCCATTAGCCGAAATCAAGCCGCTGCAAGAATCCGGTGTTTATTTGGCGGTGATGCAACAAGCCGGGCGTTACAGCTACACCAATGCGGCCACCTTATTTACGCTTAGTGATATGGGTGTTTCGCTGCACAGCTACCATGACCGGATGGATGTCTTTACCCAAGCATTAGCTGGCGGGGCGGCCTTGAAAGGGGTGCAGCTGCAATTGCTGGATGAAAAAGGCCAAGTGCTGGCACAGGTTGAAACTGACGGTCAGGGCCATGCGCAGTTGGAAAAGAATGCTAAGGCGAAATTGCTGCTGGCTTCGCAAAACGGCCAAACCAGCTTGATTGATTTCAATACACCGGCGCTGGATCTGGCCGAGTTTGATATCGCCGGGCCGGAAGGTTTCCAAAAGCAATTTTTTGTTTTTGGCCCGCGAGACCTTTATCGCCCCGGAGAAACGTTAATTGTCAATGGGTTACTGCGTGACGCTGATGGTAAACCCCTGACCACCCAGCCGGTTAAAGTGGATATTCTCAAGCCCGATAACCAAGTGGTGCGCAGCTTTGTTTGGCAGCCGCAAGCCGGTTTGTATCAATATCAATACGCCATTCCGGAAGGCGGCCCCACCGGTGAATGGTCACTGCGCATGAATCTGGGCGATAACCAGCCGCGCCTGTATAAATTTAAAGTCGAAGATTTTCTGCCAGAACGCATGGCATTAGAGATTGCCACGAGTCAAGAACCCATTGCCACCGACAGCGAAGCGAGCTTTGCCATCACTGGCCGCTATCTTTATGGCGCTCCAGCATCCGGTAACCGGTTGCAAGGGCAGTTATTCCTGCGCCCATTGCGGGAAGCGGTGGCATCATTACCCGGTTTTGAATTCGGTTCAGTTATTGAAGAAAATCTCTCGCGCACCTTGGATGAGTTTGATACCACACTCGACAGTGATGGCCAAGCTGACATCGAAGTCGATAACAGTTGGCAGAATGCGCAATCGCCGCTGAAACTGATTTTACAGGCTAGTTTGCTGGAATCCGGCGGGCGGCCGGTCACACGGCGCGCTGAGCAAGCATTGTGGCCAGCTGATGCGCTGGTGGGGATTCGCCCCTTGTTTAACCAGCAGCAAGTTTATGATTACCGCAGTGACAGCTATAAATCGCAGGCCATGGTTGATCAAGACACCAGCGCTGATTTCGACATTGTTTATGCTAATGCTGACGGTGAAAAACTGGCGGTGAATGGTTTGAAAGTCAAACTGGTGCGTGAGCGCCGCGACTACTATTGGCAGTGGTCAGAAAGTGATGGCTGGCAGTCACTGTATGATAAAAAAGATCTGACACTGGCCGAGCAGTCAGTGAATATTCCCGCCGACGGCAGCGCCAAGGTCAGCTTCCCGGTGGAGTGGGGCGCATATCGTATTGAGGTGAGTCATCCAGATAATGAATTAGTCACTAGCTCCCGTTTCTGGGCGGGGTATAGCTGGCAGGATAATACCGGCGGCAGTGGCGCGGTTCGGCCCGATCAAGTCAAACTGACACTGGATAAACCGGCTTATCGCCCGGGCGAAAAAGTAAAATTACACATTGAAGCCCCGGCTGCCGGTAATGGCTATTTGCTGGTGGAGTCCAGTGACGGCCCATTGTGGTGGCAGGAGGTGACCATTCCGGCTGGCGGCGCTGAGGTTGAAGTGCCGATTAACAAACAGTGGAACCGCCATGATTTGTATCTTAGCGCGACAGTAATTCGCCCTGGTGATAAGTCACAGCAGGCGACCCCCAAACGCGCCATTGGTTTGCTGCATCTGCCGCTGGTGGATGAAACCCGCAAACTGGCGCTCGAGCTGGAATCACCGGAGCGAATTCGCCCGAATCAGACCTTGACGGTCAAGGTGAAAGCTAGCCGCACCGGTGCGCCGTTACCCGAAAAAGTGCAAGTATTGTTGTCGGCGGTTGACAGCGGGATTCTCAATATCACGGATTACGCCACGCCAGATCCCTATGACGCTTTCTTTGGTCGCAAACGCTACAGTGCTGATCAATATGATGTTTATGGGCAATTAATTGAAGGGCAGGGGCGGTTGGCGAGTCTGCGTTTTGGTGGGGATGGGGATGACGAAGATGCGCTTTCCCGTGGTGGTAAAAAGCCCATTACGGAAGTCACTATTGTGGCGCAACAAGCCCAGCCGGTGACATTAAACGCACAGGGTGAGGGCACCATTGAACTGGCTATCCCTGACTTTAACGGTGAGCTGCGCTTGATGGCACAAGCCTGGAGCGAAGAAGATTTCGGTAAAACGGAAGCTAAAGTGGTGGTCGCGGCCCCATTGATCGCCCAACTCGCCACCCCGCGTTTCCTGGCCGGAGGGGATAGTACCCAACTGGCCTTGGATTTGAGCAATTTATCCGGCCAACCTCAAACTTTGTCACTTCAATGGGCCGCCAGCGATTTACTGGCACTCAATGGCGCACAAAACCAAGCTATCTCGCTGGCCAATGGCGAGCGCAAGACGGTGCTGATCCCGGTGCGGGCCTTGAATGGCTTTGGGCAGGGTGATATCGGCCTGACCATCACGGGGATGGTTTTACCGAATGAAAAGCTGCCGGATTACCAGCATCATTGGAAAATTGGAGTGCGGCCCGCGTATCCGGCTCAGACTCGCCATTTCGCCAATGTGTTGCACAGTGGTGATAGCTGGAGTTTACCCGCAGAGGCTACCGCAGGGCTGGCCGCTGAAACTCTACAAGGGAAATTGCTGATAACCAGCCGGCCGCCACTGAATTTAGCGCGTTATATCAGTGAGTTATATGCCTATCCTTATGGCTGTCTGGAACAAACCGTCAGCGGGTTATATCCCTCTTTGTACAGCAATCATGCTCAATTGACGGCGCTGGGTATCAAGGCCGACAGTGATGAAAAACGGCGCAAAAGCATTGATGTCGGTATCGAGCATTTGCTCAGTATGCAGCGCTATAACGGCGGTTTCGGCTTATGGAGCAATAATAGCCCAGAAGAATTTTGGCTGACGGCTTATGCCACTGATTTCCTCTATCGCGCCAGCCAGCAAGGGTACAGTGTGCCAGTAGCGGCGCTCACTGCGGCGAATAATCGTTTGCAGCGCTATTTACAAGACCCGAGCCAAATTGAAATTCGCTACAGCGAACAAACTAAACATACCCGTTTTGCGGTGCAGGCCTACGCGGGCTTGGTGTTGGCACAGCAGCAGCAAGCTTCATTGGGCGCTTTGCGCCAATTGTATAGCCGCAGCAATGATGCGCACTCCGGTTTGCCGTTGGTGCAACTGGGCGTGGCGCTGAAATTGATGGGGGATATGCCACGAGCTAAAGAGGCCATTACCCAAGGGCTGAACACCAGCCGCAGTGATAAAGATTATTGGCTGGAAGATTACGGCAGTTCGCTGCGCGATGATGCGCTGATTTTAGCCCTGTTAACTGATAACAATTTACTGCCGGAAGCGCGTGATACCCGGCTGTTGGCACTGTCTGATGCGCTGACCAGCCGCAACTATCTGTCCACGCAGGAGAGCAATGCGGTATTCCTTGCGGGCCGCACATTGATGAGTGGGGCAGAAACGCCGTGGCAGGTGGCGATAGCTCCACAGGTTGAGCCGATCGAACAGGTAGCAACATTGACGCAAAGCACGGCATTGAACCAAAACTGGTCGGCGCAACAGCTGGCGAGCGGAATGCAATTACAAAACCGTGGCGATGTTGCTTTGTATAGCCGTGTGGATATCGTGGGATACCCGCAGCAAACGCCTGCGCCATTTAGCAATAATTTACATATCACCCGCAGTTATATGGGGCTTGATGGCCAGCCGCTGCGCTTATCACAGTTGAAAAGTGGCGAGTTAGTTTTGGTGCATTTAGATGTCTGGGCCGATAAACGGGTGCCAGATGCGCTGGTGGTCGATTTGCTGCCCGCCGGTTTGGAATTGGAAAACCAAAACTTGGGCGACAGCAGTGCCAGTCTGGGGGATAGCGCCAGCAGTGTGACGGAGTTGATGCAAGATATGCAGCAGTCGGATATCAAACATCAGGAATTTCGCGATGACCGCTATGTTGCCGCAGTCAATGTCGATGGATACCGCCACACCACCTTGCTATACCTGGCGCGCGCGGTAACACCGGGAGTCTATCAAGTGCCTGCGCCACAGGTGGAATCTATGTATGTTCCGGACTGGCGAGCACTGGGTAGCACGGTGTCGCAGCTCGAAATAGTGAAGTAAACACTTACTCCCCTTTTGCGGTACCGGTAAAAGGGGAGCGAAATAGTCTTGATGCTAAAAATAGGCTTTTCCCGTCATCGCCGTAAAGTTTGGCTGCTGGCGCTTATCGTTTTACTGTTTCCGGCCCTATTGTGGTTGGCGGATAAACGCTGGCCGCTTCCGCTGACCGAAGTACAGATCGCGCGAGTGGTCACCGCCGAAGATGGCACGCCGTTATGGCGCTTTGCCGATGCTGATGGTGTGTGGCGCTATCCGGTGGCACTGCCACAGGTTTCTCCTTATTATCTGCAAGCGCTGCTGACCTTTGAAGACCGCTGGTTTTATTCTCATCCTGGTGTGAACCCATTGGCGCTGGCCCGCGCCGCCTGGCAGGATTTGCGGGCGGGTAAGATTCTTTCTGGCGGCAGCACCGTATCTATGCAAGTTGCCCGCTTAATCGACCCACATCCCCGCACGTTAGCCGGTAAACTGCGCCAAGTCTGGCGAACGTTTCAGTTGGAATGGCACTTTTCTAAAGACCAAATTCTCGAAATTTACCTTAATCGCGCCCCTTTCGGCGGCACATTGCAAGGGATTGGCGCGGCCAGTTGGACATATCTGGGCAAACCGCCCTCTGAATTAACTCCCGCAGAAGCGGCATTATTGGCCGCGTTGCCGCAAGCACCGAGCCGTTTGCGCCCGGATCGCTATCCGCTGCGGGCTAAAGCTGCACGCGATAAAGTGCTAAGTAGACTGGCGGATTACCAGGTGTGGCCGGCGAAGCAAGTGGCTGATATAAAACAAGAAGATATTTGGCTGGCTCCACGTCAGGTGCCGCAATTAGCGCCATTATTGGCTCGGCGCTTGACGACGGGCAATCAGCGGGAAGTGATTCAAACTACAGTGGATGCCGGGTTACAGCGGCAATTGGAAGATATGGCCGCAGGTTGGCGTCATCAACTTCCCGAGAAAACGTCATTGGGATTGCTGGTGGTGGAGCACAGCGGCATGAAAGTGCGTGCTTACCTCGGCTCGGTCGATTTTCAAGACGACCGCCGCTTCGGCCATGTGGATATGGTCAGCGCCTGGCGCTCGCCGGGGTCAACATTGAAGCCATTTCTCTACGCGATGGCCTTGGATGATGGCCTGATCCATGCAGAATCACTGCTGCAAGATGTGCCGCGCCGTTTTGGTGATTATCGGCCCGGCAATTTTGATACCGGATTCCACGGCCCGGTCAGTGCCAGCGAGGCATTGGTGCGTTCATTAAATCTACCGGCGGTGCAATTACTGGAAGCCTATGGCCCGAAACGTTTTACCGCTAATTTGCGTAATGGCGGTTTGAACTTACGTTTTCCTCTTCACAGTGAACCCAGTTTGGCGGTGATTTTGGGAGGAACAGGGTCACGGCTGGATCAGTTGGTCGCGGCATACAGTGCTTTTGCGCGCGGCGGAATGGCGGCCAGTTTGCGGTTCGAACCCCAACAGCAGGTGCAGGAGCGGCGGTTATTTTCGCCAGGCGCTGCATGGATTACCCGGCGAATCATGGCGGGGGAAGCCCGGCCATTACCGGATGATATTTTACCGGCCACTGTGCCGCTGGCATGGAAAACCGGCACCAGCTATGGTTATCGTGATGCTTGGGCGATAGGTATTAACGCGCGTTATACCATTGGCGTGTGGGTTGGTCGGCCAGATGGTACACCGGTCGCCGGGCAGTTTGGTTATGCCACTGCCATTCCTATTCTTAATCAGGTCAATAACTTACTGATGACGGGATTACAGCAAAATGGCCGCCAGTTGCCTCTTGATCCCCGCCCATCCTCTGTTAGCCGCGAAGAAATTTGCTGGCCGGGTGGGCAACCGCTTGCTGCGGGTGATAGTAACTGCCGACAGCGGCGGCAAAGCTGGGTTCTTGACGGCACTTTGCCCCCAACCCTGGCTGCACCTGGTCAGGAAAATATGCAGGGTAGCCAACTCCGTGTGTGGTTAAATCTTCAAGGCAAACGAGTTGCGGCAGATTGCCCGGGCGCTAACCCAGCCCTGTTAACTCTCTGGCCACTACCGCTTGAACCCTGGCTACCGCTGGCAGAGCGCCGTAGCCAAAGACTCCCCGCAGCCAGCAGTGAATGCCCGCCACAAGGTGATATTGAGGCGGCACCCTTGTTGGTTTTAGGTATCCGTGACGGTGCCGTTGTGAAGCGATTGCCGGGCCGAAATCGTCTCGACCTCCGCTTAGCAGCACAAGGTGGGCGTGGACAAAGATGGTGGTTCCTCAATGGGGAGCAGGTGGCGGTGACTGAGAATAATCAGTCGTGGATACAAACATTAACAACACCGGGCCGTTATCAGCTTAATATATTGGATGAAAGTGGGCAGGTGAGTAATTTGGTATTTAAATTAAATTAGCAATTATGCTTATGATTTTAAATGATAGTCTATTTTTTCTATTTCACTAAAATAATATGCTTGTAATAAAAATCATATTAATGACCTTCTTTATTTTAATGTAATATGTTCGAAGTTATTTTTATATGATTTCCTTTAATTTCAGGTTAATGGTGCGCTTAATTTTGTTAAGAACTTTACTATAATAAAATAATGTAATTTCATTATAATTAATAAAATATTGGAGGATGTATGATAAGAAATAAAATTCCATTCATATTGTTTTCGTTAGTTTCAATGTTAAGTTTTGATGTGTTTTCTAATGACCCTAAAGTTTGTTTTTTCGTTGATGAAAATTATAAGGGGGAATCTCTTTGTACTACAGAGGGTAATGCTATTAATGATATACCTCTTAAGTGGAATGATCGGATATCGTCAATTTCTGTTCCTCGTGGGTTAGTGGTTTCTATTTTTAAAGATATCAACTTTTCTGGCAGAACATTAACATTGAAAGATAGTGTGGATTCATTGTCATCCCTGCGCTGGGCAGATTTAAATGACAACATTAGTTCTTTTAAGGTCAGAAGCGCCGCGTGTTTTTATGAACTTGATGCGTTTGCTGGTGACTCGTTTTGTTTGTCCGGTAATGAGAGTTTAGACCTTTATCATGACAGTGATCCTGCGGATCGTAAATATCATATCGTCAATACATTTAATGATAGAATTAGTTCTATAAAGCTACCGCCAGATACTCAAGTGACTCTTTATGAAGATGATAATTACAGCGGGAAATATTATGTAATAATGAATGATTTTTCTGCTGGCGATTTAGAAGCAATTGGTATGAATAAAAATATAACCAGCATGAAGGTTTCTCAACAGGAGTATTTTACTTGTGATCAATATTGTATTGTGAAAAAATCTATTTATATTCCTATAGGGTATGAATTTGGAAAATATTGGATAGATGACAGAATTAAATATAAAGATGTATTAATTAGTTTCAATATTAGTGGGGAAGATAATTATGCCATTAAACTTTTTGATGGCGGCATTATCAAGGTTATGGGGTTGGTGATATTGTTGCTGCATAAGAATCACCAAGAAAATAGTTATATATTTGAATTAGATGAACTTAGTGATACATTATCATTTCTATTTAGGTTTAATGGTGGTTATTCTGAAGTTCAGTTTATTGAGTCTGTGGGGAGTCAAGCAGTATATATATCACCTTTGGTTGGTTCTTTATTTGATGTTGAATTTGCTAATATAAGATTATTTGTTGAGAATTATAATAACAAATATTATGATCATAAAAGTAAGCCTCTGATTATTAATAAAGTCGTCCTGGCAGCAGAGAAGATGTCATCTCGACAGGTACGAAGCTTTATTGGAAATGCTGCCTGTTGGTTTATACCCATCATTAGTATTTATAACTATGTTATCCAAGGTAACTGCAATCAAGCCGACAGGTTTATAAATAATACTGTTGCTTTCTTTGCTAATAACGACAATAAAATATTACAAATATCTGGTTCTGCAAAGCCGTTGCCGAAAAAAAACACTAATAACACTATGGAGTTTGAAACGAGTATTACAGATATTTCTTCTGACATTGAGGCAACATTAACACATATAAATGTTGATATGTGGAGCAAAGCATTAACCATACCGGCGACTGCATTAGCCTGCAAGGTGCCGATGAAAGAACAATTATTGCCTAATTTACGTATTCGGCGTGATCTAACCCCGAATTGTGTTGATTGGACATTAAGTATTTTGACTGATTTCACTTTGCTATTTGGTGACAGTGTAGATCATTGGAATGCTGAAAATTTTGGTCGTGTCATTGAACACATTATTAAAGAGGGAAATATCGATGATACGCAGACGAATGGCCTGGTGGAAACGCGGTTGATTGAAAGTGTTCAGGCACATCTGGCTGAAAATGCGGCGGGTTTTTTACACATCAAAACGGCATTTGATTTCTCACAGCTTAGTTATGCCAATTATTTGCGCCAGCATGACGCTGATAATAGCGCCCACTCACCGGCGGTAGCACAGGAGTTATCCTTGGGTCGTTATGAATTAGCGCTGCCAAATTTTCAATTTACCGTGACCCCGCCCCGTATACGTCGAGGGGGGAATTGGGTAGAAGATTCCGAATTAAATTTTGATATAGAGGTGATTAGTGGGACTACGGACAACACACTGGCAGCCAGGCTAAATATTATACCAGTGATTAACCAATGGCGAAAAGTGTATCACCAAGCTAAACAACCCTCTCTGACGGTGCCTGCATCAGGTGAAAATATGGATGATCCGGTTAGCAAGGATGATAAGGTTTTGACTGATACTGGTGCTAGCAGTAGTGCCGGTAGGAGGGGGATTAATGATGCGGTCACGACTGGTGATGGAGTGATTGAGGCAGCGCGTATTGTTAGTGATGTTGCGCAAAGTTGGTTGCGAACCAGCAGTGATGACTATATTTATGTGGTAGTCCGCCTTTCCGGGCAGATAATTAGCATCACAATGGCTATTGATATCAATGAGTTTGATGTTGGTATTTCAGGTTCACTGACTCACCCTGATTATGTATTACACCCAGAGGCAGAAGGCACAATAAGAGGGGCAGGAACTGCAGCGATCCGGGCTTTGGCTGAGCACTTGAGTAAAAAAGGCAAACGAGCGCTAGTATCCGACGTTATCAGTAAGCCTTCGGCCATTGTCAAAAAGAAAGTGGGATTTAAGTTTATTGATGAGCTCTGACCCCAAATTCACCTGTGCTGCCAGGGAGTTGCCTTTTAATAGGGGGCAGTGATAAAACAGGTTTGTATCTAAAATGTGAGTTGTGCATAAAAATGAGCAATTAAGATAAAATTTTTTTAATGAAATGTTGTAATTCCCGTAGGCAAGTGTAAGGCGCGCACATATAATCGGCGGCCACTGTACAAAGGACGGCATAATTTTGTCGTAAAGGAACTGTCCACCAGCCAAGTTTAAGTGTTTATTTATGATACTTATCGGGGCGTGTTCCGAGTCCGGTTAATATTAAAAATCCAATAGAGGTTATCATGGCTTTAGAACGTACTTTCTCCATTATCAAACCCAATGCTGTTGCCAATAATGACATCGGTGCCATCTATGCGCGTTTTGAAAGTGCTGGTTTCAAAATCATTGCTGCAAAAATGCTGCACCTGACCAAAGAACAAGCGGAAGGTTTTTACGCTGAACATAAAGGCCGCCCATTCTTCGATGGCTTGGTTGAGTTTATGACCTCTGGCCCAATCATGGTTCAGGTTTTGGAAGGTGAAAATGCCGTTCAGCGCCACCGTGATATTATGGGCGCAACTAACCCGGATAACGCGCTGGCGGGTACTCTGCGTGCTGATTTTGCTGATAGTTTCACTGCTAATGCCGTACACGGTTCTGATGCGGTTGAATCAGCTCAGCGGGAAATTGCTTATTTCTTTGCTGCGAATGAAATTTTTCCTCGCAGCTAATTAATTGATTAGATGTAGAAATGGCCACTATTTAATCAACTGAAACAATAAAGTTGCTTGTGCGCCTTTCCAATCATGGAATCCCTGCTTTAAAATTCGTACAATGCCGCGCCCCGGTGGAGACAACTCCGCTGGGGCGTTCTATTATTTATTCATCTATTTATTCATCGCCGTTTCGAAAGCCGTACCCGGTTTAAAGCGCAGCGCCGTAAAGTGTAATAACGAGGCCACGACAACTCATGTCTGAACAATTATTAACTGCATCAACGCCAATTGATGCTGCCCCTCAGCCTGACAACGCGGTTGCCACCGCAGCATCAGCCACCAGCAAAATCAATCTGCTGGATTTAAATCGTCAGCAAATGCGCGAGTTTTTTGCCGAGATGGGCGAGAAGCCTTTCCGTGCCGACCAGGTCATGAAGTGGATGTATCACTATTGCTACGACGATTTCGAGCAAATGACCGACATTAATAAAGTGCTGCGCGCCAAGTTACAGCGCGTGGCCGAAATCCGCGCACCTGAAGTGGCGGAAGAACAGCGCTCAACCGACGGCACCATTAAATGGGCCATCAAAGTTGGCGATCAGCAAGTCGAGACGGTGTACATCCCTGAAGGGGACCGCGCGACCTTGTGCGTGTCATCACAGGTGGGTTGTGCTTTAGAATGTAAATTCTGCTCAACGGCACAGCAAGGTTTTAACCGTAACTTGCGGGTGTCTGAAATCATCGGCCAGGTATGGCGTGCGGCCAAGATTATTGGTGCAGTAAAGGCAACCGGTAACCGCCCTATTACTAACGTGGTGATGATGGGGATGGGCGAACCCTTATTGAACCTGAATAACGTGGTACCGGCCATGGATATCATGATGGACGATTTTGGTTTCGGTTTATCCAAACGTCGAGTGACATTATCCACTTCCGGTGTGGTTCCGGCGCTGGATAAATTGGGTGATATGATTGATGTGGCTTTGGCCATCTCGCTGCATGCCCCTACAGACGATATCCGCGATGAAATTGTGCCTATCAACCGTAAATACAATATTGAAACTTTTCTGGCCGCCGTTCGCCGCTATTTAGCGAAATCGAATGCCAATGGTGGGCGGGTTACGGTTGAATACGTTATGCTGGATCACATCAATGACAGCACCGAGCAAGCTCATCAGCTAGCTGAATGTTTGAAAGATACGCCGTGTAAGATTAACTTGATCCCATGGAACCCGTTCCCAGGGGCACCTTATGGCCGTAGCTCGAACAGCCGGGTGGATCGTTTCTCTAAGGTATTGATGGAATACGGGTTTACGACAATAGTTCGTAAGACGCGTGGTGATGATATCGATGCGGCATGTGGTCAATTGGCCGGTGAAGTCATTGACCGTACCAAGCGCACTTTGAAAAAGAAAATGGCGGGTGAACCTATCGCCATTAAAACAGTCTGATTCATAATGCTAATTGTTTGTGTATAACTATTTGTTATTCAACTTATAATTCGTTGAGTGCTCTATACCCAAAGAGTTTAAAATTGCAGTGGTCAGGTAGACGTGAACTCCATGGATGGGCCGCATCATGAGAGCCGCTAACACATCAGCAATTTGAAAGATGACGGGTATCTTCACATATAAGGATAATTGAGAAAGCATGAAGCTGATAAAACTGTGGAGAGTTTGCCTGATAGCGGGCACATTGGTGGCAGGCTGTTCTGGTTCATCGCCGGAAAAAGTGAGCCAACCCGCCGCAGGGCAGACTCGTTTGCAACTGGGTTTAGAGTATCTGGCGCAAGGTGATCTTAATGCTGCGCGGCAGAACCTTGAGAAGGCTGTAGCGGCAGATCCACAGGATTATCGTGCTCAATTAGGTATGGCTTTTTATGAGCAACGCATCGGTGAAAACAGCGCCGCAGAGCAGCGTTATCAACAAGCAATGAAACTGGCACCGGGAAATGGCACTGTACTGAATAATTACGGTGCGTTTCTGTGTAGTTTAGGGCAGTATGTACCGGCCCAACAACAGTTTAGCGCAGCGGTGCTGTCGCCTGATTACGGTCAGGTTGCAGATAGTCTGGAAAACGCGGGATATTGCTTTTTACGGGCGAATCAAAATGACCAGGCTCGGGTATTGTTGAGCCGGGCATTGAAGTATGATCCGGATAAAGGTGAGCCGTTGCTCACAGAAGCTGAAAGGCATTTTGGAGAAGGGAATCGCGCTCAGGCGCAATTATTACTGGATGTTTATCAACATATCCTTCCAGCCAGTGCTGAAAGTTTATGGTTACAAATTCGTTTCGCCGCGCTAGCAGGCCGTCAAGATAGTGTTCAACGCTATGGCAAGCAGCTTGCGCGAAGTTTTCCACAATCCAAACAGTACCAGCATTTTCTAGCTAATGAATACTGAAGCCTCCCAAGATCAAACTGTTCCAGAGACGACAGGTGTGCGCCTGCGTCAAGCCCGTGAAGCACTAGGGCTAACTCAGCAGATGGTTGCAGAACGTCTGTGTCTGAAAGTATCCACAATCCGTGATATTGAGGAGGATAAAGCACAAGCTAATCTCGCCTCGACATTCCACCGTGGTTACATTCGTTCTTACGCTAAACTGGTTCACCTTCCTGAAGATGAACTATTACCAATGTTGGAAAAACAAGCACCGATCAGAGCGGAAAAAGTGGCTCCGATGCAAAGTTTCTCATTGGGTAAAAAGCATAAAAAACGTGATAGCTGGTTGATGAGTTTCACCTGGCTTATTGTGTTGGTTGTGCTCGGCCTAACGGGAGCATGGTGGTGGCAAAATCATCAGGCGCAGCAAGCAGAAATAGTCAGTATGGCTGATCAATCCTCTGCTCAGTTGTCGCAAAATGACGGTCAATCTGTGTCGCTCACTGATGATAATAGCGAACCTGCGACCTCAGCAGAGACTCAAGCTCCGGTCGCAAATAGCCAACCATCTACTCCAATAGAAAACGGTACTGCACCAGCGACGAACAGTGCAGCACCGGCAGATACGGTGAATAACCGTGTTGCCACAATTGATCCCCAAGGAACGGCCTCAGCGGAGCCTGCGGTCGTTTCACCCAGCCAGGCACCTATGCCTGATGTCCCTACCGCGCAATCACCATTACCTACAGCAGATGCTGGGGTAACGAGTGCTGCCTCATCTGTCGGCTCATTGGTCATGAATTTCACCGCTGACTGCTGGCTACAGGTAGTTGATGCGAGCGGAAAGACATTATTTAGCGGTATCCAAAAAGGAGGCGCGACCCTCAATCTATCAGGAAAATCGCCCTATAAACTGACCATTGGTGCACCGAGTGCATTGACGATTATGTATCAGGGTAATCCAGTAGATTTGAGCAAGTACATTAAGGCTAATCGCGTAGCCCGCCTGACTGTCGGTGTAGAGTAATATTGTGTTTTTGACAAACAACTTTGTGGTTCTAACAAACTGCCATTGTCTTGAGAGAGAACGTCTTGAGAAAGATCGTGGTTTTGGAAGACCACTTAGTTGCGAAAACTACACGACTGTAAAGGAGAGTGTGTAATGCATAATGAATCCCCCATTATCCGCCGTAAATCGACTCGGATTTACGTCGGTAAAGTACCCATTGGTGATGGTGCACCGATTGCTGTGCAATCAATGACCAATACCAAGACTACTGATGTTGATGCAACTGTTGCTCAAATAAAGGCATTAGAGCGTGTTGGCGTAGATATCGTGCGAGTCTCAGTACCGACGATGGATGCGGCTGAGGCGTTTAAGTTAATCAAACAGCAGTCAAATGTGCCGCTGGTTGCTGATATCCATTTCGATTACCGTATTGCGCTGAAAGTCGCTGAATACGGTGTTGATTGTTTGCGAATTAACCCCGGTAACATTGGTAACGAATCCCGTATTCGGGAAGTGGTTGCTAGTGCCCGTGACCACAATATTCCTATCCGTATTGGTATCAATGGCGGATCGCTGGAAAAAGATATTCAGGAAAAATATGGTGAACCTACGCCAGAAGCCCTGCTTGAATCAGCGATGCGGCATGTTGATATTCTTGATCGCCTCAATTTTGATCAGTTTAAAGTCAGCGTAAAAGCCTCCGATGTTTTCCTGGCGGTAAATTCCTACCGTTTGTTGGCCAAGCAAATTAATAATCCTTTGCATTTAGGGATAACTGAAGCGGGTGGTGCGCGCAGTGGCTCGGTAAAATCGGCTATTGGGTTGGGCTTGTTGCTGTCAGAAGGCATTGGCGACACTTTGCGTATCTCGTTGGCTGCCGATCCGGTCGAAGAAGTCAAAGTTGGCTTTGATATCCTGAAATCACTGCGGATCCGTTCTCGTGGGATTAACTTTATCGCCTGCCCAACCTGTTCCCGCCAAGAGTTTGATGTTATCGGTACGGTAAATGCGCTGGAGCAGCGGTTAGAAGATCTGATTACCCCAATGGATGTTTCTATTATTGGTTGCGTGGTCAATGGGCCGGGCGAAGCATTGGTGTCGACTATCGGTGTGACGGGTGCACATAATAAGAGTGGTTTCTACGAAGATGGTGTTCGTCAGAAAGAACGTTTTGATAACGAAAAGATGATCGACCAGTTAGAAGCGAAAATTCGTGCAAAGGCATCGATGCTTGATGCGAATAACCGTATAGTTATCAATATGCTGGATGATAAATAAGTATCTCGGGCTATTTGTCATCGATGAATACAAAAAAGCGGGCGTGGCCCGCTTTATATTGAGCCTGTAGAGCTATACCCTAAATAATTCGAGTTGCAGGAAGGCGGCAAGCGAGGGAATCTCGATGAGCTTACATCAGTAAGTGATTCGGGTGATTGAACGTAGCCAACGCATATGTAGCTTGAAGTATGACGGGTATAACAAACTGTCGCCATTGAATATGTGGGTGGCAAGCCTCTATAATCGGCTTTATTTTTTGCACTATGCCCAATGTCATTGGCGTTGCTGCCGACACCGCTGCAACATCAAGTAGACCGGACATAAAACTACAGAGAACAGACGTGGCAAAGAACATTCAAGCCATCCGTGGTATGAACGATTACCTGCCAGCCGATACGGCGATATGGCAGCGTATTGAAAGCATTTTAAAACAAGTGCTGGCGGGCTACGGTTATAGCGAAATCCGCATGCCGATTGTAGAGCAGACCCCGTTATTCAAGCGCGCTATCGGTGAAGTTACCGACGTGGTTGAGAAAGAGATGTATACCTTTGACGATCGCAATGGCGAAAGTCTGACACTGCGCCCGGAAGGCACCGCAGGGTGCGTGCGCGCAGGCATTGAACATGGTCTGCTGTACAATCAAGAACAGCGTCTGTGGTATATCGGCCCGATGTTCCGCTATGAGCGTCCACAAAAAGGGCGCTACCGTCAGTTTCATCAGTTGGGCGCAGAGGTCTTTGGTCTACAAGGGCCTGATATTGATGCAGAATTGATTCTACTAACTGCCCGCTGGTGGCGTGCGTTGGGGATTTCAGAGCATGTACAGCTTGAATTGAACTCTATTGGTTCATTGGATGCGCGCGCAGATTACCGCGAAGCATTGGTCACTTTCTTGGAACAACATGTTGACGTGCTGGACGAAGATTGTAAGCGCCGCATGTACAGCAACCCATTACGGGTGTTGGATTCCAAAAATCCGGATGTTCAGCTGTTACTTAATGACGCGCCTAAACTGTCTGATTATCTGGATGAAGAATCCAAACAACATTTTGCGGGCTTGTGTGAACTTTTAGACCAGGCCAGTATCCCATATACCGTCAATGAGCGTTTAGTCCGTGGTTTGGATTATTACAACCGCACGGTATTTGAGTGGGTAACCAACAGTTTGGGCGCACAAGGTACAGTTTGTGCCGGTGGGCGCTATGACGGCTTGGTAGAGCAACTGGGTGGTCGTGCAACACCTGCTGTTGGTTTTGCTATGGGGCTTGAACGTTTAGTCCTGTTGGTACAGGCAGTTAATCCTGACTTCCAAGTGCCAGCGACAATTGATGTGTATCTCATTTCATCGGGTGAGGGGGCACAAAGTGCTGCTATGCAACTTGCTGAGCGCCTGCGTGATGATTTGCCAACGCTAAAGTTGATGACTAACTACGGCGGCGGTAATTTCAAAAAACAAATTACCCGCGCTGATAAATGGGGTGCCCGCGTCGCATTAATACTTGGTGAAAGCGAAGTGGCTGCACAGCAAGTGGTCGTAAAAGATTTGCGAACGGGTGAACAAGAAACGCTGGCGCAAGCGGATGTTGCTGCGCGTCTGGCTTTGATGTTGGTTTAAGGAGAGAGACACCGTGGAAGTCTATACCACTGATAATGACCAGGTTGATGCAGTACGCCGTTTCTTTAGTGAGAATGGTAAAGCGCTAGCCGTGGGTGTGGTGCTCGGGATTGGTGCATTAGTGGGTTGGCGTTACTGGCAGAGTCATCAGAACACTGTCTTGACGGAAGCCTCCTCTGCCTATCAGCAAGCCAGTGATGCTTTATCAGCCAATAGTGCTGATGGTGTTGCTCTTGCTGAAAAATTTGTTCAGGGCAATAAAAATAACTACGGCGTATTGGCCGGGTTAGAACTGGCTCACCATTTTGTTGAGCAAAACGAGTTTGATAAAGCGGCACAGCAACTTACCCAAGCATTGGGCCAGACAAAAGATGAAAATCTGTTGTCGCTGATTAATCTGCGTCTTGCTCGTTTGCAACTGCAATTGAAAAAACCAGATGAAGCATTGAAAACTCTGGATGCAGTGCAAGGTGATGGCTGGACTGCGATGGCGCAAGATGTTCGTGGCGATGCATTATTAAGCAAAGGTGATACCGCAGGTGCACGGGCAGCTTACAGTAAAGGCGTCGAATCAAATGCTTCTCAGGCGCTGCAAGCTTTGCTGCGCATGAAATTGAATAATTTGTCCAGCTAAGGGGTATTCCCATGCAATTGCGTAAAACACTCTTAGTAGGACTGGTATCTGTTGCCCTATTGAGTGGTTGTTCACTGTTCAACAGTGAAGAAGATGTGGTTACCATGTCGCCACTGCCAAAAGTTGAGAATCAATTCACACCGACTAAAGTGTGGAGCACTTCTGTTGGTGGTGGTGTTGGTGATTACTACTCTCATCTGCGCCCAGCCTGGCAGGGGACTTCTGTCTTTGCGGCAGACCGTAAAGGTCTGGTAAAAGCCATGGAAGCCGATACCGGCAAGCAAATTTGGCAAACCGACCTGTCTGAGAAAACCAACTTCCTCTCCAGTAACCGTTCTGCAATGTTATCTGGCGGCGTAACCGCTTCAGGTGCTCATGTGTATGTCGGCAGTGAGAAAGCGGTGGTGTATGCCCTTAATTCTGACGATGGTAAGGTTGCATGGCAGACGGCGGTTGCGGGCGAAGCCTTGTCCCGTCCGGTTGTCAGCGATGGTGTGGTACTGATCCATACTTCCAATGGCATGCTGCAAGCACTGAATGAGTCTGACGGTGCAATTAAGTGGACTCTAAACCTCGATACTCCTGCATTGTCTCTGCGTGGTGAATCAGCCCCAACAGTGGCATTCGGTGCAGCTATTGTCGGTGGTGATAATGGCCGTGTTAGTGCGGTGATGATGGAACAGGGCCAGTTGATTTGGCAGCAACGTATTTCCCAAGTGACCGGGACCACTGAAATTGACCGCCTGAATGATGTCGATACCACCCCAGTCGTTGTTGATGGCGTGGTTTATGCTCTGGCATACAACGGTAATCTGACTGCACTGGATCTGCGCTCTGGCCAGATTTTGTGGAAACGCGAAATGGGTTCAGTCAATGACATCATTGTTGACGGTGGCCGTATTTATCTGGTCGATCAGAATGACCGCATTGTTGCACTGAAGACCGATGGCGGCATAACCCTTTGGAGTCAAAGCGATTTATTACATCGTAACTTGACCGCGCCAGTGATGTATAATGGTTATCTGGTTGTAGGTGATGCCGAAGGTTATCTGCATTGGGTGAATACCGATGATGGTCGTTTTGTTGCTCAGCAGAGTGTAGACAGCTCTGGCTTCCTGAGTGCGCCTGTGGTTGCCAGCGATAAGTTGCTGGTGCAGGCAAGAGGCGGCACGGTATACGCGTTCACCCGTTAATCCTGATTTAGCGCCTGTTTAACAGGCTAATACCTGAGTGCCTTGGCGTTGCAGTAAGTCACACCGCTGTAACTTCAAGGACAAAGGTTTTTAAACGGCTCCTGAGGTTCAGGGGCCGTTTGTATTCTAAAAACTGCGCTGTCGAATATTCGATACAGCGCTGTAACGCTTTGAAAATTAAGTAATGAGGCTCCAAAAATGATACCTGTCATCGCGCTGGTCGGGCGCCCGAATGTGGGTAAATCCACTTTATTTAACCGCTTAACGCACACCCGTGATGCGTTAGTTGCGGACTTTCCCGGGCTAACGCGTGACCGTAAGTATGGTCGTGCCGAGGTCGAGGGTCATGAGTTTATTGTTATCGATACCGGAGGTATTGATGGCACAGAAGATGGCGTAGAAACCAAGATGGCGGGTCAATCGTTATTGGCGATTGAAGAAGCCGATATTGTCCTGTTTATGGTCGATGCGCGCGCCGGGTTGATGCCAGCGGATCAGGGCATTGCCCAGCATTTACGCAGCCGTGAGAAAGCCACCTTCCTGGTTGCCAACAAAACTGATGGTATTGACGCCGATACTGCTGCCGCCGATTTCTATTCATTAGGATTAGGTGAAGTTCATGCTATTGCGGCTTCCCATGGCCGTGGTGTGACTCAGCTGATTGAAGATGTTATGGCGCCTTATATGGACGCCGAAGAGCCAGAAGTTGAGCTGACAGACGAAGAAGCTAATGCGGCCTATTGGGCAGCGCAGGAAGCTGACGAAGATGAAATCCCAGAAGACGAAGAAGATGATTTTGACCCGCGAACTCTGCCAATCAAGCTGGCTATCGTCGGGCGTCCTAACGTAGGGAAGTCCACACTAACTAACCGTATCCTCGGTGAAGACCGTGTGGTGGTTTATGACCTGCCGGGTACCACCCGCGACAGTATTTATATTCCAATGACCCGCGATGAGCGTGAATATATTCTGATTGATACTGCGGGTGTGCGTAAACGCGGTAAAATTACTGAGACAGTTGAAAAATTCTCAGTGATTAAAACCTTACAGGCAATTGAAGATTCCAATGTGGTGCTGTTGGTTATTGATGCCCGTGATGGTATTTCAGATCAAGATTTGTCTCTGTTAGGCTTTATTCTCAATAGTGGGCGCTCACTTGTTATTGCGGTCAACAAATGGGATGGCATGACAGAAGAAGCCCGTGCTCAGGTTAAAGATATGCTAGACCTGCGCCTCGGCTTTGTTGACTTTGCTCGTATTCACTTTATCTCCGCTTTGCATGGCAGTGGCGTCGGCAACCTGTTTGAATCCATTCAGGAAGCCTATGACTGTTCAACTAAGCGAGTAGGTACTTCCTTACTGACTCGTATAATGCAAATGGCAGAGGAAGACCATCAGCCTCCGTTGGTTCGTGGTCGTCGAGTGAAGTTGAAATACGCGCATGCCGGTGGCTATAACCCGCCTATCGTGGTTATCCATGGCAATCAGGTCACTGATTTGTCTGATTCTTACAAACGCTACCTGATGAATTACTTCCGTCGTTCATTGAAAGTTATGGGTACGCCAATCCGCATTCAGTTTAAAGAGGGTGAAAACCCGTTTGCGGGCAAACGCAATACTCTGACGCCAAATCAGATGCGGAAACGTAAGCGTTTGATGTCGCACCTGAAAAAAGGTAAGTAATAGCAGCAAAGCGCGGGCATCCCGCGCTTTTTGCATTTTTAGCGCACCCTCTTAGGGGGTTGTTCTCTGGGGTGAGTCGCGCAAAACAAAAGGAGTTGAACGTCAGCCATGTCTTGGGAAACCTGGAGTTTCGCGTTTGGTGTAACAGTGCCCAACTTATTGATGATGTTACTGGGTGTATTGTTACGGCGCTATGGCTTGATGGATGATCGGTTCTGCGATGGTGCAACCCGAGTTGTCTTCAATCTGGCGCTTCCTTGTTTGCTGTTTTTCAGTGTTGCGACCAATCATGTCAGCTTGATGGATAACTTGCCCTTAGTGATCTATGGTGCGGTTGGCACCTTAGTGACATTTTTATTGCTCGAAATTGCCGCCAAGTGGCTGGTAAAAGACCCGCGTGAGCGCGGTGTGTTCGTGCAGGGTGGTTTCAGAGCTAATACCGCGATTGTCGGCTTGGCATTTGCCATGACGGCCTATGGTGCCGAAGGGGTAGCGCTGGGCTCGATGTACCTGACGGTGACCGTCATATTATTTAATATGCTGTCAGTGATAACACTGACCCGCAGCTTACAAGGTGGGCAGGGCGGGAAAATCAGCAAATTGGCATTACTACGCAGCATTGTCACCAATCCTCTGATTATTGGTTTGGTGTGTGGTTTGGCCTATGCTCAAACCCGTCTACCTATTCCTCAAGTCATTGTCCAGACAGGCAGTTATATCTCCGCCTTGGCACTCCCACTGGCATTACTCTGCACTGGCGCGAGTCTGGATTGGCATGCGATGTTCCGCTCCTCTAATGTGGCTGCGTTATCCTCAGTGGCAAAATTATTCATCGTGCCAATATTGATGACTTTAGGCGGTTTGCTGATGGGGTTCCGTGGTGCAACCTTAGGGATTATTTTTCTATTTTCTGCAACTCCGACTGCTGCGGGTAGCTATGTCATGACCCGGGCGATGGGGGGAAATGCGACGCTGGCTGCGAATATTATTGCGATTACTACCGTCGGCTCATTTTTCACGACTGCTATTGGGATTTATTTCTTACGCGCACTGGGCGTAATGTGAGTTTTTAAGTCAATTCGAGGAGAGAAATGATGGATGCATTATGTCCGATTTGTCAGAAAGCAATGACGCAAGTGAGTGGTCACTTTCACTGCTCTAACTGCCACGGCAACTATCAGCAACAGGCCGATTGCCCTGATTGCGCCAAACCGCTCCAAGTGTTGAAAGCTTGTGGGGCCGTTGATTATTTTTGCCAGAATGGTCATGGGTTGATTTCGAAAAGCCGCGTTCTTTTTAGTTATCTGCCGACAGTCTGATTGCTCACCTGAATCACTTATTTGGGTAAATGATTCGGAATTAATGAGCCTCATCCCTGAGGCTCACCCTGCGGGCGAGCATAAATACTGTTCAAATCGGTTCCCGACCAATTTGTCTCTCTCTTGCCGCCTACCGGCAACATCAAATTATTTCAAAGGTGGCGATTTGGCTAATGGGTCGGCTTACGCTGACGGGGCTTTTTTGTCACATTGATTTGAGTGATTTCACTTTCCACCCAGCCATCTTGCAGTCGGGTCGTTAGCTTGTCGCCGGTATGCACTTGTTTGGTAGTCTTAAGCAAGGTGCCTGCGGGGGTCTGTGTGACACTGTAGCCGCGGGCCAATGTAGCTAATGGACTGACTGCCTCCAATTGCGAGCAGGCGATACCAAAGCGCTGACGATAGCCATTCAGTTGGCGCTCTAATGCTTGGCGCAAGCGGTATTCCTGCTGCTGTACCCGTTGGTTATAACGGTGAATTTGCCCTTGCGGTTGAACTTGAATCAAGCGCTGCTGGAGCCGTTCAGTGCGCCGGCCTAATGAGCGAATTTGGTTTTGCGCGCTGTCTTCCAGACGGCGCTGTAACTTCAACAGCAGTGTTTGCTGACGCGCTAGGCGCAAATGTGGGTGTTGCTGTTGGAGCCGATGCTCAAGGCGGCTAAATTGCTGGCTACGCTGCGCCAGATAATAATCCATCGCCATTTCCATGCGCTGCTGCTGCCCCTGAATTTGCCGGACCAGCTCAATTTGGTTGCGGCTGACCAGTTCTGCGGCGGCTGACGGGGTTGGGGCGCGTAAATCTGCGACAAAGTCCGCAATGGTGACATCGGTTTCATGGCCGACCGCACTGACAATGGGAATTCGGCTGTTAAAAATGGCGCGGGCGACTCGCTCGTCATTAAAACTCCACAAATCTTCCAGTGAACCGCCACCCCGCCCGACGATCAGCACATCACATTCTCCGCGCAGATTAGCCAAGTGAATGGCTCGGACTATCTGTAGGGGGGCATCGGCACCTTGCACTGCTGTTGGATAAATAATCACTGGCAGTGATGGATCACGGCGTTGTAAAACGTGCAAAACATCGT
Organism: Yersinia rochesterensis; assembly: GCF_003600645.1. Taxonomy (NCBI): domain Bacteria; kingdom Pseudomonadati; phylum Pseudomonadota; class Gammaproteobacteria; order Enterobacterales; family Yersiniaceae; genus Yersinia; species Yersinia rochesterensis. Next base: position 1,178,195 of record NZ_CP032482.1, read on the forward strand.
GCAGAGCCGCGCCGCTAGATGAGGTTATCACCCCGACTTGTCTGGCTGGACTGGGTAGTGGTTGCTTGTGACTTTGATCAAAAAGCCCTTCTGTGGCCAGTTGTTGTTTAAGCTGCTCAAACTGTTGTTGCAGTAGCCCGTCGCCAGCAGGTTGCATACTTTCAGCAATTAACTGGTAGTCACCGCGCGGTTCATACAGGGTAATTGATGCCCTGACCAAAACTTGCTGGCCATTTTGCGGGCGGAAAGTGGTTCGGCGATTGCTGTTGCGAAACATCGCGCAGCGCACCTGCGCCCGGTCGTCTTTTAAGGTGAAATACCAGTGACCAGACGAAGGCTGAGAGAAATTGGAAATCTCGGCCGTGAGCCAAATTTGGCCCATTTCCATTTCCAGCAGTTGTCGCACCGTCTGATTAAGGCGGCTGACGGTAAAAATTGATGACGCAGAAGTTTGTGACATGTGACCTGGATCAAATTTTAAAACAAGCACTTAATTGATCGATATTACCTGCCTCAAACCGCATAGCAAGAAAAATAATGAGAAAGTGCTGGAGGCAACCGATTACGCTCTGTATAATGCCACGGCAATATTTTATCTTTTTCACATTCACCTTGGTGAGATATTGCCCATGCTACGTATCGCGAAAGAAGCTCTAACATTTGACGACGTTCTCCTGGTTCCAGCCCACTCCACAGTCTTGCCTAATACAGCAGAACTTGGTACCCAACTGACTGCAACTATCCGCCTGAATATCCCTATGCTGTCCGCAGCAATGGATACCGTAACCGAAGCTCGTCTGGCCATTGCGCTGGCACAAGAGGGCGGTTTAGGTTTCATCCACAAAAATATGTCCATTGAGCGCCAGGCTGAAGAAGTCAGCCGCGTGAAAAAACACGAAAGTGGCGTGGTGACTGAGCCACAGACTGTAACGCCAACCACAACTCTCCGTCAGGTTAAAGAACTGACCGCCCGTAACGGTTTCGCCGGTTATCCGGTAGTGACCGAAGATTACGAGCTGGTTGGGATCATTACTGGCCGTGATGTGCGCTTTGTGACTGATCTGGACCAACCCGTGACGGCGGTGATGACACCGAAAGAGCGCTTGGTAACGGTCAAAGAAGGCGAAGCCCGCGAAGTTGTACTGCAAAAAATGCATGAAAAACGTGTCGAGAAAGTGCTGGTCGTTGACGATAGCTTCCATCTGCGCGGCATGATTACCGTGAAAGATTTCCAAAAAGCAGAACGCAAGCCAAACGCCTGTAAAGACGAGCATGGCCGTCTGCGTGTTGGTGCCGCTGTCGGTGCCGGTGCGGGCAATGAAGAGCGTATCGACGCGCTGGTCGCTGCGGGTGTTGATGTTTTACTTATCGACTCATCTCATGGTCATTCCGAGGGCGTGTTACAGCGCATTCGCGAAACCCGAGCCAAATATCCTAACCTGCAAATTGTTGGTGGTAATGTCGCGACAGGGGCAGGTGCGAAAGCATTGGCCGATGCTGGCGTGAGCGCGGTCAAAGTGGGTATCGGCCCTGGCTCAATCTGTACCACCCGTATTGTGACTGGCGTTGGTGTGCCACAGATTACTGCAATTGCTGATGCCGTCGAAGCGCTGGAAGGCACTGGTATCCCGGTTATTGCGGATGGTGGTATTCGTTTCTCTGGTGATATTGCTAAAGCCATTGCTGCGGGTGCTTCATGTGTCATGGTCGGCTCGATGCTGGCAGGGACAGAAGAATCACCCGGTGAAATCGAACTCTATCAAGGCCGTTCATTCAAATCTTACCGCGGTATGGGGTCATTGGGCGCGATGTCCAAAGGCTCTTCAGATCGCTACTTCCAGACCGATAATGCTGCCGATAAATTAGTACCGGAAGGTATTGAAGGGCGTGTGGCATACAAAGGTTTGTTGAAAGAGATTGTGCATCAGCAAATGGGGGGCTTGCGCTCTTGTATGGGGCTGACCGGCTGCGGCACTATCAATGAATTGCGTACCAAAGCTGAGTTTGTGCGTATCAGTGGTGCTGGGATTCAAGAAAGCCATGTGCATGATGTTACCATCACCAAAGAATCCCCGAATTATCGGATGGGTTAATTCCAAGGGCTAAACCGGCGAATTTGGTGATTGTCCGCTGCTCGTATTGCTCATTGACTTGGTGTCAACTGCGCATGCTGGGCTGCGGACATTAACTAGCTTGTTGGTTTTTCCGACGGAAGTGACTCTGGTAACCATTTAATTTAATTAATTATTTTTAAAAGCGGCACACATGACAAAAAATATTCATAAGCATCGCATCCTTATCCTCGATTTCGGCTCGCAGTACACCCAACTGGTGGCGCGACGTGTTCGTGAAATTGGTGTCTATTGTGAACTTTGGGCGTGGGACGTGACTGAAGCCCAGATCCGCGATTTTAATCCAAGCGGCATTATTCTTTCTGGCGGCCCTGAAAGCACCACTGAACACGACAGCCCACGCGCGCCGGATTATGTGTTCACTGCCGGTGTCCCTGTGCTGGGTGTGTGTTACGGCATGCAAACCATGGCTATGCAGTTGGGCGGTAAAGTTGAAGGGTCAAACCAGCGCGAATTTGGCTATGCGCAGGTTGAGATTAAAACTGACAGCGCACTTATTCGCGATATCAAAGATGCGATCAATCCAGCGGGTGAAGCCGTATTGGATGTGTGGATGAGCCATGGCGACAAAGTGACTGCAATCCCGTCTGACTTTGTGACGGTTGCCAGCACGGATACCTGCCCGTTTGCCATTATGGCCAATGAAGAAAAACGTTTTTATGGTGTGCAATTCCATCCTGAAGTGACACACACCAAGCAAGGCCAACGCCTGTTGGAGCGCTTCGTTCTGGATATCTGTGCCTGTGAAGCGCTGTGGACCCCAGCCACCATTATTGAAGATGCGATTGTGCGCCTGCGTGAGCAAATCGGTGAAGACCACGTGATTTTGGGCTTATCCGGGGGGGTTGATTCTTCAGTAACCGCGATGCTGCTGCACCGTGCGATTGGCAAACGCCTGACTTGTGTGTTTGTTGATAACGGCCTGTTACGCTTGAACGAAGCTGATCAAGTATTGGAAATGTTCGGCGATAAATTTGGTCTGAATATTGTCCATGTAGCAGCGGAAGAACGTTTCCTGACGGCATTGGCTGGTGTTGATGAACCAGAAGCAAAACGTAAAATTATCGGTCGCGTGTTTGTAGAGCTGTTTGATGAAGAAGCTTGCAAACAAGAACAGGTGAAATGGCTGGCACAGGGCACTATCTACCCAGATGTGATTGAGTCAGCAGCATCCGCTACCGGTAAAGCGCATGTGATTAAATCTCACCATAATGTGGGCGGCTTGCCGAAAGAGATGAAGTTGGGCTTGGTCGAGCCACTGAAAGAGTTGTTTAAAGACGAAGTGCGTAAGATTGGTCTGGAGCTGGGCCTGCCGTACGACATGCTATATCGCCATCCATTCCCAGGCCCAGGTTTGGGGGTGCGTGTATTGGGCGAAGTGAAGAAAGAATATTGCGATTTACTGCGCCGCGCCGACGCGATCTTTATTGAAGAGCTGCACAAAGCGGATCTGTACAATAAAGTCAGCCAAGCCTTCACCGTCTTCCTGCCGGTTCGTTCCGTCGGCGTAATGGGTGATGGCCGTAAATATGATTGGGTTGTTTCACTGCGTGCTGTTGAAACCATCGATTTCATGACTGCGCATTGGGCGCATCTGCCATATGATTTCCTAGGTCGCGTGTCAAACCGCATCATTAATGAAGTGAATGGTATTTCTCGTGTGGTTTATGATATTAGCGGCAAGCCACCAGCAACCATTGAGTGGGAATAAATATTTTATTTTATCAATAAGATATTTCCACTGATATAAATAAAACCTCCGATATTTCGGGGGTTTTTTATTTTTATTTTAGCTATAAGAAAAAATGTATTTATTATTTTGCCTTTAAATGTCAGTAAAAAATGAATTCATTTTATGTGGATTGTTCTTTGATGTCGTTTATGTTTGTGTGAGTATAAAAAATCAAGTTATTACTTATTGGCTCATGCAAAATAGCATGTTTCTGCTAGCTTACTCTTTAAAGGTGAAGCATGAATATCAATGTTCAAGTATGTAAGGTTTTTTATAGTTTAGTTTTTATCTCATTTAGTGCAATATCCAATAGTTTTGATGATGATAATGTCTGTTTTTATTCTGTCGATAATTATATTGAAAAAGGCGATTCTAAAAAATTTTGTGTACCCTCCTATACTGAAGATGAATGGCTGTTTAGTCAGTGGAATAATAATATTTCATCTATTAAGATACCATTAAATTTTCAAGTCGATGTCTTTAGTGATTTTTCATTTTCCGGAAAATCAGTATCACTTTATAAAAATACCAATGCTGCTGAATTGGAAAGAAATGGACTGACCTCTGATATCAGTTCTTATCGTGTATTTCCAAAAACTTTATATCCAAGTAATAAACGAATTATCTTTAGCTATCGCTCTAAGCTGTTTCAAGAAAAATATATTGGCTACAATTATTATTTGAGCAGTGGGCACAGTATTCTTTTAAGTCGAAAGAGCCGACCCTCAGATGTCGACAGCCAAAGCTCCTCTATATTTTACAGCCATACCGGGCAAATTATGACCGCCTTTACCGGGCAAGGTTTTGATCGCAATATCTATTGCTTGCTCCCAGCAGACCGGAGGAAAGATAATTTAAAGGCGGGTGTGACATTTAGTTATTGTGACTTTAGCAATCCGGGGCAGAGGTGGCTGCCGCAAAAAATAGCGAATAAAATAGTATTAGTTAATCAGGGGACAAGTACGGCCTTGTCACTGGATGATGAAGGGTTTTATATTAATTTAAAAAATAAGCCAATATTATCGAACCATCTATTTGGTCGAGGGAAACAAGATTATGGCCCTGAAGTTCAAATTAACCATGATACAATATGGTTTGATGAGAAATATATTGAAGAAATGAAATTGTTGGCTGTAAGACCTTTTTTACAATATAAAGAAACGTTAGAGTCATTAAATGAGATGGGTCATCGTGATATTATTGTTAATCATTTAGACAAAACCGATGATGTTAATATGTATTTAGGCGGAAATAAAATAGGAATGCACATTTATTACAATGCTGAGACCAAGGCTTTAATTGCTTATAATAAGTCGAGTGCTGAACGTATGTTAATAGAGTCTTCATGTCTTTCATTGATAAATAATCCTGTTGGTCAATATTTTCCAATCAACTTCACCTATAGTCGCAGTAGTTATAGCGACAACTCCATTGGCTATCGTTGTGATAATGGCATTGCCTATAATCGCTATAATCAGCAGTGGAATTTTATAGCTGATCATCAGTTTCTCTATTTAGTGAATGGTCGTGAAAATAAAGTTCTACATTTTTATACCAATGAAACCCCACAAAAAATGGATTATCGTGGTGAATTAATGGGGCCTGAATTAGGCGCTCGTATTGCTCATGCTGTTAATTTTAATGAGCGAAATCCGCAGGGTGCGATATTTATTAGCACTCAGACATTAGGATATGCTTTAGATATGGAGAAGGAGGTTTGTGAACTGAGGTCTATGCGCGATAAAACTGGCGATCAATGTGGGGGACTTGATACCACTTGGTCTTCAACTAATTATCACGTACAGAATATCAGCCTCAGTCACGACTATATTCCCTGGTTACTGTCAAAAATAGCCAATAGGCTACATCAAGATGAATGGACTGATGAATTGGCTGCTTTCCTGCACAAGCTTGAAGCTCTGGAGACCCTGTTTGAAGAAAATAAAAATCAGCCGACCGATAAAACAGCATTGGAGCAAACAAAAGCGCTGTTAATCGCGTTTTTACAAACTTACAACTCAACTAAATACACCAAAATTTGGTATCAGGCTGCACATGTTCTTAATCGTGTTGATGTATTAATCGAATGGGGCAATAACTCGGCATCATAGTTACAAAATGTGACTTGCGTCACATTTAACTTTACCCTTCTTAATTAGGGGTATAATCTTGACGAATATTTACAACTAAACTAAATATTTAACATCTTCATCTTATAATTCACATCGCCATAAGGCGGGAATTCCATTCATTATTCGTCAAGATTGCCACTGCCGAGAGTACCTTACTCGGTGGTTTCGCCCGCAGTCACCCGCATCTATTGACTATGCTGATTAACAGCATGATCAACAGATGAACACTGCGTGCATGCTCTTTTGTGGAGAAAAAACATGTCGGTAACTCGCTCTCCGATACCTCAGCTACGCGGCATTTCACGTCGGCGTTTACTCGGGTATGTCGGTGTTGGGCTGGTCAGCAGCCTGATGAACCCCCTTTCTTTGGATGCTTTCGCAGCATCAACTCAAACCTCGCCGCAGCACTTTGAAAGATTCATGTTGGTCTCCCGCGCACTGACGGGTAAGCGCCAACTTAATGCGCAGGTTGGTCAGCGCCTCTATCAGGTTTTACTCGGTAAAATCGGTGGTTTTGACCAGAAACTGGCCTTATTACAACCTTTACCTAGCGGCGAACCTCATCAATGGCCGCCACTACAGCAGCAGATTGCCCGGCAGATTTTGCAAGGTTGGTATGTGGGAGTGATTGGTGAAGGAACTGATGCGGCAGTCATCAGTTATGAAAATGCATTAATGTTCGATGCGGTATCCGATGTGTTGGTTATTCGCTCTTATTGCCCGAATAAACCCGGATACTGGGCTGTAAAGCCTGATGTCGCCTTATAATTTTGGAGGATACATTTATGGCTGACACACTCAAGGTGGACATCGTCGTCATTGGCTCGGGCGTTGCTGGCGGTTTAGTCGCGCATCAATTGGCGATGGCTGGCAAGTCAGTATTGGTTTTAGAAGCGGGGCCGCGCCTTTCGCGTTGGGAAATTGTGGAAAACTTCCGCAATCAGCCCGACAAATCAGACAATATGGCGCCTTACCCCTCAACATCTTATGCCCCCCATCCTGAATCTAACCCTAATAATAACTATTTGATTCAAAAGGGTGAGCACCCCTACGATGTACAATATATTCGCGCGGTAGGGGGCACCACCTGGCACTGGGCAGCATCGGCCTGGCGTTTTCTGCCGAATGATTTCAAGCTAAAAACAATCTATGGCGTCGGGCGCGATTGGCCGATTGACTATGCCGCGCTGGAAAAATGGTATTTACGCGCAGAGCAGGAACTCGGTGTTTGGGGGCCGAGTGATGAAGATCTTGGCTCCCCGCGTAGTGCGCCTTACCCGATGGCACCGCTGCCGTTATCGTGGAATGAACAGCGCATTAAAACCGTGCTCAACAGCCACACTTTTAATGGCAGTCGTTTTGATGTTGTGACTGAGCCGGTGGCGCGCAACAGTCGCCCTTATGATGGCCGTCCCACTTGCTGCGGCAACAATAACTGTATGCCAATTTGCCCGATAGGGGCGATGTATAACGCCATAACTCATGTTGAAAAAGCCGAGCTGGCGGGGGCTATTATTCGCCCACAAGCGGTGGTTTATCAGCTGGAAGTGGATGATCAGCAGCAAATTACCGCCGCTTTGTTTAAGGATGCACAAGGTAATGAGCACCGCGCTGAGGGCAAGTATTTTGTGTTGGCAGCCAATGGCATTGAAACGCCGAAATTGATGCTGATGTCCACCAATGATAAAAATCCACTCGGTGTCGGGAATAGCTCCGATATGGTCGGGCGCAATCTGATGGACCACCCCGGAACTGGCGTCACCTTTATGGCTAGTGAGCCGCTCTGGCCTGGGCGTGGCCCGCAGGAAATGACCTCTTTGATTGGGTTCCGCGATGGCGCATTCCGTGCTGAATATGCGGCGAAAAAGATTCATTTATCTAATTTGTCCCGCACAGATCAAGTCACCATTGAGTTGCTCAAGCAAGGAGAATTACAACTCGGGCCGCAGCTTGACGCCAAAATCCGCGATCGGGCGGCGCGTTTTGTGCAATTCGACAGTTTCCATGAAATCTTGCCGCATGTGGAAAATCGTATTATTCCCAGCCCGACAGAGAAAGACGCCATTGGCATTCCGAAGCCGGAATTTTACTATGCAATGGATGATTATGTGCGCAAAAGTGCAGTGCATACTCAGCAAGTCTATGCCGAAGCGGCCAGATTGATGGGCGGCACTGAAGTGCAGTTCCACAATAACTTTGCCAATAATAACCATATTACTGGCACCACCATTATGGGCAATGACCCCAAAGATTCCGTGGTGGACAGTGATTGCCGCAGCCATGACCACAAAAATTTGTTTATCGCCAGCAGCAGTGTGATGCCAACTGTCGGTTCAGTGAACTGTACTTTGACGATTGCCGCGCTCTCTCTGCGTATCGCTGAAACTTTAAAGGCCGAGGTGTAAGATGAAAAAGCTAACCCTAGGTCACTCAATGAAATTCCTGTTTATAGCATTGGGATTCGCTGCAACTGGATATGCTCGTGCGGATGCTAACCTGATTGCGCGGGGTGAGTATTTGACCAAAGCCGCAGACTGTGTGGCGTGCCACACCACTAAAGATGGCAAACCCTTTGCCGGTGGATTGGCCTTTAAAACCCCGATGGGCACCTTATATTCGCCGAATATTACCCCCGATAAAGAAACCGGAATTGGTGGTTGGACGGATGAAGAGTTTTTGCGCGCACTGCATGAAGGGAAAGGCAAAAACGGCGAGAATCTCTATCCTGCTTTCCCTTATACCTCTTATACCTTGCTGACGGATGATGATGTTAAAGCCATAAAAGCTTATTTGTTTAGCTTACCAGCAGTGCATCAACCGAATCGCGAAAATGACATGCCGTTCCCATTCAATCAGCGCTGGGGGCTGTGGTTCTGGAATCTGGTGAATTTTGAGGGGCAGCGCTTCCAGCCCGATACCAGCAAAGATGCACAATGGAACCAGGGGGCTTATTTTGTTGAGGCGCTGGGGCATTGTGGTGAATGTCATACTCCGCGCAATATCACCATGGGAATGAAAGACAGTAAAGCTTATGCCGGTGCTGATATTGATGGTTGGACGGCATTCAATATTACCTCAGATCCGCATGCTGGGATTGGGGGCTGGAGCCAGCAACAGGTCGTACAATATCTGCGCAGCGGCCATGTTGACGGTAAAGCACAAGCGGCTGGGCCGATGGCGGAAGTGATTGAAAACAGCACCCGACATCTGACTGACAGTGATCTGAATGCAATGGCGGTGTATCTGCGCACGCTGAAGCCATTAAATCCAAATGACGAAACTAAGAGCCGTTCGGATTGGGGGCAGTCGGCGACCAGTGTTAATACCTTACGTGGCGTACCTTTCACGGCGGATACTGTTACGGGGAACAATAACACTGACGGCGCGCGCTTGTATTTGGGGAACTGTGCCAGTTGCCACAGTTTTACCGGTGAGGGCGTGAAAGATAGTTATTACCCATCATTGATGAAGAATTCGGTGGTCGGGGCATCCGCGCAAAATAACCTGATTAATGTCATTCTCCACGGCGTGTCGCGCAAAACCAATGATGGCGAGGTCTTTATGCCCGGTTTTGCCAACACATTAACTGATGAGCAGGTTGTCAGTTTGAGTAATTATCTATTGCAGCAGTTTGGGCAACCCACACTGAATATCAAAGCCGATGATGTTAAAGCATTACGCGGAGAATAATGAAGAAGAATAAGGGGGCTTTGGCTCCCTTTTATCACATGCTATTTATATCACTAAGCCATTGGTTTGGTGAATGTATTATTGACCTTCTATCATCTGCCCGTGATAATAACAATTCTGACTCGGGGTGCCTGCCACAAATAGTGGAATGGCTGAGATATTACCCGTATTACCTGATCTGGATAATGCCAGCGTAGGGAAGTATATTAATGAAGCGTATCAATGTGTTAACTATTGCCGGAACTGACCCAAGCGGCGGTGCCGGTATCCAGGCTGATCTGAAAACCTTTTCTGCATTACAGGCCTACGGCACCAGTGTTATTACCGCTTTAGTGGCGCAAAACACCGGTGGTGTACAGTCTGTTTATCCCATCGAACCCGCTTTTGTTGCTGCTCAGCTAGATTCTGTCCTCAGTGATGTGCGTATCGATAGCGCCAAAATTGGTATGCTGGCAAATGCGGAAATTGTCGATATTGTTGCTACGCAACTACGGCGTTATCCCATTCCATTTGTAGTGTTAGATACTGTGATGGTTGCCAAAAGCGGGGACCCGTTACTTGCACCAGAGGCCGTTGATGTGGTGCGCCGCTTATTGCTCCCGCAAGTTGATTTGATTACACCTAATTTACCGGAAGCCGCAACATTGCTTGATTGCCAACCCGCGCATAATGAACAAGAAATGTGTGAACAAGGGCGGGCATTGTTAGCTCTCGGCTGTCAGGGGGTATTGATGAAGGGGGGGCATTTGAGTGGCGAAGAAAGCCCAGATTGGCTGTTTACCGCGCAAAGTGAGCAGCGCTTTGTGACACGGCGGATTAATACCCGACATACCCACGGCACCGGTTGCACCTTGTCGGCTGCACTGGCGGCATTACGGCCACGGCACGCGAATTGGGCCGCTACCCTGAGTGTAGCTAAAGATTATCTGCAAGGGGCACTGGAACAAGCCGACACCCTCGAGGTGGGGCAGGGGATCGGGCCGGTGCACCATTTCCATCAATGGTGGTAATCCCCTTCGACCTTGAAACCGCAGGGGGCTGTCTGGTTGCAATTCCATTGACTTTGGAGGCTGAAGTCGATGAAATTATTACGCCAGTAAATAGCGCTGTGTCATCGTAAACATCGCGATGGCACGTTGCAAATGATGAGCATCAAAACGATTAAGCAGGTAACTTTTAGCCCCTTTGCGTGGGCGAATACACAGTAGCAACTTCGGCTCGCCAGCTTCATCTTTGATCAGGTCGAACTGATAACTGCCGATGCTTTTTTCGTCTTCCCGCCAAGAAATTTGTATTGCTGGCAACGGGTTATCTGCCGTGGGTTGTCTGACGGCGAAAAAGTATTCTCCGGCCCAGAAACCGGCATAATTGCCGTCAGCTTGCAAAGGTTTGGTTTGGAAAATGGGGGCTGCCGCGAGCTGGCTGACGGCAGCCAAAGTTATTTCTCGATGAGCTTGTTGCCACAAAGGAACATTATTTTCGATTTGCCAGCAAGCCGCGCCCAGATAATCGTTCAGTTCACGCCAATCTTCATCCAGTTGCTGGCGTAATTCCTCTTCGAGAATATTACGATATTGCTGCATCCCGCTGGGTTGCTCGCCTAATGTTTCGTAAGTGATTAACTCCATGGTGCGGGGCTTGCGGCGAAAACTCATCCACAACACCACCTTGGGGATACGAAACTCAATCGACTGAATACTCAGCCGATAGCTATCCCCTTTGTTCAACACAAAGCCATTGGCGGTGCCGCGCTTATTTTGATAATTCCGTATCACCACCACGCTATTTAGCCCCATCCAGCCGGTAACATAGTGCTCACTGTCAGAGTTGGCAACATCCAGATCGACCACCATTTGGACGATTTTATCGCTCTCAAGCTTATCTAGCGGATGGGCATCCCCAGCAGAGTAATACAGCTTCTTAGGGGCTTCGGGTAACTCAAGGGTCAACATAGCAGGGCCTTTTTCGCGGGTGGTTATCAACTCATCATCTACTGGTTTATAGCTTACCTCAAGCTGTCATACAGATTGCGGTATAACGAGAATTAGGATGAAAATTCGTGCTATGGATCAACTTTTCCTACTGTTAAGGGTCATAAATATGCAAACTACTATCACGCATGCCAATTTATTGCATTGAGGCCTGTTCAATATATTTAGGGTATAGATTAATCAGATAATAAGGATTTCGATAATGAAAGGTCATAAAACCCTCCATTGTCTTGTTGCTGCGGCGATACTCAGTGCCAGTTCCTGGGCTTTCGCGCAGCCAGCGATGAATGTTGTTTCGGCTCCATCAGACTCAGCGCCTGTTCAGGGCGCACCTGCTAAGCCCCTTCCCACCACCGCTGATCTTCTACAACAACCGGTGTATAAAAATAGCTGGCAAAAAATGGTGAAGAGTCAGAAAAATTTGCCTACATGGGCGCGTAAAGGGGTAGGGACATCCGCGCCGTATGAAGTCATCAATTGGGAAGGCCAGCAGTATAAAGTGGGGCGAATTTGCAAACCTCATGATTGCAGTAATAATTTTATGTGGGTGGCTTTTAGCAAGGATAAAAAACAAGTTTGGCAGGCATGGGGGATGCGAGTGTCGGTAGAGGATAAGCCAGAAGCGCTCAATACTCCGAGCAAGTTCGCGACTTATCAATGGCTTGGTCGCCCGAGTGAGAGTGTTCAGACTTTGCTGAAAAAACAATTAGAGCAAGATCCTAACTGGCACTGATTCTTGATTGTTTTCAAGTTGCAGGAAAGCAGCCAACACACCTGCAACTTGAAAGATAAGGGGGTATCAGCCAACGCCTGCCTGGTGCAAATCATGCAGATTGATAGCGCCAACCAGTTTCCCATCAAGGTTAACCACCGGTGCCGCACTGATATGATGCTGATGCAGAGCTTCCAGTGCTTCACCCGCGCGCCATTGTTCTGGCAAGCGGTAACCCGGGCGAGTTATCGCGCCGCCGAGCGGCTGTTGCAAAGTGCCGCCTTTAACCAACCAGCGGCGTAAATCACCATCAGTGAATACCCCGACCACCCGTTGATTTGGATCACAAACCGCCACCAGCCCTAATCCGGTGCGACTCAATTCCAGCATTGCTTCCATTACGCTATCGGATTCATTTACCACCGGTAAGCGGTCACCGGTTCTCATTAAATGATGAACTCGGTTGAGCAACCGCGCCCCCAAACTGCCACCGGGGTGTGAGCGCGCAAAGTCTTCTGCATTGAAACCGCGATGGCGCATTAATGCCATTGCCAGCGCGTCACCCATCATCAGGGTATTGACGGCGCTGGATGTTGGCGCTAGCCCCATCGGACAAGCTTCATGTTCAACACTGATATCCAGCACGCAAGCCGCCGCCAGCGCTAATGGCGACTCTAAACCGCCGGTAATTGCAATCACTGGAATATGGCTGTCGGCTAGCAAGGGTAGGATCATATCCAGTTCTTTAGCTCGGCCCGAATAAGAGATAAAAATCAGCACATCTTGCGGGCCAATCATACCTAAATCACCGTGCAATGCCTCGGCTGGATGCACGAAAAAGGCCGGAGTGCCGGTGCTGGCCAGTGAAGCGGCAATTTTTTTACCAATATGACCGGATTTGCCAATGCCAGAAACAACCGCTTTGCCGGTACAGCTCAACAATAGCTCGCAAGCTTGGACAAAATTATCATCTAAACGTGATAACAAGCGCTGGGCTTCTGTTAGCTCAATCTCCAGTGTTTCACGGGCATAGGTAAGTAATGGATTAGTCATCTTTATCAACCAGAATGATGTTAATGCCCATTTTCTGCAGTTCCTGCAAATATTCGTCGCTAATACCTTTATCGGTAATCAGAGTATCGACGGCACTCAGTGCACAAACAACATTGGGACTTTTACGGCCAAATTTGGAAGAGTCGACCAGCAGAATAATACGGCTGGCGGCGTGACACATAGCGGTACTGACATGATAAACTTCGTTAAACGTGGTGACACCTGCTTTGAGATCGACGCCATCTGCGCCGATAAAGAGCTTGTCGAAGCTGAAGTTATCAAAGGCGGATTCTGCCAAGCTACCATGAAAAGATGCTGAACCTTTACGATAAGTGCCGCCCGGCATCAAGATAGTCTGATCGTTATCCAGCTCAACCAATTCATTGACGATATGCAAGCTGTTGGTCATCACCGTAATATTATTGAATTTAGTCAGGTGCGGCACCATTTGCAGTACGGTACTGCCCGCATCAAAAACCAGACTATCGCCATCTTTAATCAGCTTACTGGCCGCTTTGGCGATTTGTTTTTTCTTCTCGGTATTTATATGGGTTTTACGGTCGATGGGTTGCTCAACATCATCACGATTTAATACTACCCCGCCATAGGTGCGAATCACTGCACCTTCATTTTCGAGGCTGGTTAAATCTTTGCGGATTGTCGTGCCAGTGGTCGAAAAATGGGCGGCAAGTTGATCAACCGCCGTTTTACCGTGCTGCTGGAGATATTCCAGGATAGCGACTTGTCGCTGCTTTGGTTTCATAACGATTCCTGCTCAAGTATTTCCATTGCCTCTTTTTCAGACATAACTTTCACATGAAAAAGAATAACTTTCATTATGAAAATATCATGATTTCGGTTTAATCGCTAATGATAGTGCAGTTTGACATGCTGTATCCGTAGGGAAGATCACATCCGGGATTAAATCCTGCTGATGTAATCCATGAAGGTGCAGTAATGCGCGTGGGCGGGCAAAAACACTGATGCCACGCATGATCATGCTGTCACTGACGCGCATATTCTCATCAAAAGCCAGCGCCATCACCACTCTCGGTTTAAAACGCCCACCAGAACGGCCCACTCCGACCGATTTACTGTTTTGGCAAAGCCTATCAAAAGCACGGTTAAAGCGGTTGATTTGCCACCATCCGAGCAAAATCTGGAGTACCCAGGCGATGATGACAATACTGATCAGTGCTGATGTAGGAGACATAATTTACCCTTTTACTCTTCGCCCTAGACGCCGCAGCGGTGTTAGCTGCACTCATGCACCCGAATCACTGACTGATGTCAGCTCATCGAGATTTACTCGTTGGCTGCCTTGCTGCAACGCCAATGGCTTTGAGTCATATCTTCGCCCTAGACGCCGCAGCGGTGTTAGCTGCACTCATGCACCCGAATCACTGGTGCGAGTCAGTGATTCGGGCTTGATAACTCATTGCTTTAAAAATTATTGCTTTAAAACATCACTTGCCCGCCGGTAATGTTAATAGATTGGCCGGTACAATACGCGGCTTTATCACTGGCGTAGAACAACAGCGTATTGAGCACATCCTGATAATCGCAGCCGCGTTTTAGTGGCACTTTATCGGTATAATATTTTTCAACTTCTTCGGGTTTAATGCCCAATTTTGCAGCGTATTGCGGCAAAAGTGATTGGAACATCGGCGATTTTAACAGATTTCCTAACATCAGTGAATGCACGGTGATGCCGTAATCCGCCAAATCGAGCGCCAATGATTGTGTCAAACCAACACCACCAAATTTCGCGGCGCTGTAACCCGAGTTGTGTTTGCTGCCGACTTTACCTGATTTAGAATTGATTTGGATGATGCGCCCGGCAATGCCATCACGGATCATCAGGCGGGAGAATTCGCGAGCACATAAGAAGTAACCTACCAGGTTCACTTGCAGTGAGCGGTCAAAATCATCCAGCGGGAAATCAGTGATAGGCGCGGCCTTAGCAATGCCAGCACTGTAAACCAGCAAATTAGCTTGATGGAAGCGCTGATCGACCGCTTTTGCCAACATCTGTACGCTGTTTTCATTGGTTGCATCAACCTGGAAACCTTGTGCGCTGTCGGTACCATATTCGGCATTAATCTGGTCCGCGACCAACTGTGCGTTATCTGAATTCAAATCAGCAACCGCCACTTTATAACCTGCTTCGGCCAGACCATGGCACAAAAATGCACCCAGAGTTTGCCCACCACCAATCACTACTGCTACTTGTTGTGACATAACGACCTCCCAATTTATCCTTAGTGATTGAAATTGCAGCGGTATTAGCTGTACGCCCTGCAACTTCAAAACGTCGGATATAAATTAATAAATAAATTAACGAATAAATTTCAACGAACTGCCAACAGAAATATCAGTTGGTGTCGGGCCAATAACATGAATAGAACCTGGGAACTCTGGATGCTCATCGCCATTAAATCGGATGGTGATATGACCCAATTCACGGAGGTTTTGCGTCGCCACTTCGCCCACGGCGGTGATGACATAGCGTATCTCGGCCAATTCCATAATGTTGCCAGCCTGTAATTCCCCATCAGTGGCGCTGTGCTGGTGGATAAAACAGAACTCTTCAATATCTTTAGGTGCCCCTTCGCGGAAGGTGATGAGCATGTCATCCAGCAGCGCCTCACGGGCGCTGCCTCCGATATTGGTAATAGTTGTCTGATAAATAGTATTCACACGTACATCCTTAACCGTTGAATTTATTACAGAAAGTCTAATTCTTCTCTCTTGCTAATAACATCTTATTGATAAATAAAGGCAGATGCTGCCCAAGCAATCAATACCGTCGGCGCACCTGTCAGGAAGCGGCCAACCAAGACGGATGGAACACCCACGCGGACGGTATCTTGCTTCGCTTCAGCCAGAGACAGGCCGACAGGGATGAAGTCACATGCTGCTTGAGCATTAATCGCAAATAATGCTGGCAGGGCTAATTGCGGTGGGATATTCCCCAAACCAATTTGTACCCCAACCAATACGCCGATAACTTGCGCAATAACTGCCCCTGGGCCTAAGAATGGTGACAACAGCGGGAAGGAACAAATCAGCGCCAAGAGCACTAAGCCAATCGGGCTGCTGGCCAGCGGCGTTAAGCCGTGGGCAATAAAATCACCCAAACCGGATGCCATGATGATGCCGATTAATGCCGAGACGAAGGCCATAAATGGCAGAATGGTTTTCAGTACAGTATCAATGGTGTCGCGGCCTGACTGGAAGAACACGGCCACAACAGAACCCATGCCCATCCCCACTTTTGCCAGCAAACCGTCACTTTGTTCGGTGATTTTCTTGGTGGTATCGTAATCACGCCCCCCTTTGGCAGCAGGGGTGTCCGCCGCTTTGGGTGTGGCTTCTACTGTCGGAGCGGCGGCGGCTGCACTGTCGGTTTTACTGATTTTCTGGATATTCTTTTCACGGACGCCGGAGACATAAATATCTTCCAGTATGTATTGCGCCATCGGCCCAGATTGACCGGTTGAATGGATGTTGACGGTAGGTATACGGCGCTTAGGGTACAAACCACAGCGCAGGGTGCCCCCACAGTCAATAATGGCAATGGCGATTTCTTCCGCTGGCGGCTCGCCTTCTTTGAAACCATCGACGGCTTCCCAGCCAGTCAGTTCGCTGATGCGGTCAATAATGGCCGGGCGGGTTCCGGCAGTGATATAGACAATTTTTTTACCGGGGACGATTGGCAACTCTAATGGACCACCCCAACCGCCTTCGCCTTTTTCAATCCGGATAAATTCACTCATGATCTGCTCCACACAGTATGTATTTGAATTACATATTAAAGTTGTACGTCACGGTCTAGGCGGATGCCCATTTTGCGTTCGAAAATGGATGTCGTCAGGTCAGTAATCCAGCCGCGGAAGAAGTTGGTCACCATCCCGACCAGGAAGTAGCTCACCGCCAGCGGGCCTAATGGCAGGCCCAGTGTGGTTAAACCACTGGCGATACCGAGGTAGACGAATAATTCACCTGGATTGATGTGTGGGAACAAACCATTCATTGAGTGACAGCTGTAAGACGCTGCGGCGTAATAGCTTGGTTTGTATTTTTCTGGCATAAAGCGCCCGAGACTTAATGTCATCGGGTTACAGAATACAAAGGTACCAATCACTGGCAGCAACAGATAACGAGAAACAGGGTTCCCCGCGCAACGTTGCGCCAATCGTTCAATCCTGTCCTGACCGACAAATTTGATCAGCGCATTCATGATGACTAACAAACTAATTAATAAAGGTAAAATCCCGGTGACCATTCCAACAAAAACTTCTCCCCCTTTCTGGAAGAGTCCGATAAACCACTCGGCTCCATGGGTTATAAGTTCAATCATTCTTCTTCTCCTGTAATCGAGGCTATGGCTGTTTTTATAAACTTTTGTTATCAAAAGAAATTTAATGTTCCGCCTGCTAAAGCGGTTTCAAAACACGGAGAGTTCAGAATAAACTTCAGCATCTTGTTTGTCGCCATGTGCACTACCATAATCATTTTTTAGATCTATTTATCGCATATAGATCACACTTTGAAAGAAAAATCTTTCAAAATGAAGATTAAAAATAAAAGAAAATTAAATCGAAATGAAAGGTTTCCGTATGGTGAAAATATGACCGTCTAAGCTGACGTCGGATTTGAAATGAAAGATGCAGAAGTTAATATAGGGATAAAATAGAGAATAATCATAGGCTAACGATTGCTAGCCCTTGTGTAGATAGTTAGCCTAGCAGCTCACAATTAGGAGGGAGGCGACATTGGATAGCATTGGGGATTATCTCAATATGAAAGTTTTTTCCTGATAACGGCTCACCATCCAGATTGAAAGTAATGTCATGCGGCGCGGTGATGTCGAGCCAGGGTAGCGATGTTTCAATGACATTCTTGTTTTTCTCACCACTGAAGACGCTGGCCAATAGCGCGGGCAGTAATTCTTCGGCGATCAACAAACGCAATTGCAACAAACCATCATTAATCAGAGCATCAGGGCAGAGCGGTTGCCCGCCACCGGCTTGTCGGCCATTGCCAATTCCTATTACCAAAGCATCGCCAGACCATTCAAAGCCAGGGCCGCGAATTTCACAGCTGTCAGCTTTAATGGCGTCCATGCGCATCAGACCGTGAATAAAGTAAGACGCGCCACCTAACACTGCCTTGAGTTTGTCCGGCGTTTCGGTAGTTATGCGAGTACCAAAGCCCCCGGTAGCCATATTGATAAAATAGTGTTTATCATTCACTTGCGCTAAATCAATGGCAACCACGCGGCCTTTCACCGCTAATTGCAATGCGTTTTCTATTTGCAGAGGAATGCTGCAACTGGTGGCGAAATCGTTGGCCGTCCCCAATGGCAGGATACCCAAACAGGGGCGATTTTCCTCCGGTAATGTTATCAGTGCGCTGGCGACTTCATTGATAGTGCCATCGCCACCACCGGCAATGACTGTATCAACCGCCAATAATGCGGCTTCTTCGACATAGCGTTTTGCATCACCGTGCTCCCAAGTAACACGAACATGGAGAGTCACACCTTCCTCGCGCAAGTTTTTGACGGCATTGCGAACATCTTGGTTACCCGCTCCTTTACCATTAAGGATGAGGAGTGTCTGTGGCATTGAGGTCATAACTTGCTCCAGAGCGTTTTTGCAATAAACTTAACAATAACCCACACTTGTTTAATTTATCTATCAGATTATTCAATAAATAATGGAGAATATTAGTAATAGTTGGCTCTAATAAAATAGTTTTTATTTTTACTGGAATATTTATTTAACTAAGATGATTTTTATTTGGTGTGGGATTATTCATGGAAGGAGATAATTCTCGTTATTATTAAACAGTATAACAAGAACCACTAATAATAAAAAAATGAGACAAATTACCTATAATCAACAGGTTAGGATGATAAAAAGAAAAGGCCAGCCCAAGGGAGATTGGGCTAGCCAAGGAGGTGGTTCCTAGTCTTGCTGTAAAACTTTTTTAGTTCTTGATTGTACTCGAGCTATCCTACCCCAGTGTTATTATAATTGATGTGATCCATTTCTAATATTTGCTAAAAATGCCATCTGAACGATGGCATTATTTGGTATTACAGCTTCTTAGGCTTTTTCGTGAGGATTACGGCTATTTGTTCCGTTCAAATTCCGTATCAGTAAGCCATATTCTACATTAATGTCTTCGGGAATAGGCAAATACATGATGTGCCCGTTACCCGGCGCGATATCTGCCGGTTGACCCTTTTTATCCTGCATACTTTCAAGGATAAACTGGATATTACCCTGGGGAGTCATCAACTCAACACTGTCACCGACTGAGAATTTATTTTTGACGATGACTTCAGCCTGCCCATCACGGCGAACACCGGTAAACTCGCCGACAAATTGCTGGCGTTCTGAAACTGAATAGCCGTAGTCGTAAGTTTGTTGATCTTCATGCACATGACGGCGTAGGAAACCTTCGGTATAACCGCGGTGAGCCAAGCCCTCCAATGTGGTTAGCAAAGTCGGGTCAAAAGGTTTACCGGCCACGGCATCATCAATAGCGCGGCGATAAACCTGCGCGGTACGGGCGCAATAATAGAATGACTTAGTGCGGCCCTCAATTTTCAGCGAATGCACGCCCATTTGGGTCAAGCGCTCTACATGTTGAATAGCACGCAAGTCTTTGGAATTCATGATGTAAGTGCCATGCTCATCTTCAGTCGCCGTCATGTACTCACCTGGGCGTTGGGCTTCTTCTATCATAAATACTTTGTCGGTTGGGGCGCCGATACCCAATGTGGGTTCGACATTCTTCACCGCAATAGGCTGATGGATATGCACGATATTGCCAATATCATCTTCTTTGCCTTCCTGAACATTATATTCCCAGCGGCAGGCATTGGTGCATGTTCCCTGGTTCGGGTCACGTTTATTAATGTAGCCGGAGAGCAGGCAGCGGCCGGAATAGGCCATGCAAAGTGCGCCGTGCACAAAAATTTCCAGCTCCATGTCGGGCACTTGTGCGCGGATTTCAGCGATTTCTTCCAATGATAATTCACGGGAAAGTATCACGCGGGTCAAGCCCATTTGCTGCCAGAATTTAACGGTCGCCCAGTTAACAGCATTGGCTTGCACCGACAGGTGAATATCCATCTGTGGGAAAGCTTCTCGCACCATCATGATTAAACCGGGGTCAGACATAATCAGGGCATCTGGCCCCATATCAATTACCGGTTTTAAATCACGTAGAAAGGTCTTCAGTTTGGAGTTGTGGGGGGCGATATTCACCACCACATAGAAGCGCTTGCCCAAATCATGGGCTTCCTGAATACCTAATGCCAGATTCTCGTGATTGAATTCATTATTACGCACTCGCAGGCTATAGCGCGGCTGACCGGCATAAACCGCATCTGCGCCATAAGCAAAAGCATAACGCATATTTTTAAGGGTGCCGGCCGGGGATAACAATTCCGGTGTAAAAGGCATATTTGGTGAAGATATTGATGATGACGACTCTTTTGGTAAGGACATATCACGGCTCTCAGTCTGAGTTCAAGTCAGAACCACGCCCGAGGGAGTGGCTAAAAGCCGAGGATTGTAACCTTGCCCATCGTGAAAATCAGCCATTGCACAATTTTTGTAAGGTTTAAATGATCTGGATCAATATGAGGAGAGAAAAGCGCGGTCACATACTCCGCGCGAATACATTCTTAGCAGGGTAGTTCGGCAAAATAGTGCTATCGAATCAATAAGGTTACAGTGTCAGGTCTTTAATTATGGTGGTCGGGCCGTTTTTCACGACAGAAGCAATTCCCTTTTTAGCGGCAGCTTCGGAACTGTAGGATTCACTGACACCAATAACCTGATGGTTTTTCGCTTTCAACACGAAATAAGGCTCATTTTTCGTGTTGAGCTTTAACTCATATTGGCTTTCCAGTGGAGAGTTACTTTGTACCGATGATATGCCGTTTTCAGCGGAAGCTTTACTGGCGTACATCTCACTGGTGAGAATTATTTCGCCATTGCTGGCTTTCAGACTGAAATGATACTGCCCATTTTTTGCTTTCTTAATCTCATAGTGACCGGTGGCCATAATGTTGCTCCTTTTGGTAATATGCCTATTAGAGTGTAGTCAACGACTCATACACCACCAACATTAGTAAAGAGCGAATTACAGCAAACGGCAAATCTCGGCCTCCCAGCGATACCCCATTCCATAAACCGCGCGAATAAAGGGCTTCTCACCATCAAGGGCTTCCAATTTTCGCCGCAGATTTTTGATATGGCTGTCGATAGTGCGGTCAGTCACCACGCGGTAATCGTCATACAGATTATTCAGCAGTTGCTCGCGGCTAAAGACATGGCCCGGTTGGGTTGCCAGGATTTTTAGCAGGCGAAACTCCGCTGGGGTCAGCTCCAGCAAATGGCCCTGATAGCTTGCCTGGAAGCGGGATTCATCAATCAGCAACTGTGCGCTTTCACTGGGTTGTTCCCGCTGTTGTTGGCAACGGCGCAGGATAGTTTTGACTCGCGCCACCACTTCCCGTGGGCTATAGGGTTTGCAGATATAATCATCAGCCCCTATTTCTAACCCCAATAGCCGGTCAATCTCTTCCGTTTTCGCCGTGACCATCATGATAGGGACATCGGAAAAACGGCGGATTTCACGGCAAATACTGATGCCATTACTGCCGGGTAGCATCAAATCCAGCAAGATGATGGCGGGAGGAGCCTGGCGGACGGCGGCGACCACTTCGGCACCATTGGTGAGCCACTGAGTGCTGTAACCTGCGGCTTGCAGGTAATCGACCAATAACTGGCCCAGTTTGGGCTCATCTTCAACAATCAATACGGTACCAAACTGGCTGCTAGACTGTAGCTGTTCGTGCATAAGATGAATTACCCTATTGAATGGAATAGCGGAAATACTACCGTAATCCGCAGGCCGCCCATAGGCGAATGTTCGGCACTGATTTTACCGCCATGTGCTTCAACAATATTGTGGCAAATTGCCAAGCCCAGCCCCGAGCCGCCACTGGCGCGGTTACGTGAGCTTTCAGTGCGATAAAAACGCTCAAAGATGCGTTGTAACTGTTCATCACTAAGGCCCGGTTTAGTGTCCTGCCAGCTTAGCGTTAAGGTTTCTTCTGCAAGCTGAGCGCTGATTTCTAATTGCCCCCCCTCATTGGTGTAGCGCAGGCTATTTTCCAACAAGTTGTGAAACAGCTGATTTAGCCGGTCGGGGTCGCCAAACATGACAGCTTGTTCAGGTAGGTGGGTGGTGATGCGGATATTTTTATCTTCAAAGCGGCCATGGAAGCTGGCAATAGCAATTTGCAGCAGGCGAGTGGCATCTAACTGGGTTTTACGATAAGCCAGCGCCCCTCGATCAGAGAGCGAAAGTTGGTGTAAGTCATTCACCAGTTTTGTCAGTATGGCGACCTCAGCTTGCAGTGAAATCAGCGATTCTGGTGTTGGCGCGCGCACGCCATCTTGCAAAGCTTCCAGTTCACCGCGCAATACCGCCAGTGGAGTGCGTAACTCGTGGGAGACATCGGCCATAAAGTCGCGCCGATTCTGTTCATTTTTCTCCAGTGAACTGGCTAACTGGTTAAAATCCTGCGCCAAACGACCCAATTCATCGCGGCTACTGACCGCCACGCGGGCGCTGAAATCACCGGCAGCCAGCCGATGAGTCCCTTCCACCAAGCGTTTTACTGGAGCCAACATGCCGCGCGATAAAATCCAGGTCACAGCAGCGGCCAAGAAAGTCGACAAGGCGACAATAATCCAACTGGTGCGGCGCTGTTGCTGATCAAAATTAATATCAGCATTGCGGGTTAGTTTTTCCGGTGGGGTAGATATCACCCAGCCAACCACCTGTTTATTCACGGTTATTGCCCTGCTGCTGGCCTCTTTGGGGAGCTTCCCGGTGTGCCCAACCAGCAGATTATTATCATTATCCACCACCCAAAATTGAGTGCGCCAACCGCGTGGGGGCAAGTTGCGGCCGTTATCATTACTTTGCTCGAGAGACTTCATTATCTGATAAATAACTTGATCATTATTGCGCAAAAAATCCCAATTACCGTAGCGCTGATATTGAACTTCAAGCGCATCTCCTAGCATGGCTATCCGCTGTTCATTAGTTTGCTTGATATAATCAATAAAGCCGCGCTCGAAGCTGGCTCTTATTCCCCAATGCATGGTGATGAGCACCAGCATGCAGGTGGCAAATATCGCCATAAACAGTTTTCCGGTAATGCCGATTCTCATGCTATTTCCACCTATTTTATCGGTTAGCCGGTTTCGCGGACGGGCGGGGTAGATTACGATTAATGCTGGTATCCGGTGGTACGCGGTTAAATATCAGGGCTAGTAGCGCAATAATAATTGCCATATCCATCATTTTTAAACACGCAGGTGTGTTGGCTGCACTTTTAAGTCTATAGCGTTTGCCATTATTCCAGTCTCATCAACGGCTTTTTACTAAAGCGGCTGCGTAGCTGGTCAAAATAGAGATAAACCACTGGCGTGGTATATAAGGTGAGTAACTGGCTCATGACCAACCCGCCAACAATAGTAATCCCGAGTGGTTGGCGTAATTCAGCGCCATCACCACTGCCCAAGACCAACGGCAACGCGCCGAATAAGGCGGCCAGTGTGGTCATCATAATCGGTCTAAAGCGCAGCAAACTGGCCTGGAAAATGGCATCGCGGGCGCTAATATTGCTATTGCGTTGTGCATCGAGAGCAAAGTCGACCATCATGATGGCGTTCTTTTTCACGATACCAATCAATAGCATAATACCAATCAGGGCGATGAGACTAAAGGGCGCATCGAACAGTTCCAGCGCCAGTAATGCCCCGACCCCGGCGGAGGGCAACGTTGATAATATGGTCAGCGGATGAACATAACTTTCATACAAAATCCCCAGCACGATATACACCGTGGCGATCGCCGCCATAATCAGCCAAAGCTGAGATTTCAAGGTTTCCTGGAACACCTGCGCGGTACCGGCAAACACGCCGCGCACCGTGCTCGGCACCCCCAACTCTGTCATTGCCCGCTCAACTGCGGCGGTGGCTTCAGACAGGCTACCGCCATCGGGTAAGTTAAATGAGATAGTCGAGGCGGCTGATAAACCTTGATGATTGACCGCCAGCGGGGCATTCGCCGGCCGCCATTTAGCAAAATAAGACAGTGGAATTGACTGACCGTTGCTGTTAATCACAAACATTTTGTCCAGTGAACTCACATCCTGCGTGTATTGAGGCGCGACTTCCATCACCACTTTGTATTGGTTTAGTGGCTGATAAATAGTGGAAATTTGCCGCTGACCAAAGGCGTTATTGAGCAACGCGTTGGCATCTGACACATCAATACCCAGCCGCGCCATGGTTTCGCGGTCATAGGTCAGCGCCATTTCCGAGCCTTTATCCTGTTGGTCGGAGTTCACATCGGCTAACTCCGGTAACTTGCTCAGGGCAGCTCGGACTTTTGGCTCCCATTCACGCAGGGCGGTTAAGTCATCCGCCAATAACGTAAATTGATAGCTGGCGTTGGATTGACGGCCACCGACGCGAATATCCTGCACCGGAGAGAGGAACAAACTGGCCCCCGGCTCTTTTGCCAATTTGCCGCGTAGCCGGGCAATCACTTGTTGGGCTGTTTCGCTGCGTTCACTCAGTGGTTTCAATGAGATAAACATCGAACCGCTGTTGGTGCGCGAACCGCCGGTAAATCCAGTCACATTGTCGACCGCTGGATCGGCACTGACAATTTTCATAAAATCTTTCAGTTTTTGCTGCATTGCCTGGAAAGAAATACTCTGATCGGCTTGAATAAAGCCCATCATGCGGCCGGTATCCTGCTCAGGGAAAAAGGTTTTTGGGATACTGATATAGAGCCAAACATTCAGCGCAATAGTGGAAAGCAGCACGGCCATTACCCAGCGCGTATGGCCCAACACCCAATTGAGTGAGCGGCCATAACCTTTCTGAATAGCTAGCAGCACTTTACCGAAACCGCGAATACGTTGCTGCTGACCGGCCGGATGGGCGCGTAGCAAATGGGCGCACATCATCGGCGTTAGGGTCAACGAAATAACTAACGAGATACCGATAGCCACCGACAATGTAACGGCAAACTCACGGAATAACCGCCCCGGTAACCCCTCCATCAGCAGCAGCGGAATAAACACTGCCACCAGAGAAATACTCATCGACAGCACAGTAAAGCCGACTTCGCGCACCCCGCGCAGGGCGGCAACCATCGGTTTGACCCCGGCCTCCAGATGGCGAGAAATATTCTCCAGCACCACAATGGCGTCGTCGACCACAAATCCGGTGGCGATGGTCAGCGCCATCAATGACAGATTATTAAGGCTAAAGTCGCACAAATACATAGCAGCAAAGGTGCCAATCAGCGAAACCGGCACCGCAACGGCGGGGATCAAGGTGGCGCGGCCTGATCGTAGGAACAGGAACACCACCAGAATCACCAATGCCACGGCGATCACCAGCGATTGCTCCACTTCATCCAGTGAGGCGCGGATCGTCGGCGAGCGATCTTGCGCAATATTCAATTGAATCGAGGCCGGAATAGAAGCGCGCAGGGCCGGGAGTTCGGCCCGAATTCTGTCGACCGTGGCGATAATATTCGCCCCCGGTTCACGGCTGATCACCAAGAGAATCGCGGGTTTACCGTCAGACATCCCGGCATTGCGCACATCCTGCACGGAGTCGACGACATTGGCGACATCTTGCAGCCGCACTGCGGATCCATTGTTGTAGTGAATGATAAGCGGGCGATAACCCTCGGCAGTTTTGATCTCATCATTGGCCTGCACCTGCCAATGTTGCTCATTGCTATCAATGGAACCTTGCGGGCGGCGCACATTGGCCGCGCTAATCGCCTGACGCACCGCATCCAGTGACACACCTTGGTTGAACAGTGCGCTAGGATTAAGCTCTACCCGCACCGCAGGCAGTGAACTGCCACCGACGGAAACCTCACTGACGCCCTCGGTCTGAGCAATTTTCTGTGCCAATTGAGTCGAGGCAAAGTCATATAATTGGCCCTGACTGAAAGTATCCGAGGTCAGCGTCATGATCATAATTGGCGCATCAGACGGGTTCATTTTGAAATAGGTTGGGCGGTTTGGCATGCCCGAGGGGAGCAAGCTTTGCGCGGCATTAAGCGCCGCCTGTACATCACGGGCCGCACCATTAATATCGCGGTCGAGGGAGAATTGCAGAATAATTCGCGTACTGCCCAGCGAGCTGGTTGAAGTCATTTCATTGACGCCAGCAATTCTTCCCAGTGCGCGTTCCAGTGGTGTGGCAATGGATGACGCCATGGTTTCGGGGTCGGCACCGGGCATGGAGGCACTGACCATAATCACCGGATAATCGACCTGCGGCAGCGGTGATACCGGCAATAAGCTAAAGCCGATAATTCCGCTGAGGGTGATGGCCAGTGTCAGCAGGGTGGTGGCGACCGGGCGCTGGATGAACAGAGCAAAGAATTTCACGGCTGTTCCCGCCCATCTGGCAATTCTGGCGTCTCAATATCTTCATGATGATAGCGATTTTTGCCATGGGAATTGCGTGCCAGTTTATCAAATAACAGATAGATAACTGGCGTAGTGAACAGGGTCAGCACCTGGCTGACAATCAGTCCGCCGACCATACAGACCCCGAGAGGATTGCGTAATTCGGCCCCGGAACCGGTACTGAGCATCAGTGGCAACGCGCCAAACAGCGCGGCCAATGTGGTCATCAGAATAGGGCGGAAGCGCAATAAACAAGCTTGATAAATTGCATCATACGGCGTCATGCCCTGATCCCGCTCGGCGGCCAGCGCAAAGTCGATCATCATGATGGCGTTTTTCTTCACGATGCCGATCAGCAGAATGATCCCGATAATGGCGATCACATCCAGCTCATTGCCGGTCAACATCAGGGCTAGCAAAGCCCCGACACCGGCGGTCGGCAGGGTGGATAAGATAGTCACCGGGTGAATAAAACTTTCGTACAACACCCCGAGCACGATATACATCGCCACAATAGCGGCAATAATCAGCCATAGCGTGCTGCCCAGTGCGGCCTGGAATGCCAGTGTCGAACCTTGGAAGCGGGTCATAATATCCGCCGGTAGCTCAATTGCCTGCTCCGCTTGGGTCACGGCATTGACGGCTTCCCCCAGAGAATAGCCCTGCGCCAAATTGAATGAGATGGTGGCTGATGGGAACTGATTCAAATGGTTGATAGAAAGCGGCCCAAAACGCTCTTCAATAGTGGCAATGCTGCTTAGCGGCACACCTTTGCCGTCACTGCCAGTCAGGCGGATATCATTGAAAGCCGCCAGCCCCGGTGTGGCTTTGACATCATGCTCCAACACCACCCGATACTGATTGGCTTGGGTATAAATGGTGGAAATCAACCGCTGGCCAAAGGCGTTATAGAGCGCGTTGTCGATGGCTGCCATGGTGATCCCCAGACGGCTGGCGCTGTCTCGGTCGACATTAACAAAGGCCACTAACCCCTGATCTTGCCAGTCGCTGGTGACATCCTGGAATGGCGCTTGTTGCTGTAATTCACTGACCAATTTCGGCACCCAGGTGCTCAGTTCCTCCAGTGAGGTAGCTTGCAGAGTGAACTGATATTGGGTACGGCTCAGTTGGGTATCAATGGTCAAGTCTTGCACCGGCTGCAAATAGAGTTTAATCCCCGGAATTCCGGCCACACTCTGCTGCAAGCGGTTGATTATCTCTGGGATGCGCTCCTCTCGGCTGCTCAACGGCTTAAGGTTAATCTGCAACCGACCATTGTTGAGAGTGGCATTGGTGCCATCGACCCCGACAAATGAGGTCAAGCTTTCGACCGCCGGATCTTTCAGGATAATCGCGGCCACTTGTTGCTGGCGTTCCGCCATATTACTGAATGAAACAGATTGCGGCGCTTCCAAAGTGCCCTGAATGAGTCCATTGTCCTGCAAGGGGAAAAAGCCTTTAGGGATCAATAAGTAAAGCAACACGGTCAACACCAGAGTGCTTAGGGCGACACCCAGAGTAATCCATTGATGATTAAGCACTTTTTTCAGTGCGGCTGCATAATGGGCGATGACCCAATCAAAGAATTTTTCACTGGCGCGCGACAGGCGGTTTTGCTTGCGCAGAGATTCATAACTGAGCATCCGTGCGCACATCATTGGTGTCAGTGTCAGGGAAACCACCGCTGAAATCAGGATAGCCACCGCCAGTGTGACGGCAAATTCGCGGAACAGGCGGCCGACGATATCACCCATAAATAGCAGCGGAATCAACACCGCAATCAATGAGAAAGTCAGAGAAATAATGGTAAATCCAATCTCACCAGCCCCTTTTAGCGCGGCATCCAGCGGTTTCTCGCCCTTTTCGATATAGCGCGAAATATTTTCAATCACCACGATGGCATCATCGACCACAAAACCGGTGGCAATGGTCAGGGCCATTAATGTCAGGTTATTGATTGAAAAACCAAGGAAATACATCGCGGCGAATGTCCCAATCAGTGACAGCGGCACGGCAATACTGGGGATAATGGTGGCTGCTGCATTGCGCAGGAACAGGTAAATCACCATCACCACCAATACAATCGCTAGCATTAATTCAAACTGCACATCACTGACCGAGGCGCGGATAGTGGTGGTGCGGTCGGTCAGCACTTTGACATCAACTGACTTCGGCAGGCTTTTGATCAAATCCGGCAGCATTTCGCGAATACTGTCGGCAGTGGCAATCACATTAACCCCCGGCTGGCGCTGGATATTCAGCACAATCGCCTGTTGGGTATTGGCCCAGGCGGCCAGTTTGTTATTTTCTGCGCCCTGTTCGATGGTGGCGACATCCTGCAAGCGCACTGGCGCACCATTTTGGTAAGCCACAATCAGGTCGCGGTAATCCTCGGCGGATTTCATTTGGTCATTGGCCGACAAGGTGACCGAGCGAGTTGGCCCGTCCAGACTGCCTTTGGCGGAGTTGACGTTGGCATTGCTGATGGCGGTGCGAATGGTTTCGCTATCTAACCCTAAGGCGGCTACCGCCGGTGCATTGAGTTTTACCCGCACTGCTGGGCGCTGACCGCCAGAGATGGTGACCAAACCAACCCCGGTCACTTGCGAGATTTTCTGCGCAATGCGGGTTTCGACCATATCTTCCACTTGAGTCATCGGGATCGCGGTGGAGGTCACCGCCAGAGTCAGAATGGGCGGATCCGCCGGATTCACTTTGCTGTAAATTGGCGGATAGGGCAGGTCATTGGGCAGCAGATTTGTGGCGGAGTTAATCGCCGCCTGCACTTCTTGCTCGGCTACATCCAGCGGCAAAGTGAGCTGGAATTGCAAAGTGATGACCGATGCGCCACCGGAGCTTTGTGACGCCATTTGTTTCAAGCCAGACATCTGACCAAACTGGCGCTCTAATGGCGCAGTAATGGCGGAGGTCACCACATCCGGGCTAGCGCCGGGATAGAGGGTGACTACCTGAATGGTCGGATAATCGACTTCCGGCAGGGCGGAAACCGGTAAGGCGCGGTAGCCGAGAATCCCCGCTAACAGAATGGCCACCATAAATAATGTGGTGGCGACTGGGCGCAGGATAAACAGCCGTGATGGCCCGCCGCCGGGTGTTGGAGGCATCACTTGCATCAGGATTTCTCCGCTGCTGGGGCGGTGCCAGCCGGTGTATCAGTCGCCGGTTTTTCACCTCGACGGTGTGTGCCTTTTTCGGTCGTAGCCGATTTTTCTGCCACATTGGCTGGCGCAGCATCCGCTGAACGCGGAGTGACCACTTCAACTTGCAAACCTTCCGTCAGGCGATCAATACCGTCAGTGACCACGCGCTGACCAGCTTCCAGCCCGGTGCTGATAACCACTTGTTTACTATCTTGAATTCCGGTGGTGACTAAGTGCTTACTGACTTTATTCTCGTCATTTAATGTCCAGACAAAACTCCCCTCGTTACCCATTTGCACCGCCGCGGTTGGCACCACCACGGCATTTTGCAGTAAATCCACTTTGATACGCGCATTCACAAATTGATTCGGGAACAGCACGTCATCTTCATTGGCAAAGCGGGCTTTCAGCTTAATGGTGCCGGTGGTGGTATCAATTTGGTTATCAATACTGAGCAGATAACCTTGGGCTAGCATCTGCTTATTGGTGCGGTCCCATGCTTCAACCGGCACGGTAGTATTGTTTTTTGCTGCATTTTTCTGTGCTTGCATAATGGCCGGGATATCACTTTCCGGCAGGGTGAAGACCACATCAACAGGATGTGTTTGAGTGATAACCACAATCGGGGTGGCGGTGCCGCTGGTAATGTAGTTGCCGACATCCACTTGTTTTAACCCGACTTTACCGGAGATGGGCGCGGTAATGCGGCTATACGTCAGTTGCAGTTGGGCGCTGTCGATAGCCCCTTGATCGGCTTTTACACTGCCTTCGCTCTGGCGTACCAATGAGGCTTGAGTATCTAAATCTTGTTGTGAAATCAGGCCGGTTTTAGCCAGTTTTTGATAGCGGGCCAAATCGCGGCGAGCATTGTCCAGTGTGGCCTGGTCTTTGGCCAGTTGCCCTTGAGCTTGAGTCAGTTGGACTTGGTAAGGGCGCGGGTCAATTTCGACCAGTAAGTCACCGGCCTTGACCTGCTGGCCTTCAGTAAAGTGGATAGCCATTAACTGGCCATCAACCCGGCTGGTGACCGTGACGGTGTTCGCGGCAATCACTGTCCCTAAGCCGGTGAGATAACGCGGCACAGCTTGTTCGGTGGCGGTGGCGGCTTGCACTGGAGACATCGGCATATTACGGCGGCCACCCGCGCGTGCGGAGCTGCTCCCTCCGTCATTTTGCTGTGCCCCCGGCGCACTGTTTGGTGGGGCAGCACTGAAATGACGCCAGACAAACACAGCAACAATAATCGCCACCACGATTCCCAATAAAGTCAGCAATCGGGAAGTGCGTTTGGATTGAGCTTTCATGATGCGGTGAGTCCCTTTTATTGATCTGTTTATGCGCACACAGGTGCAAAAAATAAAAATTCATACCCCATAGATTTCGAGATTCAGGAGCGCTGCTTGCAGCGGCCTCGCGAGGCGAGGCCCAAGGATGGGCTGAGTAACGAGCGCAGCCAACACACCTGTATCTTGAAAGATGACGGGTATACATATGTTACTAGTTTAGCGGGGATTTACCGGATAAAAATGGAGGAAATATGAAAATATTGTCAAGGTTTGGGGGGATTTGTGTTTTAGTTGATTAAGTATTTGATCATTGATTTGGTTGAGAGTCGATTTGGTGATTAGTGATCGGGTTCGGTTGTTAAAGCACCGAACTCACTTATCCCCCGATGAACCAACCGCCAAAGGGTGCGGGCGCGCACCCTTGTGGAATCCCGCGCTTCGCACGTATCGCCTGCCCACTCCGTGGGTTCCCTCATACATCATTTCGCTAACGGACCGGGCCGATTCGCATCCATGCTCAAGCGGCCCTCGCTCGGCATCCATGCCTCGCGTCCTACCTTCATTCTTCACTCGGCGGCTCAAATGTGCTTTTAACATCAAGGTCAAAACCATAGTTTTGATTTTGATGTTGAGCGCAATCAGGAATATTACCGACAAAGACGATGGCCCGAGTGAGCCGCCATGGACAAATCTGCCGGGAGCAGATTTGAACGCTGCGAGCAGCGGCCCCGAAGGGGTGAGTCCCAAGGACGGGACGAATTACCCCGGCGAAAAGCGCGCTGGAGCAGGACGCGACTCGCGCTGGCTCGATGAGGCCAATGGCTGCCGGAGGGGACTGCGAATAGCAGTAATGTTTCGCGCAAGCCGCAGGTGCAGGAGGGCCGGCTAGCCCTCCTGCTCGGTTGAGGCGACTGGGATTAAGTAATCACTGAATGACTATCAACCGAAACAATGCTCCGGTGCTCTAACAACCGAACCAGATCACTTAATCAACATCAACATCAACATCAATATAAAAATATCACCGATAAAGTGTCTGTGCCCAACGCGCCAACCCGGCGGTGACGGAGCCAAAATCATTGCCCCCCACCAGTGGGATACCCGGCAATTGCTGCTGTAAGGCGGCACGCAGTAATGGCGAGCGGGCACTGCCGCCAGTCAGGTAAATCACATCGGGCGTGATGTGGCTGGTGGCTAGCGCCAGGCTGACTTGCTCTTGAATGCGTTGCAGGGGTTGGGCGATAGCTTCAGCAAGCTGCTGCTGGCTGATAGTTTGCCCTAATTCCGGCTGAACAAAATCCAGTGCTGCGGCGACTTGTTGTTGCTCGGACAGCGCAATCTTGCTCTCTTCTGCGGCGCGTACCAGGCGGTAACTTAAACGTTGTTGATAGACTTTCAACAAGCGCTGAACTTGCTGTGGGTTAGCCGCATCACGGATTAAATCTCGCAAGAAACGGCCATTCACGGTGCTATAGAAATCACTCTGGGCGGGAACATCGTTGGTGGCAACCGCGTTCCAGTAGGGCAATGACGGCATCGCAATGCCTTTTTCGGTCTCGCCTCCCATACCAAACAGCGGCATCAGTTGCTTAAATGCCAACATGATATCAAGGTCATTCCCCCCGACACGGCAACCGCTGTGACCCAGCAGACTTTGCTGGCGGTCGGCCAAACCTTGCCATTTTGGCCCCATTAATAGCACCGAGCAGTCCGTGGTTCCCCCGCCGATATCCACCACTAAAACGGTTTTTTCACTGGTCAGTGTGGCTTCAAAATCCAGCCCCGCAGCCACCGGCTCAAACTGGAAGGCGATATCGCGAAAACCCGCGCGTTGCGCGGCACGCAGCAAAATCCCCTCGGCTTGTCGGTTGGCTTCTTCACCGCCGGAACCTTGGAAGTTAACTGGGCGGCCAATCACCGTCTGGCTAATTTCTGATGACAATACCGCTTCCGCCTGGCGTTTGATGTGGAACATCATGGCGCAGACTAAATCCTCAAACAGCGCCAACTGTTGCGGTTTCAACCCATTGGCACCCAAGAAAGATTTAGGCGATTTTACAAAGTAAACTTCTTCGGGATCTTCAATATAGTGAGCCAGTGCAGACAAGCCGAACATCAAGCTGTCGGCGGCCACCGGAATATCTTCTTCGCGATTGAACGCCATGGCCCGGCGTAATAGTTGCTGATTTTCGTCACTGCCTGTTGGCACCTGCCAATGGCGGTGCAGGCACTCACTTACGGCTTCCCGCGTCGGGGCGCACAGCATCGAGGGCAAATAAACGTCATTATTTTCCAGCACTAGCAATTCGGGCGCATCGTCCCGCATCACGGCAACCGAGCAGTTTGCTGTGCCGTAGTCAAATCCAATGAACATAATTGCCCCCAGGCCAAATAAAGGGCGCGACTTTACCCCAGAGTGAGCGGCGGGGCAATCGTCAAGTCAGGTTATCGCGCTATTTTATCGCGAAATATCCACTGTTAAGCACCTCTGACAAAGGTTGCGTGCGGCCAATCGTTTCGCCATCGACTAAATCAACACCGATATCAATTAACTTACTGAGGGTCGGCGGTAATTCTGCCGGGCCAGCCAGTGTGGCGATATTCGCCCGTTGTGCTGTGCCGTTAATGATGGATATCAGAACCTCATCCATTTGATTTGTATGAATATTGGAAATTAAATTGCTGTTAAATTTCAGATAATCAATGGTATGCGCCGCTAATAATTCAAAATCATTCAGGTTATGGCCAAACTCTTTCACAATAAGTTTACAGCCTAGTAGTTGCAGTTTGGCGAGGAAATTACCAATCGCAAACGGATATTGCAGCAATGTGGCTTCATCGACCATCCAATAGAGACTTTGTGGTGGCAAGGGGGTCTGTGGTAGCAATGTGAGCAGTGACTGGCGGAAATCTTCTTTGAGCAGAGCCACTTCCGACAGCGGGATAGCCAGTGCCAGCCCTTTACGCTGTAGTGCTGGGGCGTGCTCCACTAACAGTTGCTCGCAGACCCAATGGTCGATTTCCGGCTGCAAATTATACAATACCGCCGCTTCCTCAAAGGCAGACTGGCTAACGGCAATATCTTGTGGCCGATTAATCTCGAAACTGACCTGATAGAAGCAGACCGATAGCGGCGTTTTCGGTGGCGCTGTCGGGGTCATCTGTAGCGATAATTGATTTTCACGGAGAATACTTTCGACATCTTCTCGGCTGAGTAGCCCGTGCTGGCGGGCTAGCAGCTGTTTTTGTCGTGGCTGGTAGAGATAAACCTGACCGCGCCCACTGTGCTTGGCGGTATAACAGGCGATGTCAGCTTGCGCCATAATCTCACTGCGCTGACTGTTGTTGCTGCTGATTTGCGTGACGCCAGCACTGGCACCAATACGGTACAGTTTATCTTCCCAGTAGAAATGATAGTCATTGATCATGGATACCAGACTTTGGGTAATGGCTTTGGCGTGAGATAGGGTGCAATTAAGCATCAGTAAACCGAATTCATCGCCCCCCAGTCGTGCGACACAGTCACTATTGCGTAAATGTTGACGCATTAACTGACTAAGTTCTTTGAGCAGTGCATCTCCAGCTGGGTGCCCGGCGGTGTCGTTAACAGCTTTAAAATAATCCAGATCCAAGAAAGCCAGCGCGTGTTGTTGGTTAGAATCGACACTTTTCTGGATAGCCGCTTTTAATTTATTGTCGAAATTAGCGCGGTTTGGCAAGCCGGTGAGATTATCATGTGACGCGCTGTGGCTGAGTTTGCGTATCATTGCGCGCGATTCGCCGACATCCTGGAACACCAAAACTACCCCAACAATAGTGCCTTCCAGCGTTTTCAGTGGGGCGACAGACTCCTGAATGTCGTAATAATGTCCGTCGCGATGATGTAATACCATCGACTCATTCAGCGAGGAGTAAGGGCGATGGGTGAGACAATGTTCTATTGGATTATCAATTTCCGGCCCATCAACGCCGTCGGTTAGCTTAATAATATGATGCACGGGCTGACCCAGCGCGATGGTATTAGCCCAACCGGTCATTTTCTCCGCGACCGGGTTCATAAAGGTGATATTCATATCCTGATCAGTACAGACCACCGCCTCGCCGATGGAGTCCAGAGTGATATGCAGCCGCTCTTTTTCTTCATGCAGCGCTTCGGTCAGATTTCTGATTTCGGTCATATCCAGCGTGGTGCCCATCAGGCGCAGAATATCGCCATTTTTGTCGCAAATCATATTGGCCTGATTGCGTAAATGAACAATATCGCCATTCGGTAACAATAATCTGAATTCGAGCCGGTAGGGCTTGCGTTGATTGAGTGCAGCGCTGTATTCACGATTAACGCGGTTAATATCATCAGGGTGAATGTATTGCTGCCAAACATCATTATCAACTGGGGTGTTGAGCGGGACATGATAAAGCTCATACATTCGCTTATCCCAACTGATCTGCTGCTTTCTGATATCCAATTCCCAGATACCAATTCCGCCGGCCTCGTTCGCCAGCGTAATGCGCTCCATCAGGCGGCGGTTAACGATTTCGCTCTTTTTCAGGTCATTAATATCTTCGACCTGTGAAATGTAATAAAGCGGCTGTTGCTCATGGTCGCGTACCACGCTCACCACCAACAGCGCCCACACCACCTCGCCATCACTGCGGATATAGCGTTTTTCCATCGAATAACTGGGAATGCGACCATGGTATAGATCCTCGAGCAATTTCAAGTCGGCGGAGAGATCTTCCGGGTGAGTTATTTGCTGAAAATTCAGGGTGAGCAAGGTTTCTTGGCGGTAACCCAATAATTTGCACAGCGCTTGATTGACCTGCATCCATTTACCTTCCGGCGACACCAATGCCATGCCGATGGCCGAGTATTCCATGGCATTACGAAAGCGGTTTTCACTTTCAATAATATGTTTTTTTTCCATGCGAAAGGCGTGCATCACCATGGCCATGGCGTGCGGAGGAATCAGCACCATCAATAATGGAATAAAAGAAAATGCCTGAACGGATAGTTTGGCGTCCGCCTGAAGGGTAAATAGGTTGAAGTTGATCATCATTGCAATCAGCAATGTGGCCAGAAAACAGAGAGTAAAAGTCTCAAAACGGGGTAAGCGGATAGATGTCCAGATCAGCGCCATAATAACGAAAGTAAAAGGATAAGGCATATAAATCAGGCTGATATAACAAGCGGTCAGCGAGACTATCATTATCCACGTCATATCAAACAGCGCTTTGGTTTTGGTCGCGAGATTGAAATAACCCCGGCGATAAAGCAGGCCAACCGGGCCTAAAGCCAACATGCCGATAGCTTCGGACATAAACCACACTGTCAGCACTTGGGTAAAGCTGCCGTTTTGCGGCGCTAAATACCAAGCTGCTGCTAATCCGCTGATTAGAGGAACCAAAATCACAGCACAAAGGGCGAATTTGAGCCAACTAAAAAGGTTATTAAGGGGGTCTTTGGGTTGCAAAAGTTTACGCAGTAACCACGCGCCAGCAGCCGACTCCGCGAGGTTGATGAATGTCAGTGGCAGGGGGAACCCACTGATGCCATATAAAATAAAATTAGCGGCAACAATACATATTCCGGCGGCTAATAATTGCCACGACCAATAGCGTGTTGGGAGGTGGAATAACGCTACGACCAATACGGCGGTCGGGAACCATAACGGAGCCAGGTTTTCTGATTGCTCAGAAAGGCGGATACAAAAAAGTGCGAGCAAAAACACCACTATGCTGATGATAGTAATGTGAATAATCGCTTTATTGTCAGGAGCTGGTTTTTCGGCTGCACTGAGATCCATATAGCGCCTTATTTTGCTCGCAAGAATTTTGATTATGATAGGGGAAACCCATCACATAAAAATATACTGTATTTGAAACGCGGTCATATTCAATAGTTTAGTATAGCTGAGCATGGATAGATGTGATTTGTTTACTCCATGCTCAATTAATTATTTTTTTATTATCATAATCATTAAACTAAGAATAGGGTGGCAAGTCCCAGAAAAATGAAAAAGCCGCCAGTATCGGTGATGGCTGTGATCATGACACTGGAACCGATAGCCGGATCACGGCCTAAACGGGCCATAGTCATCGGGATAATGACCCCCATTAGCGCGGCCATTAACAAGTTAAGGATCATTGCCAACGTCATCACGCCACCCATGGCCGGATCGCCATAGAGCAGATAAGTGACAAACCCCATAATCCCGCCCCAGATCAAACCATTGATTAGCGCCACACCCAATTCTCTGAACATCAGGAAAGTCACATTACCCTGCTGAATATGGTGCAATGCCAAGGCGCGGACAATCATGGTGATGGTTTGGTTACCGGTGTTACCGCCAATACCTGCGACGATTGGCATTAATGCCGCCAATGCGACTAATTGCGAGATAGTATCTTCAAATAACCCGATGACCCTTGAGGCCACAAACGCGGTGCAGAGATTGATTGCCAGCCATGACCAACGGGTTCGAACCGCACGGCCTACCGGGGAGAACACGTCTTCTTCCGGACTCAAACCGCCCATGCGCCTTAACGTGGTGTCACTCTCTTCATTGACGACGTCGACTATCTCTTCGATGGTCAGCCGGCCCATTAGTTTGCCTTTGGCATCAATTACCGCGGCGCTGATTAAGTCATAACGTTCAAAGGCACCCGCAGCATCTTCCGCTTTTTGCTCCGGCTGGAAAGTGGTCGGGTTGCTCTCCATCACTTGGAATACTTTCGTATCCGGTGAGTTGAGGAGGATCGCGGTCAGAGGCAGTTCACCGAGTAAGGTATTCTTGCGATCAATAACGAAGATTTTATCCGTGGCATCGGGAATGTTTTTCCGATAGCGCAAATAGCGGTGTACCGTGCCGAGGGTGACATCAGCTCGCACCGTCACCAGTTCGAAATCCATCATTTGGCCGACAGTATCGCGACCATATTGGATAACTTCCCGCACTCTGGCCCGTTGGTCAGGGTCAAGTGAGGTGAGTAAGCGGCCCATTAAGTTACGCGGCAGATATTCGGCCAGATAAGCCTGTTCATCGACATGCAAGGTGCGCATCGCTTTTAACAGATCTTTATCGCTCATCTCTTTGATAAGCGTGTCCCACACTGTCTCAGAGACTTCGACCAGCGTTTGTCCGCGTTTCTCGTTTTTGACTAACCGCCACAATGCCAAACGCTCATCATTGGGTAAGGCTTCGAGTAAGTCGGCAAGGTCAGCTGCGTGTAAATCGTCGAGCAGCGTTTTGATTTCTAATGTTTTTTCAGCAAGTTTCTCATCACTGATCTTTTCGCGGTCTTCCTGACGGCCAAGAATACCATCGACCAAGTCTTTATTATTCAGTAATAGAGAAAGTATTCGATTGCGGATTTCTGCCAGTTTTTTCGCATTATTTTTAGTGCTTTTTTTTGCCGCGGCAGAAAACGAAACCGGAATGATTGGTACTGGCATAATGTGTGATGTCCGTGTATATGAAACGAGCGTATGAGTACGAAAGTTTAGGGACTGAGGTCAGTTTCATGGGGGCCAGGGAGTTCACCGTCCACGGACTGCTCGATCCGTTGTGCTTCACGCCGCTCTTGATGATGAGAAATAGAAGCGATCCCTGCAAACAATAAGCGACCAAATAGAATGAGAAAGCTCACCAGTAAGATAATTTTTGTTAGTGGTGTCGATGGCCTTCTTTTCATCATTTTTACCCTTCTTTCTTGAAATAGCAGCTTATTGGTATCAGCAAAAGTTAGCTGCCTTCACGCACCCGAATCACTGACTTGTTGTTGATTCTGTATAAATAAGCTCATCGGGATTCAATCTGATCATGCTTTGGGCGCTTCAGAATCGGCTTCTTCCGAGGGTTCTTCTTCAATGAAAAGCTTCCAGCCCACCACGTCATCCCAATAAGCCTGCTCACGTTCAAAATCTAGTTGTACCAGGTTATTTTGTGCCAGATAACCTGCAGGGAAACGCAATGTCCAGTGGCTGTCATCAGTTATCAGCCGCAGAGTTTCCGGGGTGGTGGTCGATTGACGCTGATTATTCAATAAAGTGCTTAACCGTAATAATTGAATTAGCGGCAAATAATATTTTTTCTTGAATAAATTCAAGCGCGGCAACTCATCAAGCTTAATCCCTTTTCGATGCATACGCACCAAAGTTGCCAATAGCAATTGCTGCTCCTGATTGAAGCCCGGCAAGTTGGTATTTTGCAAGATATAGGCAGAATGGCGATGCATCCCGCTGTGATTAATACTCAGCCCGACCTCATGTAGCATTGCCGCCCACTTTAGCAATGCTTCAAGTTGCGGTTGTACCAGCTTGGTGTTTTGCGCCAACCATTGGGTATAAAGCTGCTCAGTGGTTTCCAGCACCCGGCGCGCTTGTTCCCGGTCAATATTATAGTGTTCTGCTAAACTTTTAGCCGTGCGCTGACGGATATCTTGATGGCGGAAGCGGCC
Source organism: Yersinia rochesterensis (assembly GCF_003600645.1). Lineage (NCBI taxonomy): Bacteria > Pseudomonadati > Pseudomonadota > Gammaproteobacteria > Enterobacterales > Yersiniaceae > Yersinia > Yersinia rochesterensis. The sequence goes on from NZ_CP032482.1 coordinate 1,218,096, forward strand.
TTCCATCTCATACAGCACGCCTTCACGCAGCGCACCGTCGGATAAACGTAACTCTTTGACTGCCAATGCATCAAACACACCACACAAAATAGCTAAACCGGGCACAAATACCGACTGGCGATCTTCCGATAACCCCGGCAGGCTCAATGCTGAGAAGTGTTTGTATTGCAGCACTTGCTCAACCAGCATTTCGAGGCGCTCTGGGGTGATCAAACCGTCTTTCTCGCCCATTTCCACCAAGACTTCATAAGTGGCTTTTATGGTGCCGGATGCTCCCAGAGCATATTGCCAACCTTGAATTCGGTATTGCCAGGCGAGGTTTTCCAACTTTTGCGCGGCAGCCAGACGGGCACGTTTGAAGTTAGTCTTACTGATTTCGCCGTGTGGGAAAAACTGTTGAGCAAAACTGACACACCCCATACGGCGGCTTTCTACCAGCAGAGGTTCGAAATCTTCGCCAATAACCAACTCGGTTGAACCACCACCGATATCAATCACCAGTTTGCGGCCTTTTTCCGGCTGAGTATGTTCGACTCCCATGAAAATCAGACGCGCTTCTTCCTGACCCGAAATGATTTCGATCGGATAAGGAATAACCTCGGCGGCGCGTTTGAGGAAAGTCTCTGCATTCGCGGCTTGTCGCAGTGAATGCGTACCCACGATACAGACGTTGTCTGGCGAGAAACCTTGCAAACGTTCTGCAAACAGGGCCAGACAAGCCAGACCCCGTTCAATAGCTTCTTCGCTGAGCATATTATTGCTATCCAGACCATCAGCCAGATGCACGCGCTGCTTTAGGCGGCCTAAAACCTGCAATGCGCCGTTAACGACACGGGCAATAACCATATGAAAACTGTTAGAACCCAGATCGATAGCCGCAATTTCTTGCGGTTTTATGGTAGTTGAATTATTGGTTAGCGGCATAGTTTTAGCTCGATACGTCTGGTTGTTCCAGCGCTTTTAAATAATCATAGATGGCAATCTGTGCACGTACTTTGCGCCTATTTCCACGCGGTACATAACGATTACTCAGTTCTTTATCAATATAACGGGCTTTTACCGTGTCGTTGAATAACAGCTCTAAAATATCCAGCACCCGCTGTTTTAACCTCGGGTCCAGTAATGAAACTGCGACTTCAATACGATAATCAATGTTACGGGTCATCCAGTCAGCGGAAGAGAGATAGACCAGTTTGTCGCCTTTATTCTCAAAAACGTACACTCGGTCATGCTCTAAGAAGCGGTCAACAATACTGGTGACTTGAATATTATCGCTGATCCCCGGCATATTTGGGATTAAAGAACACATCCCACGTATTAATAAGCGGATCTTCACCCCCGCACTGGAGGCGCTATATAACCTATCTACCAAGCCTTTATCCACTAAATTATTTATCTTCAGGGTGATACCGGCGCTTTCGCCCGCCTGAGCATTAATAATTTCCTGGTCGATCAGTTGATACAGCATCAAGCGCGAGTTCTGTGGTGACACCATCAAATTATCGAATTTGACCGGGCGGTAAGGATTTTCAATAAAGTTAAATACCCGCCGCACTTCATTGGTAATCCGTGCATCGGCCGTCAGCAAGGAATAATCAGTATAAATTCGAGCTGTTTTCTCATTAAAGTTGCCGGTACCAATATGGGCATAACGCACGATTTCCTCGCCTTCAAGACGGGAGATTAGGAATAACTTGGCATGAATTTTTAGTCCCGGTGCGGAGAAAATAACGTGTACACCGGCGGCCGTTAAGCTTTTGGCCCAGTGAATATTGGCTTCTTCATCGAAACGCGCTTGTAATTCCACCACCACCGTCACTTTCTTGCCATTATGGGCCGCATGGATCATCGACTCAATAATGCGCGAATCTTTCGCGACGCGATAAATATTGATTTTAATGGCTAAAACGCTGGGGTCGAATGATGCCTGACGCAGCAATTCCAATACATGTTCGAAAGTATGATAAGGGTAATACAGCAGCACATCTTGTTCGCGAATAGCATCAAAACCATTGCGGAATTTATCAAACCAAATATGGCGCAGGCGCGGTAAGGGTTTATTCACCAGATTGCTTTTGCCCACATTCGGGAAGCTGATAAAGTCTTTGAAATTATGATAACGGCCACCGGCAATAACCGAGTCATCATTAGAAATACCCAGCTTATTGCGCAGTAATTCCACCATTTCATCCGGCATATCGCGTTGATAAACAAAGCGTACTGGCTCAGCCGTTAGGCGCTGTTTTAAGCTTGATGACATCAATTCCAACAAACTGGATTCCATTTCAGTGACCAAATCATATTCTGCATCGCGGGTCATTTTCATGGAATAGGCATTCAGTGCGTCGTAATCAAAGAAGCCTTTAAAAATCTCATCGAGACAATACCTAAGAATATTATCAAGCAATATCATTGGTTTGCGACGGCGTGGGGCTTCTGGTGGTAAGTTAACGAAGCGCGGCACTTTATCTGAGGGAATTTCTAACAGGGCATAAGCAATATCCTGACCGCGAATGATTTCTACCGCCAGATAGGTGTAATCGTCTTTTAAAAATTGCACCAGATTGGTGTCGTGGTTAATCAGAATCGGCGTGATGTGTTGGCGCAAATGCTGTTTAAAATATTGCTTTAACCAGACTTGCTGGTTTTCGGAAATTTGCCGCTCATTAATCAGGAAGATTTGATTACGTGCCATTTCCAGCAAGAGATCATTATAAAGCCCGTCAAATTCTTGATCCGCTTTCACTACTTTGCTTTGGATTTTTTTAAGCAAATGGCGGGAAGTCACGGCAGAGCCTTGCTCCTCGCTAATCAGAATGCGCCGCTTCAGATCGGCGAAACGGACTTTATAAAATTCATCGAGATTGTTGGAGTAAATGCCAAGAAAACGCATCCGCTCGATAAGTGGATTGCTCTTATCCGCCGCTTCCTGCAATACCCGCTCATTAAAAGATAACCAACTGAGTTCTTTTTCGGTGTAGAGCTTTTCCTGACCCATTGCAACTCCAGTAAGATTATTGTGGGAGTATCTAGTGTCCTTAATCATTATTGCGAAAGTTTGACAAGAAAGTCCAACAGATATCATTAGTTAACTTTGTTCGTTAATAACGCCAACATAGTCATGCAAACGCCACAAAACTGACATAAGATGCACGGTCATCCGGCGCTATATCTATTAAAGATGGGCGCTTGGATTGACAAAATAGACGAAAAACACTGAAAGGGCATGGGGCAACAGCAGATTATGCAGCAAGCGGGCGTGGTAACAACATCAGGGAGAGATAAGCGCCGGGCTGTCATTGAACGTCTGGTGCGGATGTTAGTGACGGGCAGTGGCCTGTTGGTTTTGCTGACATTAATGCTGATTTTTGTTTATTTATTGTACGCCGCGTTACCTCTGTTTAAGCCAGCTTCAATCAATTTAGATAATCAGTTTGCTGTGGTTCGCACAGCACCCACTCTTGCTCTGGGGGTAGATGCCCAAGGGAAGGTTGGGTATCGCATTGATGATAAAGGAAAAGGCTATTTCATCCGGCTAAATCCGCAGGGGGAATCTCCCGCCGGGAGCCTTATCAGTGAGCAACAGTTATCACCGCCGCCGGTGTCAATCAGTCGCGCTGTGGGTGGGCAACCTTTGTATGGCATTGGTCTGAGTAATGGCCGTTTTATGCTACTGCAACCCGATTTTTCAGCAACACCACCCCGTTGGCAATTCCCTCTGGGTGAACAGCCGCGTTTTCTGGATTTGAAAGGCCAAAATCTGCGGCATTTGGTGTTGGCTGAACCGCAACCTCAGCACTTTTCTCTGGCCGCCACCACGGATGATGGCCGTTTAATGGCTGGCATATTTACAGCTCAAGGGCAGCAACTCACTGAGCTGACGGATGTGACCAAGGCCATTGACCAGCTATTATTGACGCCCGACGGGCGTTTGCTCTATCTGCTATCCGGCCATCAGCTATATATTTATCAATTTGGCACTGAGCTTACCTTGCGTGAAATTGTCCCTTTGTTAGCGGATAAATCGGCGGATGATAAACACCCACCGCAAGGGCCATTGATACTTTCTCTACTGGCAGGGGGGAAGTCACTGCTGGTTCAAGCGCCGGACGGTGTTGTTACGCAGTGGTTTGATGTGCCCAAAGCGCCGAACAATCAATATCATTTGACCCGGATTCGCAGCTTTACTCCCGCAAGTAAGGGCTTACTGACGACTGAAAATGCGCGGCGGGTATTTGCTTCATTATCGCCACAAGGTGAGTTATCGCTCTTTTCCAGCATCCAGTCTGCACCGCTATTACAACATAAACTGGCTGCGGGTATTACCCATGCCGCGTTCTCCCCCTGGGGCGATAGTCTGCTGGTAGAGAATGCCGCCGGTTGGTCTACCTATCAATTAGACAATCGCTATCCTGATATCAATTGGCGTAGCCTATGGCAGCGGGTGTGGTATGAAAATTATCCCGAACCGGCTTATGTCTGGCAGTCAAGTTCGGCACAAGAGAACTATCAAGCCAAATTCAGTCTGATACCCATCATCTTCGGCACATTAAAAGCGGCGGGTTATGCCATGTTATTCGCCGTACCCTTGGCATTGGCCGGTGCTATTTATACTGCTTATTTTATGTCGGCGGGCTTACGGCGAATTGTTAAACCGACAATTGAGATGATGGGGGCATTCCCGACGGTGGTTATCGGTTTGATTGCCGGTATTTGGCTGGCACCGGTCATTGAGCATTATTTGACCGGCATCTTGTTGTTGCCGCCATTGCTGGCCCTGACAATTTTATTGTGTGGCTGGGGGAGCGCGCGATTGTCGGCAAAAACGCAACGCCAATTGCCCGCGGGCTGGGATATCATTATTTTGCTGCCGGTTATTCTGTTGACTGGCTGGCTGGCACTCTGGCTAGGGCCGAAACTGGCGATAGGGGTGCTGGGGGGGCCGTTACATGAATGGTTGGGCGATAATTATTCTCAGCGCAATGCTTTAGTGGTTGGGGTTGCCATGGGGTTCGCCCTGATTCCGGTTATTTTCTCACTGGCTGAAGATGCGCTATTTAGTGTTCCGCCATCACTGAGCCAAGGCTCACTGGCATTGGGGGCGACACCTTGGCAGACATTAATTCGTGTTATTTTACCATCGGCTTATGCGGGTATTTTCTCGGCGTTAATGATTGGTTTTGGCCGCGCGGTGGGGGAAACCATGATTGTGCTGATGGCGACCGGGAATTCGCCAATTATCGATGGCAGCATTTTCCAAGGGCTACGGGCAATGGCCGCCAATATTGCCATTGAAATGACGGAGGCCGTAATAGGAAGTGGCCATTATCGGGTACTATTCTTGACGGCGTTAGTGCTGTTTTGTTTCACATTTTTAGTTAATACACTCGCCGAATCCATTCGCCTGCGGTTACGTGAACGCTATCAAATGGAGCCAACTGCGTGATGACCCGATCGACTAAAAAGTGGTTTGCATCCGGTTCGCCGTGGATCTGGCTGACTGCCGGGGCGGTGAGTATCAGCTTGTTGGCCTTACTGGGTGTGGTCTTATTATTGGCGGGGCAGGGGATGCGTTATTTCTGGCCCAGCCCAGTTTACCTGTTTGAACTCAAGCAAACTGCCGCCGGCCCAGTTAGGGTCATTGGCGAAATTTATCAGCAACAGTCTCTCCCGCGCCAGCAGTTAGAGCAGGCGGGCATTATTTTACCGCCAGAGTCGGGCGCGACCCTGACCCGTTATCTGATTAAGACCGGCAACCGCGAGATACAAGGGCAAGATTTTCATCGGCTGCTGGACACGGATATTCAACAGCGCAGTCAGCCCAAAGATTTGTTGGTATTAGAAAGACAAAACAATGGCACCGCATATGGTTTTCTCGCAGGAATGCGGGATAACGGCCAGCCCGTCGTGGGGGATAATTTAGCGCTGGATCTGCAAAAGCGCATTCCGGTGATACAAGCGCTGGTTAGGCAGTCCCAGGATATTCAGTTCCGCCAAATGAACATGCTGAATCAGCAGTTTGAAGCACTGCGGTTACAGAAAAAACGCCTGCAAATGACGAATGATTTTGACAGCAAATCACAAGACAGAATTGAAGCTGAATGGGGCGAACTCCAGCGTAGCCATCAGGCGATGATGGAAAAATTGCGCGGCCTGCAAACGGACCAAAACCGCTACACCCTGCTGTTGCGGGATATGAATGGGCAAGTTCATCCACTGCCGCTGAGCCAAATCGACCGCGCCTGGTACCCTAATGATATGAGCCTCTGGCAGAAACTGCGCCATTTTACGGTGCAAATGAATAAGTTTCTGACCGATAATCCACGTAATACCAACACTGATGGCGGTGTGTTTCCCGCTATTTTTGGTACCGTGCTGATGGTGATATTAATGTCCATAGTGGTCATGCCACTGGGGGTGATTGCGGCGGTTTATTTACACGAATATGCAGGAAAAAATGCGCTGACCCGGATGATTCGTATTTCCGTGGTGAATTTAGCGGGCGTGCCGTCCATTGTTTATGGAGTATTTGGCCTCGGTTTCTTTGTCTATTTGATTGGCGGTTCACTGGATAAACTATTTTATCCCGAAGCTCTGCCCAGCCCGACATTCGGTACGCCGGGTGTGCTATGGGCGGCATTAACACTGGCTTTATTGACATTGCCGGTGGTGATTGTGGCGACCGAGGAGGGGTTATCTCGCATCCCGGCCAACTTGCGGCATGGCTCCTTGGCGTTGGGGGCGAGCAAAGCCGAGACATTGTGGCATATTGTGTTGCCAATGGCCGCTCCCGCCATGATTACCGGGCTGATTTTAGCGGTTGCGCGAGCCGCAGGGGAAACGGCCCCATTGATGCTGGTGGGGGTGGTGAAATCAGCACCGCTCTTGCCAGTGGATGGTGTTTTCCCTTTCCTGCATTTAGAACGTAAATTTATGCATTTAAGCTTCCAAATATACGATATGGCATTCCAAAGTCCCAATGTAGAAGCTGCCCGGCCATTAGTGTTTGCCACCGCGTTATTACTGGTGATTATTGTGGTTGGTCTTAATTTAGCGGCGATAGGTATTCGCCATCATTTACGCGAAAAATATCGTGGTTTAATGCTATGACTAAACTTTTTAACCCGCAGGATAATTTATGGGACTTTTGATGCCGGATTCGCTGCCGCTATTAGATGTGCAGCAATTAACTCATGAGCAAACTGCACTGGCGGTCAAAAAGCTCAATTTATTTTATGGCGACAAACAGGTGCTGCACGATATTTCTTTTAATGTGCCCCGGCACCGTGTTACTGCGCTGATTGGCCCCTCTGGTTGTGGCAAATCAACTTTGTTGCGCTGCTTTAATCGAATGAATGATTTGCTGGATAACTGCCGCCTCGAAGGTCAAATTTTTCTTGGTAATGAAGTGATTACTGAGAAAAACACTGATGTTGCTGCTTTGCGTCGGCGAGTCGGCATGGTCTTCCAGCGGCCTAATCCTTTCCCAAAATCTATTTATGAGAATGTGGTCTATGGCCTGCGCTTGCAGGGGATCCGCGACCGGCGGGTGCTTGATGAAGCTGTAGAGCGCTCATTGCGGGCCGCTGCACTGTGGCATGAAGTTAAAGACCGGTTGCGTGAAAATGCTTTTCGTCTCTCCAGTGGTCAACAGCAGCGCTTAGTGATAGCCAGAGCGATTGCGATTGAGCCGGAGGTACTCTTGTTGGATGAGCCGACATCGGCATTAGACCCTATTTCGACATTGACTATCGAAGAGCTTATTACTGAATTAAAACAGCAATATAGCGTGGTTTTAGTGACCCACAATATGCAACAGGCGGCCAGGGTTTCAGATTATACTGCATTTATCCACCAAGGGTGTTTAGTGGAATATAATGACACTGACGCGCTGTTTACTTCGCCACATCAGCGACGTACCGAAGATTATATTACCGGGCGCTACGGCTAATCAGTCCGATTATATAATCATAGCAGACCACTCCACCTTTCTAAGGTGTTCTCTTTATTTATCAATTGCGATTTAAGTTTATACTTTCATGTGCCGCTTGTTATTGAGGTGACTATTGAATGGAAGCATTAAGTGAAAGAGCTATTGATAACTCAGCCTGATTTTATGGAGACATTTAACTGTGTCGGTACAGCTTGTCGTGAACATTGCTGTAAAGGTCAAAATGTGACGCTGGATAGAAATCGTTATCAAAAATATATTAAAAGCCCTTACGCAGATATCAAACGTATTGCCATTAGCCATATTTCCGTTACCCAAGACAGCCTTGCCTCTTGGGCCAATATCCACCCCGACAGCCAAGGGTGTTGCCCCTTTCTTGATGAACAACAGTTATGTCAAATTCACAAACATGCAGGCGCTAATGCACTGAGTAACTGTTGTGCGACTTATCCCCGCATCGAGCATATTTATAAAAATCAGAAAATAAAAAGTATGTCACTTTCCTGCCCGGAAGTTACGCGGAAAGTCTTATTTTCTCCGGAAGCATTAACATTGCGATTTTCGACTATCCATCAATATGATTATTATAAAGCGCCGGATATTATTATTGACCAGCGGCTAGCCAATCGTGCTTGTGTCGCTATTATTGCTGCAAGTGAAGAGAGTAATGTTATTGAAGAAAGCCTATGGGCAATAAACCTTTTTTTGCAGATGGACCTAATGGGTTCAGATGTGAATAAAAATAAAATGGCCGAGATTGATAGTTTACGTGCCAAGTTAATATCCGCCGTCGCCTCGGGGAAAGCTGCTGATGCCTTAATGGCTATAGATTATTCTCCCGCAATTCGTTGCGAGCTATTAGATTACTTTCGTCATTTTATGGCACAAATGCCCGATATCCGTGGCAAAAATGTATTGGCGGCCTATGCAAATACTTTGCAGATAATTCTCAGCGATAAACTGACGAGTCCGAAGAGTATTGAACAGAAATTAAGTGATGCCTGGCATCAGTATGCATTGCCATTTTTCATGCAGCACAATTCAGTATTGCGTAATTATTTTCTTTATCGTATTCATCATGACCAATTAGCCATGGGGGATAAGTCGGCGGTTGCTGTATTTAATCTTCAAGTGATAGATTTCTTCTTTCTGAAAGCACTCATCTCAGCCCATGTTAGCCATCACGGAGAGATAACCGAAAGTCACGTGATTGATATCATATATTCTTACCATGCGTGTCGTGATTCCACTGATAACTCAAGCCAGAAGTTTAAACAAGATGTCATGGATTTAGCGCTAAAAGAGGATTTCCCCTTATTATCGCTGCTGACGTAAATGGATGTTGGGGCCAACTGAATTAGCCCCGAAAAATTAAGCACTCTTTATCGATGGGGTTTTATATTTAGCCAAATATTGCGGCTGGAAAATACACATGCGAATGGCAGTGCGATATTCACCATTGATAAAGAACTCTTGTTTTAACTCGCCTTCCAATTCAAAGCCCAATTTGCTGTAGATATGAATTGCTTTCTCATTTTCTTTATCCACAATCAAATACAGTTTATAGAGGTTCAGTACGGAAAAACCGTATTCCATTGCTAACTTTGCTGCTGAACCGGCATAACCTTTGCCTTGATGGGCTGGGTCGATAATAATCTGAAACTCAGCACGGCGATGAATGTGATTAATTTCAACTAACTCAACCAGACCGACTTTTGTCCCCTGGCTTTCAATAATAAAGCGGCGTTCGCTTTGATCATGAATATGTTTATCATACAGATCAGACAGCTCGACGAAAGCCTCATAAGGCTCTTCAAACCAATAGCGCATAACGCTGGCATTGTTATCTAACTGATGTACAAACGGCAGATCATCCCGTTCCAACGGACGTAACCGGACGCTGCTAGTGGTAGACATGCTGATTCCTCATATGACGACAGCGGCTGCTGCCCTAAAAATTATACTATTAGCACAAGGTATAAGCACAGGGGAATTAAAAAAGGCGCTCACCTTAAATGGCTGCGCCTTTAATCAATATCACTTAACCTGTCTTTACTCAGCCGCATAACCCTGTGGTGGCAAACGTTTATCATCTAACCACGCTGCATTCTCGCGCATTGCTAAACGGCCATCAGTAAACCAACCGACCACTAACGGGTAAATACTGTGTTCTTGAGTTTGGACTCTCTCGACCACATCCTCTTCAGTATCATCACTGAAAATCGGGACTTTGGCTTGCAGGATGACCGGGCCGCCATCCAGTTCTTCCGTCACAAAATGGACTGAAGTACCGTGCTCAAGATCGCCGTTTTCCAATGCTTGACGATGGGTATGCAAGCCGGGATATTTCGGTAACAGTGAGGGGTGAATATTCAACATCCGACCAGCATAATGCTGAACAAACTCTGGACTGAGAATGCGCATATAGCCCGCCAGTACCACTAAATCAGGCTGATATTCATCAATAGCTTGCGCTAATGCCAAATCGAAACTGGCACGCGAGGCATAAGATTTGGCATCTATTGCATGGTGTGCAATGCCCGCCAATTCAGCACGCTCTAATCCATAAGCTTGCAGATTATTACTGAAGACAGCACTAATCTCGCCTGAAATACGCCCTTGCTGTTGGGCGTCTATCAGTGCCTGCAAATTACTGCCTTGGCCCGAGACCAAAACCACTATTTTTTTCATAATACCCTTCGGACTTGAAGCTGCAGGGGTGTTGGCTGCACTCACTTACCCGAATCATTTACTGATGTAAACTCATCGGGTTCATTCATTTGCCGCCTACCTGCCACTTCAATGACTTTGGGTAATACCCTTCGGACTTGAAGCTGCAGGGGGGTTGGCGATGTTATGGATTGATAATAACTTGCTCTACACCATCTGCCGCCGCCGCAATGACACCAATTTTCCAAGCTTTTTCGCCAGAGGCTGTCAGCAACTCAACCGCAATATCAGCCAGTTCCGCAGGTAAGGCAACAACCATGCCGACGCCGCAGTTAAATGTGCGGTACATTTCGTGGCGGCTAACATTACCGGCCTCTTGCAACCAGCTAAATACTGCGGGCCACTGCCAGCTATTTTCATTAATAACCGCTTGAGTTCCTTGTGGTAATACGCGTGGGATATTTTCCCAGAAGCCGCCACCGGTCAAGTGAGCAATCGCATGGATATCAAGTTGCTCAATCAAGCTAAGAATGGATTTTACATAGATTTTGGTCGGTTCCAGCAAATGGTCGGCCAGAGATTTACCGTCTAATTGAGTCTGTTCTGGGTCAGTATTGCTGACTTCCAGAATTTTACGCACCAGTGAATAGCCATTAGAATGCGGGCCGCTGGCACCTAAAGCCACCAGAGCATCGCCCGGCGCGACTTTACTGCCGTCGATGATTTCAGATTTTTCGACCACGCCGACACAAAAGCCTGCTACGTCATAATCTTCGCCGTGGTACATCCCCGGCATTTCGGCGGTTTCGCCCCCAACCAGTGCACAACCTGACTGTTTGCACCCTTCGGCAATCCCGGTAATCACACTGGCGGCAGTATCCACATCCAGTTTACCAGTAGCAAAGTAGTCAAGGAAAAACAGTGGCTCAGCACCTTGGACCACCAAGTCGTTAACACACATGGCGACCAAATCGATACCGATGGTATCGTGGCGTTTCAGATCCATCGCCAGACGCAGCTTGGTGCCGACGCCGTCAGTGCCTGAAACCAGAATAGGTTCACGGTATTTTTGTGGCAAAGCGCACAGGGCACCGAACCCGCCCAATCCCCCCATCACTTCTGGGCGACGAGTTTGTTTAACCACACCTTTTATGCGATCAACAAGGTCATTGCCGGCATCAATATCTACACCTGCGTCTTTATAGCTGAGAGAGGTTTTGTTGGTCACTGCGAGGTCCCCGCGGTTGAGCTTTGGAAGAAAACGCGACAATTCTAACAGCGCAGGCAAACGTTTGCGAGTGGCTTGTGATATCACGCTGATTTTTAGCTTACTTGACTTAATAATGGTTTTCTATTGATCTGAATCAGGCTATTCATTGTGGTGTTCAAAAAAAAAGGCGGTATAATCTCGCGATTTTTTTGGCCGCCAGTCGCCTAACCAGGAGAAAAATAATGAAGATCGTTGAGGTGAAACACCCGCTAGTAAAACATAAACTTGGTTTGATGCGTGAGAATGATATCAGTACAAAGCGTTTTCGCGAGTTAGCGTCTGAAGTGGGAAGTTTACTGACTTATGTAGCAACCGCCGATTTAGAAACTGAAAAAGTCACCATCGAAGGGTGGAATGGGCCGGTTGAGATTGAACAGATTAAAGGTAAGAAAATCACGGTAGTGCCCATTTTACGTGCCGGTTTGGGCATGATGGAGGGGGTCTTGGAAAATGTCCCTAGTGCGCGAATTAGTGTGGTAGGGGTTTATCGTGATGAAGAAACGCTGAAGCCAGTACCTTACTTCCAGAAACTGGTGTCAAATATCGATGAGCGCATGGCGCTGGTGGTTGACCCGATGCTGGCAACCGGTGGTTCAATGATTGCGACCATTGATTTACTTAAGAATGCTGGCTGTAAGAGCATCAAAGTATTGGTGTTGGTTGCCGCACCTGAAGGTATTAAAGCATTGGAAGCCGCTCATCCAGATGTCGAGCTGTACACTGCTTCCATCGATCAAGGTCTAAATGAACACGGCTACATCATCCCAGGATTGGGTGATGCCGGTGATAAGATTTTCGGAACCAAATAACTTCTAGATAGCCGACTCGATAGTCGGCTTTTTTTTGAATAATTTTTAGCATTCAACACAACACCATATAACTTTCATTAGAGGATAGAGAAAATGAGCCGTCGCACCATTGGCGTCAGCGAGCGTCCACCGCTGCTCCAGACGATCCCCCTGAGTTTCCAACACTTGTTTGCGATGTTTGGTGCCACTGTTTTAGTTCCTATTCTGTTTAAAATTAATCCGGCAACAGTGCTGCTATTTAACGGTGTCGGAACCTTGCTTTACTTATTCATTTGTAAGGGAAAAATCCCAGCTTATCTGGGGTCCAGTTTTGCCTTTATTTCACCGGTATTACTGTTGTTGCCATTGGGATACGAAGTCGCCCTGGGCGGTTTTATCATGTGCGGCGTGCTGTTCTGCCTGGTGGCGCTGATTGTGAAAAAAGCCGGTACCGGTTGGTTGAATGTGCTATTCCCACCCGCGGCGATGGGGGCGATTGTTGCGGTTATCGGCCTTGAATTGGCTGGCGTAGCTGCGGGAATGGCTGGGCTACTACCTGCGGAGGGGGTAACCGTCGATTCAAGCACTATCATCATTTCAATGGTGACCTTGGGGGTGACCATCCTCGGCTCGGTGCTATTTCGCGGTTTCTTCGCCATTATCCCTATTCTGATTGGTGTGTTGGCGGGCTATGCCTTGTCATTTGTGATGGGCGTGGTTGATTTGGCCCCTATTCGCGATGCCCACTGGCTTGCTTTACCGACATTCTATACCCCGCGTTTTGAGTGGTTTGCCATTCTGACCATCTTGCCCGCCGCATTGGTGGTGATTGCCGAGCATATTGGGCATTTGGTTGTAACGGCGAATATTGTGAAAAAGGATTTAATTCGTGATCCCGGCCTGCACCGTTCAATGTTTGCCAATGGTCTTTCGACTGTGATTTCCGGCTTCTTCGGTTCCACACCGAATACCACTTATGGTGAAAATATCGGGGTTATGGCAATTACCCGCGTTTACAGCACTTGGGTGATTGGTGGTGCCGCGATTCTGGCGATAATGCTCTCTTGTGTTGGCAAATTGGCTGCGGCAATTCAGGCGGTTCCAGTGCCAGTCATGGGCGGTGTTTCACTGCTGCTATACGGTGTTATTGCGGCGTCAGGTATCCGTGTGTTGATTGAGTCCAAAGTGGACTACAACAAAGCACAAAACTTGATCTTAACCTCCGTCATCCTGATTATTGGGGTGAGTGGCGCGAAAGTGAACATTGGTGCAACTGAACTGAAAGGCATGGCGCTGGCAACAGTAGTAGGCATCGGCCTGAGTCTGTTGTTCAAGGTGATCAGTTTGATCCGCACTGAAGAAGAGATTATTGAGGCCACGGAAGAAGAGCTGACACTGAAATAAAGTGATTGCTGGTCGAGCTGCGTTTGTCGGTTCGGCCAGTTTTTCGCCTCAGATCAGGTTTTTATGCTGTTGCCCATTTTTGTGGTAAACTTGTCACGTTTTCCCGCCCGTTTTGTTGGTTGAGGTGCTTCTGAATACGCCGGCACAGCTTTCACTGCCACTTTATCTTCCCGATGATGAAACTTTTGCTAGTTTTTATCCGGGGGAGAACCCATCCCTATTAGCGGCGATCCAGTCTGCTGTTCACCAGTCTCATGGCAGTTATATCTATTTCTGGTCGCGCGAAGGCGGTGGCCGCAGCCATTTGTTGCATGCTGCTTGTGCTGAGTTATCGCAAAAAGGTGAGGCGGTGGGTTATGTCCCGCTGGATAAACGCGCTTATTTTGTGCCGGAAGTGTTGGATGGCATGGAGCAATTGGCTCTGATTTGTATTGATAATATTGAGTGCATTGCAGGTGATGAACAGTGGGAAATGGCGATATTTAATCTTTATAATCGCATTGTAGAAACAGGGCGTACCCGCTTACTGATTACCGGCGATCGCCCACCGCGGCAGTTGAATCTCGGTTTACCTGACCTGGCTTCCCGGCTTGATTGGGGGCAAATCTATAAATTGCAGCCCTTGTCTGATGATGAAAAATTGCAAGCTTTGCAATTACGCGCCAAATTGCGGGGTTTTGAATTACCGGAAGATGTCGGCCGTTTTCTGCTAAAGCGCCTGGACAGGGAAATGCGCACGCTGTTTATGACGCTGGATCAGCTTGATCGCGCCTCTATTACTGCGCAGCGCAAACTGACCATCCCCTTTGTGAAAGAGATCCTCGGATTATAGATATTGAACGAATAAGCGGCCTCGCACTCGTTCAATCATTATCTTTTAACGACTGATTAAATCACTTCAAAATTTCTAATACTTGTTCTGGTGGGCGGCCAATACGCGCTTTGCCATGATAAACCACAATTGGGCGCTCGATAAGCTTAGGGTTATCACTCATGGCTTGCAGCAATTGCTGTTGTGTCAGCGCGTTATCTGCCAGATTCAACTCCTTATAGAGTTCCTCCTTGGTGCGCATCAATTGGCGGGCGTCACTGAAGCCCAATTGTTGCAGTAATTCTTTTAACGTCGACACCGAGGGCGGGGTATCTAAATACAATACCACTTGCGGTTGAATGCCCTGTTGTTCAACTAATGCGAGTGTTTCCCGGCTTTTGGAGCAACGCGGATTGTGGTAAATCGTGACGTTTTTCATAGTAACTTTCCTTAGGACTTCTGGTATTTACGGAAGCGCTCATTCAATTGGCGTAATTGGTCAATACGGGCATCATAGCGAGCCTGTTCTAAACTCCCTAGCTTCACCCGCGCACTGGCATCACTGAGTAAACCGATGGCTTGAGTCAATTTGCCACCCAAGGCCAAGCTTTCTGCGCGCGCTGCTAGCTCTTGATCGCGCAGGCCCAGTGCCGCTGCCGCTTGTGCCAATAAATCCCAACCGTTAGGGTCATTCGGATTGCTGAAAGTATAACGGCGCAATATCTTGATGGCCTCTGCCGGTTTTCCGCCCTCAACATAAGCATTGGCCAGATTCAGTTGTAATACCGGCTGCTCGTCTTTCAGATTGGCCATTGCGGTTTGCAGGCGGCTAATGGCGCTGGCGGCTTTGTTTTGCCCCAAATCGATATCAGTCATTAAATCGAGAAACCAAATATTGCCCGGCTGTTGCGTTAACAGCGGTTGTAACTGATTACGGGCTTCATCATATTTTTTAGCTTGATACAGCAAAATGGCCTGGCCATATTTAGCAGCCAATTGTTCGCGCGTCGTCCCTTTACTCAGGGTTTCCAGCAGATCTGGCGTCAGGCTCTTTTCCGTCGAACCATACATGCCCAAAATGCGAACTTTGGCGAACAAATAATCTTGCGACGAGGCAATCGGGTGCGGTTTCATCTGATTAGCTCGGTTACGTGCATCAGATAATCGGCTGTCAGGTAATGGATGAGTCAGTAGCATTTCCGGTGGTTTAGAAGCATATCGCAACTGATCGGCTAATTTTTGCAGGAAATTCGGCATTGCCTGTGGGTCAAATCCTGAGCGTTGCAGCACTTGAATGCCAATTCGGTCGGCTTCCTGTTCATTGCCCTGAGTAAAGCTGATAATCCCTTGCTGAGCACCGGCTAATGTACCGCTCAAACCCGCCATACCCGCCTGTGGGCTGGCCATGGTTAGCAGAATAGATCCGAGCACGCCAACCCACGTCAGGGGGGCCATGCGCTGTTGTTCTTCCATCGCTCGCGCCAAGTGGCGCTGAGTCACATGCGATATTTCATGGGCTAATACTGATGCCAATTCACTTTCGTTATCGGTATAGCGGAACAGAGCCGAGTGCAGCACGACATTGCCGCCAAAGAATGCAAAGGCGTTTATTTGATCGTTATTCACCAAGTAGAAATGAAATGGTGTACGCACCGAATAAGCATTGGCGACTAAGCGGTTACCCAGCGAATTGATATATTGTGTCAATAATGGGTCATAAATCAGTGGGGCGCTGGCGCGCATCTGGCGGACATAAAAGTCCCCCATGGCATTTTCCTGATCAATACTTAATGTTGCACCCGCTGAAGTACCGATATCGGGCAGCAGGTCTTGGGTCTGTGTCTCAGCATTGACAGCGACAGGGCCGGTAAGCAGTAAGCTACTGAGCAGTGTAGCAATTACCGTCTTACTTACCCGGCCAGTTTTATTTAACTGACCTGTTTTGTTTAGCTGACTTGTTTGACTTAGCTTATCTGTCATAAACGAGGTTGCCCCTACTGATGTAATGACAATTAGACTCCGAGATGTGTAAGAGTTCTTCTTCCTTGCACTGCTCTCCAGTACAATCATCACGGAAGCGAACTAGATCACAAAAATAGTCTTAAATAGGTCAAAGGTTAAGCTCATCATCCCTAACTGAGACTCGCAACTATCTTAGTCAGCATATAGGTATAAAGAAATAGTTATATAAAGGAATGGCGGCTAAGGCAATGGCGATAAAGAAACGGCTGGCGCGTAAAACTGACCTTCGGGTTATGCCCCTGTATGATGGGGTTGTTTAAGGAATTCCCCAATCTGCGGATTCCTCATGGTACTTAAGGAGCAATTTCGGATGCTAGAGCTGTTGTTACAATGGTATCGCCGTCGTTTTACCGACCCGCAGGTTATCGCGTTACTGGTTATTCTGTTGGCTGGGTTCTGTATTCTCTACTTCTTTAGCGGTATTTTGGCCCCGCTATTGGCGGCGATTGTTCTGGCGTATCTGTTAGAGTGGCCGACGGCTCGGTTACAGCGTATTGGTTGTTCGCGCCCGTGGGCGGCCAGTATTGTGTTGGTGGTGTTCGGCGGTATTGCGTTGTTGGCGGTGTTTGTTGTTGCTCCCACCGTCTGGCAACAGGGCAATAATCTGATGTCAGATATGCCGAAAATGCTTAATAAATTCAATGCGTTTGCTCAAACTTTACCCTCGCGCTACCCCGCATTGGTGGATGCCGGTATTGTCGATATGATGGCGGAAAATCTGCGCAGCAAGCTCTCTGGTATGGGCGAGTCAGTGGTGAAAATTTCGCTAGCTTCATTAATCGGCTTACTGACATTGGCTATCTATTTGATTTTAGTGCCGCTGATGCTGTTTTTCCTGCTCAAAGATAAAGAACAAATGCTGAATGCTGTGCGCCGTATTTTACCGCGCAATCGGGGTTTGGCGGGGCAGGTTTGGCTGGAAATGAACCAACAGATTACCAACTATATTCGCGGAAAAGTGCTGGAAATGGTGGTGGTTGGTATCGCCACGTATTTGGTGTTCTTCGTGCTGGGGATGAATTACGCCCTGTTGCTGGCGGTGTTGGTCGGTTTTTCTGTTCTGATTCCGTATATTGGCGCGGTGATTGTGACCATTCCGGTGGTGTTAGTGGCGTTATTCCAATGGGGCATTGGCGCAGATTTCTGGACGCTTTTTGTCGCCTATTTGGTGGTGCAGGGGCTGGATGGCAACTTGTTGGTGCCAGTGTTGTTCTCGGAAGCCGTGAATTTGCATCCGCTGGTAATTATCTTGTCAGTGATTATTTTTGGTGGGATGTGGGGCTTTTGGGGGGTGTTTTTTGCCATCCCGTTGGCGACTTTGGTCAAAGCCGTTATTCATGCCTGGCCGGAGGAGTTTATCCCGGATGCGGATTAACTATCCCCTGTGCCCTTGATGCCGCAGCGGTGTTAGCTGCACTCACTCACCCGAATCACTGACCGGAGTCAGCTCATCGGGATGAGTTCGCTGGCTGCCTTGCTGCAACAGCAATGGCTTTGGGGATCATTCGATTTATTGCCAATAAAAAAGAGCGTTTGAGCGCTCTTTTTTGCAATTTATCGGTCAGGGCCGGTGTGTTATGACTCAAGCACTTTGGCGTAAATAGTCCAAAACGATATCGTGGTGATTAGTGGTTTTGAAATTATCAAACACATGCTCCACCTTGCCATCAGTACCTATTAAGAAGCTGATGCGATGGATGCCGTCGTAGGTTTTCCCCATAAAGCTTTTCTCGCCCCAGACGCCAAATTGCTCTGCAACTTCATGATTTTCATCAGACAGCAAAGTGAAATTCAGCAGCTCTTTTTCGGCAAAACGTGACAGCTTTTCAGGTTTATCGGTGCTAATACCCAGCACTTCAACACCTGCATTTTTCAATTCATCCATATTGTCGCGCAGACCGCAGGCCTGAACAGTACAGCCAGGTGTCATGGCTTTCGGATAAAAATAGACCAAGACACGTTGTCCCTGGAAGTCGGCCAAACTAATTTGCTCGCCGTCTTGGTCGGGCAAACTAAACTTCGGCGCAATATCACCGGCTTTCAATGGGCTCATTACTAACTCTCCATTCGTGAGTCATGCTGTGGATAGTTCACAACGCTAATACTGCCTTGTGCGTTGAGTTCTGTACATAGCTGATAAAAAGCGTCTTCGATTATCGAACTGTTTTGGCTGGCTGGGCTGTGGGCACTTATCTGGATATGCAATCGCGCAGGAAGGTCACCTTCAGCCGGTTGAGTCTTGGAAACCAGCTCCGCAATATTCATATTGTGGCAATGAAACAGATTGGTAAACCGTTCAATAATATGGGGGGAATCATTAACTTCAACTTTGACCCATACGGTGTCAGGCATGGCTTTCTGATTTTGCGCATTGGTCCGTTTCATTACAATCAGCAAATCAAGCTCTGCACCTTTTGGCGGCAAGGTGGATTCCAGTTGGGTGATGGCGTTCCAACTGCCCGAAAGCAACATAATAAAGGTGAATTCCTCACCGAACATGGCCAGCCGGCTATCTTCAATATTACAACCGCAGCTACTGACATGGCGGGTGATGGTGTTCACTATTCCAGGGCGGTCAGCACCGAGTGCGGTAATGACCAGATAATGTTCAAGCTGCGGCAAAATCGCTCTTCCTGTCATGCTCTTTGGGGTTACCATGGTAAACATAAAAAAAACCTGCTGCCAAGCGCTTACAACACAGTTGTTTACTTGCTTTTGGGTAGAGGTCAAAAGTACCATGAGGAACTTGTTTAAGGAGTGGGTGGGCAATGTTTATGGGAAGTCCAGAATTTACAGAAAATCGAATGTTTACCGGAAGCATAGTTGCACTGATAACGCCGATGGACAACAAGGGTGCTGTCGATCGCGCGAGCCTTAAAAAACTTATCGATTATCATGTGGCCAGTGGCACTGCGGCGATTGTTTCCGTCGGCACGACCGGCGAATCAGCAACACTGAATCATGATGAGCATGTCGATGTGGTCTTGCAAACCCTCGAATTGGCCGATGGCCGCATTCCAATCATTGCCGGAACAGGCGCGAATGCCACCTCCGAAGCGATTTCTCTCACACAGCGGTTCAATAATACCGGTGTGGTGGGTTGCTTGACGGTAACACCGTATTATAACCGCCCGATGCAGGAAGGGTTATATCAGCACTTCAAAGCGATTGCTGAAAGTACCGATTTGCCACAAATTCTCTATAATGTGCCATCGCGTACCGGTTGCGATATGTTACCGCCGACCATTGCCCGTTTAGCTAAGATTAAAAATATTGTTGCTGTGAAAGAAGCAACAGGGAACTTAAGTCGTGTAAGTCAGATCCAAGTGCTGGTTGATGATGAAGATTTCATCCTGCTCAGTGGTGACGATGCGAGCGGTTTAGACTTTATGCAATTGGGTGGCAAAGGGGTTATTTCGGTGACAGCAAACATTGCTGCGCGCGAAATGGTTGAACTTTGCGCATTGGCTGCACAGGGTAACTTTGCAGAGGCACGCCGTTTGAATCAGCGCTTGATGCCGTTGCATCAGCATTTATTTGTAGAAGCAAACCCAATTCCGGTGAAATGGGCCGCGAAGAAGCTGGGGTTAATGGCGAATGACACAATGCGTCTGCCAATGACCCCACTGACTGACCCGGCTCAACGGGTTGTGGAAGACGCGCTGAAAAGCGCAGGTTTGCTGTAACTCTTAGGGAAATTTGATGGCAATAACATTGCAAAAGTCGACGGTGGTAACGGTTGTGGGAATTTCGCTGGCGATGTTGCTGGCAGGTTGTACCACTGACCAACGCTACAAACGCCAGGTTAGCGGTGACGAGTCTTATCTTGAAGCTCCGGCGCTGAAGCCGCTGAACTCACCAGCCGGGATGATTCTGCCTGTGCAAAATGGTGATTTTGATGTCCGTTCCGTTAACACTCAAGGCGCGGTGGGCAAACAGTTGGACATCCGTCCTCCGGTACAATCATTGGCATTGTTAAGCGGCTCTCGCGCTGAAAATGCTAACGATACCAGCAAGCTATTGTTAGAGAATAGCCCGCAAAATCGTAATCTGTGGGCGCAGGTTACCCGCGTTCTACAGGATAAAAACTGGGCGATTGCCAGCCGTCAGGATGCCAGCCAAACGTTGACAACTGATTGGGTTAAATGGAATCGCGCAGATGAAGACGTCCAGTTTGAAGGCCGTTATCAGATAAGTGTGCAGGAGCAAGGTTATCAGTTAGCTCTGGTGGTGAAATCCCTTGAATTACAACAAGGTGGTAAACCAATTACCAGCTATACCGAAATCCAGCGCTACAATGGCGCAATGCTGAATGCCATTATTGAAGGTTTGGATAAGGTGCGTTCTGATAGCGAAAGCAGCCAGGCGGCACGTAAAGTCGGTACTTTGGATGTTCAAAGTGGTAGCGATGATACTGGCTTACCGCAACTGATTGTTCGCGCACCTTATGCTGTGCTGTGGGAACGTCTGCCAGCCGCGCTTGAGAAAGTCGGCATGAAGGTGACTGACCGTAGCCGTCCACTGGGCACAATTAACGTGACCAGTAAATCCATGAGTAGCAGTAGCTGGGATGCGTTGGGTGCCAAAGACCCAGAATTGCCAACAGGCGATTATAAGCTGCAAGTCGGCGACCTCGATAACCGCAGTAGCTTACAATTCATCGGCCCTAAAGGGCAGCCTCTGACTCAGTCGCAGAATGATGCGCTGGTCGCAGTGTTCCAGGCGGCGCTTAGCCAGACGAGTGCTACAAGCACCCAATAATACCTAAAAGGGGCTTCGGCCCCTTTATTCATTTTATGGCGAGTTACACTTTCACATTACTGGAGTAATAAGATGCAAAAGCTAGCTGAGTTGTATCGTGGCAAGGCGAAGACCGTCTATACCACCGAAAATCCTGACCTGTTGGTATTGGAGTTCCGTAATGATACGTCAGCACTAGATGGTCAGCGCATTGAGCAGTTCGATCGTAAAGGCATGGTAAACAACAAATTTAACCATTTCATTATGGCTAAATTGGAAGAAGCCGGTATTCCAACCCAGATGGAAAGCTTGCTGTCAGACACTGAAGTGCTGGTGAAAAAGCTGGAAATGATCCCGGTTGAGTGTGTTATCCGTAACCGTGCCGCAGGTTCTTTGGTAAAGCGTTTGGGTATCGAAGAAGGTCTGGAACTGAATCCACCGCTGTTTGACTTGTTCTTGAAAAATGACGCCATGCATGACCCGATGGTCAATGAGTCTTACTGCAAAACATTTGGTTGGGCGACAGAAGCACAATTAGCGCGGATGAAAGAACTGAGCTATTTGGCCAATGACGTGTTGAGCAAGTTGTTTGATGATGCTGGTTTAATCTTGGTGGACTTCAAGTTGGAATTCGGCCTGTTCAATGGCGAAGTGGTGTTGGGTGATGAGTTTTCTCCTGATGGTAGCCGTTTGTGGGATAAGAAAACCCTGAACAAAATGGATAAAGACCGCTATCGCCAAAGCTTGGGCGGCTTGATTGAAGCCTACGAAGAAGTTGCGCACCGTATCGGCGTAAAATTAGACTAACTGCGCAATCGATTACGTTTTCTCTGACATAACTGTTTTATACCTTAAATAATTCGGGTTGCAGGAAGGCGGCAATTGAGAAATCCCGATGAGTTGACACCAGTCAATGATTCGGGTGAGCGAGAGCAGTCAACGCACATGCAGCTTGAAGTATGACGGGTATAAGGGGAGATAACCTCTATCTCCCCCTATTCTTCTTATTCCCCCTGCGGCATTAATCATTTGTTCTTTTAATGGTATTCGCCTTACGGATTTCCTACGATAATACATAAGGAATATATCTGGAGGCAAAGCTATGCGTTGGCAAGGTCGTCGCGAAAGTGACAATGTAGAAGACAGGCGGGGTGATTCCTCTGGCGGCGGTGGCGGTTTTCGGCCACCCATTGGCGGCAAAGGCGGCCTAGTCATCCTCATCGTCGTGCTGGTGGCGGGTTATTATGGGGTTGACTTGACGCCATTGCTAAATGGCAGTGACCCTATGTCTCAAACCCAGACTCAACCTCGATCACAAAGCGCTGTCAGCGCCAAAGATGATCAATATGCCAAATTTACCTCCGTGGTACTGGCTGACACTGAAGATACCTGGAAACCTATTTTTCAAGAAATGGGCCGCAGTTACCAAGAGCCAAAATTGGTGATGTACCGTGGTGCAACTCGCACCGGGTGTGGCACCGGTCAGTCGGTGATGGGGCCATTTTATTGCCCGGCGGACAGCACGGTTTATATCGATTTATCTTTCTATGAAGATATGAAAAACAAACTGGGTGCGGACGGTGACTTTGCTCAAGCCTATGTGATTGCTCATGAAGTTGGGCATCATGTGCAACATTTGTTGGGCATTGACACCAAAGTGCGGCAACAGCAGCAGGGTGTTTCTGAAGCAGAAGCTAATCGCCTATCAGTCAAAATGGAATTGCAGGCAGATTGCTTTGCTGGTGTATGGGGCAAAGCGATGGAAAAGCAAAATGTGTTGGAAATCGGCGACTTACAAGAAGCGTTGAATGCCGCACAGGCCATTGGTGATGATAGATTACAGCAACAACGCCAAGGGCGGGTGGTGCCAGATAGCTTCACTCATGGTACTTCAGCACAACGCTATACGTGGTTTAAACGGGGTTTCGACAGTGGCGATCCTAATAACTGCAACACCTTTGCCACCCGCTAATAGCGCTAGAACCTCACGTAAGCAGAGACTATTATAAGAAAACTTTTTGCCGGCGCACTCGTCGCCGGTACTTCATTGCAAGGCAGGGATAGGCATGACCGCTCTTGATCCAACTTTATTAATTCTCTTGGGGCTGGCTGCACTCGGCATTATCAGCCACAACATGACTGTCACACTCGCTATTCTGACATTAATCGCGGTGCGTATTACTCCGCTGAATCAGTTTTTCCCGTGGATAGAGAAATACGGTTTAACCATCGGCATATTGATTCTAACTATTGGCGTGATGACGCCAATTGCCAGTGGGAAAATCAGTGCCAGTGAAGTGCTGCACTCCTTTGTTCAGTGGAAATCTATTTTAGCCATTGTGGTCGGGGTAGCTGTTTCCTGGCTCGGTGGGCGGGGTGTCTCGCTAATGACCCATCAACCCTCTGTAGTGGCGGGATTATTGGTCGGAACGGTGTTGGGCGTGGCCCTGTTCCGCGGTGTACCGGTCGGGCCATTGATTGCCGCCGGATTGCTCTCATTGGTTATCGGTAAATCCTGAGGTGACCAACGGCATTATCGCCAGCCAAGCGCTGATGGCGCAGCAGGGACATCGGCGTTTACTGGTGCTCAGTGGCAGTGCTGATTGGGCGCGGCAGCAGGCGATAAATCTGTCCGAGCAATTGCCCGGAGATTGGTGGTGGATTGGGGAATCTTTGCCGCCAAATATTAATGGAATCCGGCCTACTGCGGCCAAAACCTTGTTGGGGCAGGAGGGGCTACACGGTGTGTTTGATGCCAGCAATGGCCTGAATACAGAAGCGCTGGCGGTGTTGGCGGGGACATTGCGGGCTGGCAGTTGGTTGGTGATGTTGGTGCCAGAGTGGGGCAGTTGGCCACTTTTACCCGATGCCGACAGTTTGCGTTGGAGTGAGCAGAATGCCCCAATCACGACGCCAAATTTTATCCGCCATCTACAGCGCCAACTTCTGGCCTCTCCCGATGTCGTTTTGTGGCAGCAGGGGCTGTTGCCGCCAGAACTGCAGTTTGATATTCGCCCACATTGGCAGCAACCCGACGGCACGCCCACCGCAGAACAGCAAAATATTCTTCAGCGCTTGATGCAGGCCAAACAAGGTGTTTGGGTGCTGACGGCGGCTCGTGGGCGCGGTAAGTCGACACTGGCGGGTATGTTGGTGGCGCAGTGGCCGGGCAAATGCTGGGTCACCGGGCCGGGCAAGGCAGCAACTCAAGTATTAAGCCAGCGAGCCGGAGAGCGCGCGCGTTTTTGGGCACCAGATGCGCTGCTAGATTTCTGTCAACGCCATGATGTCAGTGATGTTGACTGGCTATTGATTGATGAGGCCGCCGCCATCCCAACCGCGCTACTGTCGGCGCTTTTGGCCTACTTCCCACGAGCATTGTTAACCACCACGGTGCAAGGCTATGAAGGCACCGGGCGCGGATTTTTATTAAAGTTTTGCGCGACCTTGAGTGATTGGCATCATTTAACATTGACCAACCCGATCCGCTGGGCCAGCCATGACCCACTGGAACAGATTATCGACGACATCATGTTATTTAATGATGACCGGCTTAATGATGATTGGGTGAATGATATATTGTCGCCGACAGCATCCGCCATTGCACAGATCGAAATCTCCACTTGTGAACAGCCTGATTGGCTGAATAATCCCGAATTATTGCGCCGCTTTTACGGCTTGCTTTCCAGTGCCCATTACCGCACCACTCCGCTGGATTTACGGCGTTTGATGGATGCACCGGGCATGCATTTTTCTGCCGCCAAGATGGCGAATTCAGTGATAGGCGCTTTGTGGCTGGTGGATGAGGGCGGGCTGGATAGCCGATTAGCGCTCGAGATTTGGGCGGGCAGGCGGCGGCCAAAGGGCAGTTTAGTGGCGCAATCGCTAGCCGCTCACAGCGGTCAATGGCAAACACCGACCTTATTATCCAGACGAATCAGTCGCGTTGCGGTAGCGCCATCCTGGCGAAAACAAGGGATTGCCCGGCAGATGATTGTTGCCGAACAAGCTCGTGCGCAACGGGAAGGGCTAGATTTTCTTTCGGTCAGTTTTGGCTATACCGCAGAATTAGCGTGTTTTTGGTGTGCCTGCGGTTTTCAACTGGTGCGCATGGGCAGTCACAAAGAGGCCAGTAGCGGCTGTTACGCGGCAATGGCCATGCTGCCCCTCAGTCCGGCAGGGGAAATGCTCTGTGAGACCGCGCGGCAGCAATTAGTGCGTGATTGGTATTGGTTGCAGCAATGGATTGGTCTGGAAACGCCAGTATCCTTACTGCCGCCAGAGCAACCTGATATCACCTTAAATGATGATGATTGGCGTGAGTTGGCCGGTTTTGCTTTTGCTTTCCGCCCGTTAGAGGCGAGTTTGCCCGCGTTACAGCGGTTACTATTACAAAATAAATTATTACAAACAGAATTACCGCTTCCCGCCTTGCGGCAATATTTGCAGCAGGGGCATACGGCAGCGGAAATTGTTCATCAATTGGGCCTTTCCGGGCGCAAAGCATTGGTGACTAAGTGGCGGCAGGAGGCCGCCGAGGGGATGGCGGCGATTGATGTTGATAAAACACACATTCCGGCCCCGCTTTGACTGCATGAATTCCCAAGAGTGGGATGAACAATGCCACTCTTTCAATTCTCTGCACCAACTTCATCAATAAAACCCAATATCCTTTTCAAACCAGCCGCCTATAGTTAACCGTATAATTATTTTGATACTAAAGGCTGCGAGATGAGTAAAAAATACATTGTGGTGCAACAACCGGCACAACCCGAACAATTAATTTTGTTATTTCATGGTGTTGGCGACAGTGCTGCCGGGATGGCACCGGTCGGTAGCCATTTTGCTCAAGTTTTTCCTCAGGCGCTGGTGGTCAGTATTGATGGGCCGTTTGCCAGCGGAATGGGCAGTGGGCGGCAGTGGTTTTCCGTACAGGGGATAACCGAGCAGGGGCGGCAAGGGCGTATTGATGAAGTGATGCCCGAATTTATTGCCACTGTGCGCCATTGGCAGCAACAAAGTGGGCTTGGCGCACGGCAAACTGCATTGGTGGGGTTCTCGCAGGGCACCATAATGTCATTGGAAGGGGTGAAAGTTCAGCCACAATTAGCCGGGCAGGTCATCGGGTTCAGTGGGCGTTTTGCCACTTTGCCGCAGCAACCTATCACTGACGTGGCCGTCCATCTGATTCATGGCGAACAGGATGGTGTTATTCCGGTTGGACAGGCCACCGCCGCAGCGCGGTGCTTAACGGCATTGGGGGCTTCTGTGACATTGGATCTGGATGCCAATACTGGGCATGGCATTAATCAGCCGATGCTGGCGCGGGCTATTGCCCATTTGCGCCAGGATTTTGCGGGGAATTAACTCAGGTAAACCGTGCTCCGGCCATTTACTTTTTCTTGTCTTTGTCCGGCCAGTCGTCGTCATCCCACTGCGCATTATTGTCGCGGTGGGGAGGGATCTCCGGCTTATTACTCAAAAATTTCTTATGATCAAGACGACGTAACTCTTTGATGCCATTTAAGATCATGCCGACAAGTATGATAAGAATGACCCACCAGTAATCAGCTAGCCAATGCATGTTAAATTCCTTTACCCGTCATATTTCAAGCAATTGTGTCTTGAAACCCATTGGGTATAGTTATAAATCGTGAAAAAATCATGGGTAAATGGCTGACAAGCCACTCACTACCCGCTACATCCTGTGCTTGCCAAGCTTCCAGTAGGATTGCTGGTGTCAGTAAATGCTGCGCCGTTGCCGCCAGAGGGTGGTAACTCAGGTGCCAAGGCTCTGCGGCAACACCGCCGGTGTCTTTGCTAAAGGGCCGGTAAAAACCAAATTCAGTCATGTGCGCATCAAGCCATTGAGTTAGCGGATAAAAATAACCCTCCGCTTGATACTCCCACGGCTCCAGTTGCAGTTTTTCCCCCATGGGTAACAGTGATGGATCGTAAATATCTAAATCACTGCCCCAATGGTGGCGGCTGGCCCCCGGGAGAGCAGACCAGTGCAAAATAGCTTCGCAACGGGCGGCGGCATCAAACCGAGAAATGTCTATCGGCTGGCTGTCTTTATCTAATACTGGCCGCTCGCCGCGAAATTTACCATTCCAGATAGCCAATTGGCGGTCAAAATCGCGAAAAGTGCTGGCTGGCTGTAAATCCAAACCCGCCACTTTAGCCGCCTGTTGCATGGCCCGAAAGGCATCAACAGCCGCTGGCTGCAAGCGGTGGTTACCGGTTAACACCACTAAATGCGCCGTTGAGCGCCCGGTAAGCATCTGTGGTGTCAATGTATTAGCTGTCATGCGATGAGTTGCTCCATGATTCTCTGATACATTCGGCTGAGCAGTTGTAAATCAGCGGCGTGAACGCATTCATTCACTTTATGGATCGTGGCATTGACCGGCCCCAGCTCAACCACCTGCGCGCCCATTAAGGCAATAAAGCGGCCATCGGAGGTGCCACCGGTGGTCAATAATTGTGGCGTAATTTCAGCATAATGTTCGACGGCGTTGACCACGGCATCCACCAATGCGCCACGGGCGGTCAGGAATGGCTGGCCAGATAATACCCATTCGAGGGTGTAATTGAGTTGATAGCTGTCTAGCAAAGCTTCAACTCGCTGCTTAATCATGCTGTCAGTCAGTTCAGTGCTAAAGCGGAAGTTAAACTGCACATAGAACTCACCGGGGATCACGTTATTACTGCCCGTTCCGGCATGCAAATTGGCGATTTGCATACTGGTAGCGGGGAAAAACTCATTGCCTTCATCCCATTGCGTGGCAACCAGCTCATTCAGGGCGGGCATCGCGCGGTGAACCGGGTTGTCAGCCAAATGAGGATAAGCCACGTGCCCTTGAACACCATGGATATGCAAGTTGGCGGTGATTGAACCGCGGCGGCCATTTTTCACCACATCACCGACGCGGTCGGTGCTGGATGGCTCACCCACCAGACAATAATCCAGCCGCTCATGACGCGCCATCAGGGCGTTAACCACTTTAACGGTGCCATTAATGGCTTTGGCTTCCTCATCGGAGGTAATCATAAATGCCAACCGGCCTTGATGATTAGGGTGTGCGGCAACAAAGCGCTCTGCCGCAACTACCATGGCTGCCAGCGAACCTTTCATATCGGCGGCACCCCGACCATACAGCATGCCATCGCGGATGGTCGGTTCAAATGGCGGGCTGTTCCAGTGGCTTTCATCGCCGGTAGGAACCACGTCGGTATGGCCGGCAAACGCCAGTGTTTTACCTTCGCCACGCCATGCCCAGAAATTAAGGGTATCACCAAAATTCATCGGCTCGACAGTAAAGCCGATAGCCTCTAAGCGCTGAATCATGATCTCCTGGCAGCCCGCATCATTTGGGCTGAGCGACGGGCGTTTAATCAATTGTTGGGCCAGGTCGATTACCGGACAGATCATGTTATTGCACCTCAATAGCGTTTTGGTTATGGGTCATGTTTTGTTGCGCCAGATGTTGCTGAATAAATAGTTGGTAACTTTCTATTTTGAAGCCCAATAGCATCTCGCCATTGGCGGCTTCCAGCAGCGGGCGTTTGATGATAGCGGGCTGCTCCAGCATCAGTAATTTGGCCGATTGCGCATCAGTGATGGTATCGCGCTGGGTCTGCGGCAGTTTGCGCCAGGTGGTACCACGGGTGTTCAGCAACGGCTCCCAACCCAGTTTATCGATAAAACCTTGCAACTGCTCGTCACTCAATCCATCCACGCGATAATCGTGAAACTGATAGGTAATACCTTGCTCTTCCAGCCAGCGACGGGCCTTTTTTATGGTGTCACAATTTTTAATGCCATAAAGTCGCAATAATGGGGCTGCTGGGTTATCTGACATGGGAAAATAATACCTATATGTGCGTGTTAGTTCCGAACAACAATTATCTGGCGATGATTTAGATCGCCAAGAATCAATGTTGACTAGATACTTCGATGATAACGCAAGTTGCTACGACTTTGATCCCAAATATGAACTAATCGTGGATCGGGGGGGAAGTGCTGAATTGGGTGGGGAGAGGATCGAGGAAGGTTAGAGTCATATACCAAGAAAATTAAATCTTCCCTTAACCCAAATATTATTACACTCATCAACACGAAAGGACTAAAATCGCCCAATGGATATGTTATATAAAACAAGGAATAAGTTTGATGTCAACCGGATATTGGATAGTTAAAGGCGATAAAACCAGTTGTGGCGGGATAGTACATGAGGGGATGGCAGAGAGGACATTTGCTAATAACCCGGTCGCTGTGAATGGCAGTAAAGTCTCGTGCGGGAAACACCCCGGCAGCTACAGCGTGGGTGGAGGGCATCCGGGCGAGATAGTACATGGGCATTATGTCGCCAGTACGCTATATAGCCGTTCAACTTGCCCGTGCAAAGCTTTTTTTATTCCGTCACAGACGTGGGCATCTCATGGCCCTTATCAGGGAGGGCTACAGGCCGCCGCTTCCCGTTCAGTGGTAGATTCGTCAGTGGCCGAGCCACAGCAGTTCGCCCAGTCAGCCAAAAAAACCAATCTACCGCCGTATCTTACTGGCGATAAAGCTCCCTCCGAATTTGTACCTGATTATCCAGTACTGCGTAATACAAGGGATTTGCCCGATTTAAAAGTCCGTGATTTATTACGCAACAATAATCATGACATTATGTTCCTGACGGCAGAAGAAGCCTATGAAGTACTAGCCGATTGGGGAACATATCAAAAAGGTTGGGTTGATATTACCCAAAGCCCATTAGGTGAGGTTGTCGTAAACTACGGAACAAATATCAAGGATGTGGTCACGACATCAAAACTTATTGTTGATCTCGGTGGTTTGGGTATTCAGGCGACAATGTATATCAATCATAAAGGCACTGAGTTAATTAAATTAACCGGATATCCAGGAATCCGTAAAGTACTTAATGCTCCAGTATTTGCGGCTAAAAATCCCAAGGTTGTTGATTTAGGTATTGGTAAATATGGTTTGAATAATTCAATTGTACAGGGAGCCCGATTAACATTCTATGTGGCTGCGGCTTTCAGAACGCTTGATTATATTCTTAATGACGAAGTCTCCTTAGCTAAATTTATCGGCAGTTTAGCAACTGATATTGTTAAGATAGGATTATCCTCTGGTGCAGCATGGCTTGGGGGAACTATAGCCACAGTATTCTTTGCATCAGCCCTTGCTCCAGTAGTTGTTGCTGTGACTGTTGGTTTTTTTGCTGCAATAGGTCTAAACGCTCTTGATGAAAAATTTGGCATAACAGATAAACTTATTGAGTTAATTGAAAAGTCACAACAAGATATTGCACAGAAAGCTAATGATTTAAAACAAGGGATTGTTGACATTGTTGCTCTTGAAATGGATGCAATGCTTGATAAGGGAATTGAATTTACTCAATATGAAATGAGAAAATACATTAAAAATGTAATGTCTGAGTTAATTAGAGGGCATTTTTGATGGAAAAGATACCACTAAAAATGAGATGCATTGCATTTTCTTTTATCGTCTTTCTTCTTACACCACTATGTATTTTCATAATGTATATACTGGTTGATGAGTTAAGAGATTGGTCAGAATCCCCAGACATTCTGGTTTTTTCTTCACTTAGTATAGCCGCCGGAGTAATAGCCCCACTATTTTTAATAATATTAGTCATTATTTCTATTGAACCAATTTTTAAAGGCCGTAGAGCATCGATTATGTTACAAACGGCATGCTCCAAGTTGCTGTATTTATTGATGATTATTGGTTTTGTGGTGAATTTAGGTTTTAATTATTATTATACAGGGAAGTTAGTTGAACAAGGTTATACTAAATGCAGAGGCATACCGTCCGGTTCGATGCCCGGAATGGCGACAAAATATGCAAAATCAGAAAGTTTGTGCTATTTGAAATAATCGTCACAATGAGTAAGTATACTGCAATTCGGTACGCGGGAGGGCCACAATCACGTGGCCTTTTTGTTTTCTGGTACTGCTTATATTTGCCCATAATACGAAAAATGGGGTTTTAATTCAGATGGCTATAAGGGCGAAAATGCAGCCAAGAGTTTTTAGCCAATCCGGTCAAGATCAGCAGCATATTGGCGAATGGCTTTCTGGTAGAGGCTGATATCCTGATGATTTGAAGTTTCAGCCAGCAATATCAATAAGGTGGCGACCGCTTCTTTGGTTTCACCCAGATTGTACAGGGTCATCGCCCGGAACAAGGTTATTTCTTTGGCCTGTGGGAAACTCACCAGCGCGCGATCAAAAGTATCCAATGATTCTTGATATAACCCCAAAGCTCGATAAGTGCTACCCAGCCCCAGATAAGCCTCCTGTAACTCTTGACCCGCCAGATTATGCTCGATAGCAGCACGATAGAAGGGGATCGCTTGCAACTCTAACCCTTGCACATCATACAACGAGGCAATCTTATACAGCAGGCTGGCGTTATGGGGATCACCGCGCAGTAAGTTTTGCGCCATTGCCACTGCATCATCATAACGGCCCAACTCTTTCAGCGAATCAATAGAATGCTTCATGGTTTTACTCTGTATTTTACCAATATATGTCCAAAGAACTTGCTATATCCCAAGAACTTGGCGTTGCAGGTAGGCAGCAAGCGAACACCCCTGCAGCTTCAAGTGCGAAGGGGATATATGTGCACGCTACTCCGGAATTACCTAACAGGCAAGCAAAGTGGCGGTTTACTCACTAATCGGCCCCTTTTGTATTCCACTCTAATCTTTGTGGATAATTTTATTGAGTGATAATTACACTAAGTTAAGGTTAAAAAACGAGCACTATCACAAAATAGGAAGACAAAGAATTAACTTCATTGCTAATTAATGGATATTGAATATATGTTCGTAATTGGTTTCATAAATGTAAATTGGAGTTAATTCTATGTTATGGAAGATTAAGGTGTTTATGATCAGCGCAGTGGCACTGGCGGCTTTCTCTATGTCCGCTCAATCCGCAGCGCAACCCCCAGTTTATTACCCCGCTGATTATCAAAAAATTGTAGAAGGTGCCCAAAAGGAGGGCAAAGTGGTGGTGTATGCCTCCACGGATATCAAAGCTGCCGCCCCACTGATTAAGGGTTTTGAAGCCGCCTATCCGAGGATTAAAGTTGAATATAACGACATGAATAGCACCGAGTTATACAACCGTTATATCAGTGAACAAGCATCGGGCAGTGGTAGTGGTGACGTGGTGTGGAGTTCCTCTATGGATACTGCCCTGAAATTGGCGATTGATTATGCGCAGGAATATCTCTCGCCAGAACAGCAAGAATTGCCCACATGGGCGGTATGGAAAAATAAAGCCTATGGCACCACTTACGAGCCGGTGGTGTTTATTTATAACAAGCGGCTGATACCGCCAGCCGACTTCCCAACCACCCACGCCGCCCTGGCCAAATTTATCGCCAGCCAGCCGGATAAATTCAAAAAGAAAGTCACCACCTATGATATTGAAAAGTCAGGTTTAGGATTCATGCTGTCAGTACAGGATTTCAAAGCTGATCCTAACTATTTCGCGACCTTGGCGGATATGGCCAAAGGGGGGCTGACAGTGCAGTCTTCCACCGGCACGATGATGGAAAGAGTGTCATCCGGCGAAAATCTGATTGGTTTCAATCTCCTCGGTTCTTACGCGGAAGCTCGAGCCAAAACCGACCCTTCTCTTGGGATTGCCTACCCGCAGGACTACACCTTGGTGCTGTCGCGCGTCATTTTCATCAGTAAAAATGCAGGCAATAATAATGCGGCCAAACTGTGGCTTAATTATGTGCTATCGGAAAAAGGCCAAAATATTTTGGCTAATCAGTCCGATATTCCTTCTATCCGCAATGATATCGACGGCAGTAATGACATCGACGGGATGACCAAAAAACTGGGGGCGGCACTCAAGCCTATCCCGGTTGATGAAAGTCTCTTGGAATATATGGGGCAGGCTAAGCGTCTGGACTATATCAAGCAATGGCGTCTTGCTGCGGCGAAATAAAGGCCTCCTCTGGTGCGTATTGCCGATGGCGGTGCGCACCCCTGATTTACCCTTTGTTATTCATGGATATCTAACCCACAGGACTCATTATGAAAGCATTGCGCAGAAAGTGGCAGGGCTTGCCGCGCGGCTTGGTAGTGTTGATAACAACATTGGTTATTTACATACCGCTGTCATTTATTGTTATTCAAAGTTTCCTTTCAGCCCCTTTCTTCTCACCCGCCAAAGTGCTCAGCTTCGAAGCATTCCGCTTTATTTTTGCTGATCCTGATTTTTATAAGGCACTGAAAAGCGGATTTATTCTGGCCTTCGGGCTGGTGGTTATTGCTATTCCGCTCGGGGGGATCCTGGCCTTTCTGATGGTCAGGACGGACTTACCGGGGCGGCGGATAATAGAACCCTTAATTTTGGTGCCTATTTTTGTTTCCCCGATGGTGCTGGCGTTTGGTTACGTGGTGGCGGTCGGGCCGGTGGGCTTTATGTCCTTGTGGGCGGAAACCTTACTGGGCGTGGTGCCGTGGAATATTTATGCCATGTCCAGCATTGTGGTGATTGCCGGCTTAACGCATGTTCCCCATGCTTATTTGTATATCTCATCGGCATTACGCAGTGTGGGTTCTGATGTTGAAGAAGCCGCGCGCACGGCGGGGGCCTCTCCTCTACAGGTCATGAGTTCGGTGAGTTTGCCGATGGTGCGCCCGTCAATCCTCTATGCCACGGTATTACTGTTCTTCCTCGGGCTGGAAGTGTTTGGGCTGATGTTGGTATTGGGTGATCCTGAGGGCAACCTGGTGCTGGCAACTTATCTCTACCAGTTGACCAATAAACTGGGTACTCCGTCCTACCATCTAATGGCCGCGGTTGCCGTGGTGCTTATCTGCATCACTATTCCGTTAGTGATGTTACAGCGCGTATTGATGCGCACCGCTAATCGTTTCGTGACAGTCAAAGGCAAAGCTGCTCAGGCGCGACTCTTACCATTGGGCAAATGGCGTTGGGTGGCGGGGGGCGTGGTGGCCTTTTGGCTAACCGTCACTATTGGCGTCCCGCTGCTGGGGGTGGTGCTGCGCGCTTTTGTGTCCAACTGGGGGGTGGGGATATCTATCTGGGATGAGTTATCTATCGAGACTTTCCGCACTATTTGGCAGCAACCTAATCTGTTGCGCGCTATCGTCAACTCAATGGCCATCGGGGTGTTCGGCGGTGCGCTGGCGGTTATCTGTTATCTGTTTATCGGCATTGCCATGCACCGCAAGCCGGATGGCGTCACGCGCTTTCTCGACTACAGCGTGCTGGTGCCGCGTGCGGTTCCGGGCTTGCTGGCGGGGCTGGCATTCCTCTGGGTCTTCCTGTTTTTGCCAATGTGGCTGGATAACTCATTGAAAGAGGGCTGGTTATCTGTCTTGCCGATGGCTGAATGGTTGCGGGAACATCTGGTGGTGTGGCTCCGTTCTTTGCGCAGCACCATCTTCAGCGTTTGGTTGGCCTACACCGTGGTGTGGATGGCCTATGGTCTACGGCTGATTTCCTCGACATTGCTACAAGTGGGGCCAGAGTTGGAAGAAGCGGCGCGCAGCAATGGGGCCAGCCGGGGCCAGGTCACTCGCCATGTCACCATTCCGTTAGCCCGCTATGGTCTGATTGGCTCGTGGTTGCTGATGTTCTTGATTTTTGAGCGCGAATATTCCACCGGGGTTTATCTGCTTTCTCCGGGGACGGAAACGATCGGCTCAATGTTGGTCTCGCTGTGGGCGGCTGGTGCGATTGATATCGTCGCCGCACTCTCTTTTATTAATATCCTGCTGGTGGTGTTGGGGCTGGGTGTTGCATTGCGCTTTGGAGTTAAATTAAATGATTGAACTTTCAGTAGATAACTTGCATTTAACTTATGGCGATAACCCCGTATTAAAAGGGGTATCGATGCAATTAAAGCGCGGTGAGGTCGTCTCACTGCTGGGGCCATCGGGGAGTGGCAAAACGACGTTATTGCGGGCAGTTGCCGGGCTGGAAAAGCCGGTGCAAGGGTGCATTATCATTGGTGAAAATACAGTTTATGACGGTATGTCGCGCCATGAAATCCCTGCTGAAGAACGCAATCTGGGCTTGGTGTTCCAGTCTTATGCTTTGTGGCCACATAAAACGGTGTTTGAGAATATTGCTTACCCGTTGAAATTACGCAAAATCTCGGCGGTAGAAATCACCCGACGGGTACAAAATGTACTGGATCAATTGGGACTGGGGGAATTGGGCCATCGTCATCCTCACCAACTTTCCGGTGGTCAGCAGCAACGTGTAGCCATTGGTCGAGCACTGATTTACAACCCGCCGGTGATTTTGCTGGATGAGCCGCTGTCGAATCTGGACGCCAAACTGCGCGAAGAAGCGCGGGTATTCTTGCGCGAATTGATCATTAAACTCGGCTTGTCCGCACTTATGGTCACCCATGACCAAAACGAGGCCATGGCAATATCGGATCGTATCTTATTGCTTAATAATGGGAAAATTGAGCAGCAAGGTACGCCACAGGAAATGTACGGCTCGCCATCGACGTTATTCACGGCTGAATTTATGGGCAGCAATAACCGCTTACACGGCAAGGTTACGCAGGTACATGAGGGTAAGGCGCGAATCGAGGGTAAAGATTGGGCCTTATGGGGACGGGCTGCTGAGGGGGTTATTGCTGGTCAGGAGGGGACGGCGGTGATCCGTGTGGAGCGCGTCTGTCTAGGGGATGACCCGAATGGCAACCAACTGACTTTACCTCTGCTAACCAGCATGTATCTGGGAGACCGCTGGGAATACCTGTTCCGCACGGCGGCTGAGGATTTTGTCATCCGTGCTTATGGCGCGAAAGTGGGGCAGGAAGAACTCTGCCAGCTCTCTTTGCCTGTGGAGCATTTATGGGTCTTCCCTAAAGTGTAAATCTGCCTTGCAGCATTAATAAACTGGGTGACCCCGGCCAGCTTCCCCCAAAGTAGGCCGGGTTTGTCGCCCATTCGCTGGCTTTCTCATTCGGCGGTTTTCAATTTTGACTGTTCAAAAAATAGGCGTATAATGAGTCGCGATAATTGAAGAGGAAGTTATGGTCGATTTTGAATTAAGTACGTGGAAAGAGTTTATCGAGGCTATGCTGCGCAAGGCATAAGCGAATAAACCAGCAGTAAGAATTGATATCTTTTGTTGTTTTATCGATACACACCAAGGGGCGAGGCTTCGCTCGCAGAAAGGCAGAAACTTTATAGCTTCTGCCTTTTTTATGCCCGTCATCTTTCAAGCCGCCGGTTTTCAAGCCGCCAGTGTTGGCCTATTGTTGTTTCACGCGCGGCGGTCTGCCAGGGAAGCGGCGGCGAACCAAGACAAAGAACAGTGGCACGAAGAAAATAGCCAGCACAGTTGCAGAAATCATCCCGCCCATCACGCCGGTACCCACCGCATGTTGGCTACCTGAGCCAACGCCTTGACTGATAGCCATCGGCAATACACCAAAGATAAATGCCAGTGATGTCATCAGAATTGGCCGCAACCGCAGGCGGGAAGCTTCAAGCGTCGCCTCCACCAAATCCTTGCCTTTATGGTTCAACTCACTGGCAAATTCGACAATCAATATGGCATTTTTGGCGGATAGCCCAATAATGGTCAGCAATCCGACTTGGAAATAGACATCATTTTCCAAGCCCCGCATCCAGGTGGCAGCGACCGCCCCAATCACTCCGAGCGGCACCACTAACATCACCGAGAAGGGTATCGACCAACTTTCATATAACGCCGCCAGACATAAAAACACCACTAATAGCGAGATAGCATACAACGCCGGCGCTTGTGAGCCAGATAGCCGCTCCTGATAGGACATTCCCGTCCATTCCAGGCCGAATCCATTGGGCAGTTGTTTAACCAACCCTTCCATCACATTCATGGCGGTACCGGTACTGACGCCCGGAGCGGCTTCGCCGACAATTTCTAATGCCGAATAGCCGTTGTAGCGCTCCAGCCGCGGCGACCCATATTCCCAGCGGGTGGTAGAAAATGCCGAGAAAGGCACCATGCTGCCACTTTTATTGCGCACAAACCATTTGTTGACGTCTTCCGGCAGCATCCGCGCCGTGGCTTCGGATTGGACATACACTTTCTTCACTCGGCCGCGGTCAACAAAGTCATTAACGTAAGTCGAACCCCACGCGGTTTTTAGCGTGTTGTTAATATCATCCAATGACACGCCCAGTGCTTGTGCTTTGCGCTGATCAATATCTATCTGCAATTGCGGGCTATCATCTAACCCGTTATGGCGCACGCGAGTCAGCGCGGGGTCTTGGGCAGCCATTTGCAGTAATTGGTCACGGGCGGCCATCAGTTTATCGTGGCCTAAGCCGCCGTGATCTTGTAATTCCATATCAAAACCTGATGAGCCACCTAAACCTGAAATGGCCGGTGGGCTGCTGACCGAGACTCGGGCCTCGACAATTTTATTAAACACTTTGGTGGCGCGTTCAATAATGGCAAAAGATGAGTCATTGCTGTCTTTTCGCTGTTCCCAATCTGCCAGCCGAATGAACAAGCGCGCGACGTTTTGGCCATTACCGCCGGGGCCGGACCCCACGGTAGCGAATACCGACAGCACATTATTTTTCTCTGCTGTCAGGAAGTAATTCTCGACTTTCTGCACCACTTTGAGTGTTTGTTGCTGAGTGGAGCCGACAGGAAGTTGCACTTGCGCCATAAACACGCCACGGTCTTCCAGCGGCAAAAATGAAGTCGGTAACTTGATAAACAGCA
Source organism: Yersinia rochesterensis (assembly GCF_003600645.1). NCBI lineage: Bacteria > Pseudomonadati > Pseudomonadota > Gammaproteobacteria > Enterobacterales > Yersiniaceae > Yersinia > Yersinia rochesterensis. Next base: position 1,256,531 of record NZ_CP032482.1, read on the forward strand.
GTGCCAGCCCACCTAACAGCAATACATACAGCAGCATATAACGCGCACTATGGTGCAATACGCGCGCTACGCCCCGCTCGTAGCGGTGCGCATTGCGGTCAAACATGCGGTTAAACCAGCCAAAAAAACCGCGTTTGGCATGATGATGCCCCGGTTTGATGGGTTTGAGCATGGTGGCGCAAAGTGCCGGGGTCAGAATCAAAGCCACCAGTACGGAAAGCACCATGGCGGAGACGATAGTAATGGAGAACTGGCGGTAAATGGCCCCGGTGGTGCCACCGAAGAAAGCCATCGGGATAAACACCGCCGACAGCACCAGCGCAATGCCCACCAGTGCGCCCTGAATTTGCCCCATAGATTTACGGGTGGCTTCGCGCGGATCAAGCCCTTCTTCGCTCATCACGCGCTCCACGTTTTCCACCACCACGATAGCATCATCGACTAACAGGCCGATGGCTAACACAATGGCAAACATGGTTAAGGTATTGATACTGAAACCGAATGCCGACAGTATCGCGAAAGTGCCCAATAACACCACCGGCACGGCGATAGTCGGAATGAGTGTGGCGCGGAAGTTTTGTAAGAACAAATACATCACCAGGAAAACCAGCAAAATGGCTTCCAGCAATGTTTTCACCACATCCTTAATGGAAGCTTTCACAAAGGGGGTGGTTTCGTAAGCGACTTTTGCCTCAAGGCCATGGGGGAAGAAAGGCGTCAGTTCGGCAATACGCGCTTTCACCAGAGCATCGGTTTGCAATTCGTTGGCACCGGAAGCCAACTGAATACTCATCCCCGATGCGGCCTGGCCATTGTAGCGGCTAAGGTAATTGTAATTCTCTGCACCCAATTCGACTTTTGCGACATCACCCAAGGTGACCAACGAACCGTCCTGATTGACTCGCAGCGTGATAGCTCTGAATTGCTCGGGTGTTTGCAATTGGGATTGTGCATTAATCGTGGCATTCAAAGATTGGCTGTCTACCGCGGGCGTCCCCCCAAGCTGGCCCACCGCAATTTGGCTATTTTGTGATTGGATGGCGGTGACAATATCTTGTGTCGTCAGTTGATAATTATTGAGCTTATTGGGGTCGAGCCAAATCCGCATTGCATATTGCGAGCCAAAAGCATTGATACTGCCAACCCCTTCGATTCGGCTCAGTGGATCTTGCAGATTACTGGCGACATAGTCGGCAATATCTTGTTTATCCATGCTGTCATCGGTGGACACAAAGGCCAGCATCATCAAGGTGCTATCACCGGATTTGGAGACTGAAATACCTTGCTGCTGGACATCCTGCGGCAGTTTTTTGGTCGCCGATTGCAGCTGGTTTTGCACTTGCTGCATAGCTTCATTGGGGTTAGTGCCCGCCTGGAAAGTCAACGTGACGGTGGCCGTACCTGCGCTGCTGCTTTGTGACGACATATACAGCAAGTTATCCAGCCCGGTCATACTTTGTTCTATGACCTGCGTGACAGTATTTTCCAGTGTTTGCGCCGAAGCTCCGGGATAGGAGGCACTAATGCGCACATTTGGCGGTGCAAGGTTGGGATATTGCTCAACCGGGAGGGTGGAGATTGCCAATGCGCCAGTAAGACACAAAATTATCGCCAATACCCAAGCAAAGATTGGGCGGTCGATGAAAAAATTTGCCATGCAGTGCCAGCCTCTCAAGTTAAATGCAGCAGAATCTACCGTGCACTTTACGCGGGAATCCGGCATAAAACGTGAAGAAAATAAGGAGAAGCTGTAAATAACATCGTTAAAATTTGAGTTAATTCATCTTGATGGTGATAAGAATGATAAACAGGCGTTTTTTCGGCTATCAAGTAGACTATTGAGTAGCTATCCAACCTAGGAAGGTATTATGGAACTTAATCCGGTATTTGCTCGTCGTCTCTACCTTTGCTGGCTTATCAGCCGAGGGGAGTCATTGAATGTGCCGCGCTTAATGGAATTGACGGGGTGGCCGCGGCGCACATTGCAGGATGTCTTGAAAGCGCTGCCAGGATTGGGCATTACAATGACATTTGTGCAGGATGGGGTGCGCAATAATGCTGGATATTACCGGTTAGATAGCTGGGGGCCACTGAATAAAAAATGGATAGACGATAACCATGTTTTTATTTTAGCAGCCATTGAATAACCTAATAGCTTGGCTGCTATTATACCCGTCATACTTCAAGCTGCATGTGCGTTGGCGACGTTCAATAACCCGTATCACTTACTACAGTAAGCTCATCGGGATTTTCTCTCTTTCCGCCTTCCTGCAACTCGAATTACTTAGGGTATAGATAATAGGGTAGTTATTAGTATTTTTTATTTTCTAAAAATAGGATGGTTGCCGCAACACGCGAGCGAACATTCAGTTTCCGTAATAAATTACGAATATGCACTTTTACCGTCTCTTCAGAAATGTGTAACTCAAACGCGACCTGTTTATTGGACATTCCGCGTGCGACCTCTTGCAAAACATCTAATTCCCGCTCGGTTAATTCAGAGAATGGATTAACCTGTTCGTGTCGGGAAGATAAATATTGTGTGACCTCATCACTGAATACTTTCTCACCCTTTGCAGCAAGGCGGATATTTTCTAGCAATATTTCAGGTTCGCTGTCTTTGAGCAGGTAGCCATCTGCACCAGCATCTATCATTGCATACACATCACTGCGCGCATCAGAGACAGTCAAAACAATAATTCGCGCATCTATGCCTTCATTGCGTAATGCTTTCAAGGTATCCAGCCCAGACATTCCTTTCATGTTCAGATCAAGCAGAATGACATCCGGCTGACACGCGGCCGCTTTGGTAATAGCATCGCTGCCGCAGTTGGCTTCAGCAATCACATTAAAATTGCTATCCAGTTCAAGTAACTGTTTTATCCCACGGCGCATGAGAGGATGATCATCAACGATCATAATGGTGTGATTTTGGGTCATGATAAGTAAGGTCCCTGTAACCAATAACATTAAATGATTGGCTGTTGATCGTGGATTATTTGGGGTCGTTAATTTGGCCGACCATGTTATCCATCATAGTTAGTTTAACCACGCTTTGAGTGTACCTTAAAACGCCGGCCAAATTCATTTAACAGCGGCAATTTATCTGAAGAATAATGACTAAATTGCATTTCTTTTTGATAGCGATTCTCATCAAATGAATCGTTATATAAAAAATGTAATAACGCAAATAGATTTAACAGTGAGAAACCACGCAAATAACCACTAAATTAATTGATCTTGCTCAATATCTACCGACGATTAACTCTAAAGAGTAATTATTTTATTACTCATTATTCTGTATCTAATACCTCAACACTGGGGAATCTTCTTTAATACAAATAAGAATTATTATCATTATATTGGTGTAACTCACCAAGCTTTAAATGAACACTTAGCTCACGTATACGCACGCGCGCCAGTAGATGTTAAGGATATCAGCATGACTGATTTATCACGGCGTAAATTGTTGACTGGCTTTTGGCAAGCCGGTAAGCAGCAGCCCTCAGTGATTCGGCCACCGTGGTCAGTCATCGAAAGCGATTTTATTGCTGGCTGTACGCGTTGCCATGACTGTGTTGCCACTTGTGAAACTGGCGTGTTGATTGCTGGTAGTGGTGGGTTCCCCGAAATAGATTTTCAGCGTGCCGAGTGCAATTTCTGTCAAGCCTGTGTACAGGCCTGTGAAGCGGATGTTTTCACCGCGACCGCACTGCCCGCCTGGTCGCTAAAAATCAACATATCAGACTGCTGTTTACCTTTTCACAATATTGAATGTCGCAGTTGTCAGGACAGTTGTGAAACGCGGGCGATTAAATTCCGCCCACGGCTAAATGGTATTGCTCAACCCGAATTAGACCTTCCTGCTTGTACCGGCTGTGGTGCCTGTGTACCCAGTTGCCCAGTCCAGGCAGTAACCCTCACCCGGAGTGAAGATGGACGATAAAGAATGGCATGTCTGTGGATTGGTAATACAAGCCAAACCTGCGCGAATAGCGCCGCTAATCGACAGCCTATTGGCGATTCCGGGAACAGAAATACCCACCAGTGATACCGCTCTGGGTAAATTGGTGGTGGTTATGCAGGCAGCGCGCTCAGACGTGCTCCTGAATTATATTGAGTCAGCACGCAATCTGGATGGTGTGTTGGCTGTATCGCTGGTTTATCACCAGCAGGATCAGCAAGGTGAGGAAATGCCATGAAACTCAGTCGCCGGGATTTTATGAAGGCCAATGCCGCAGTTGCGGCGGCGTGCGCTGCCGGATTGACCATACCCACTGTCGCCAAGGCTGCTGTGGGCGAGACAACAAATGCAATAAAATGGGATAAAGCGCCTTGCCGATTCTGTGGTACTGGCTGCGGTGTTTTGGTCGGCACGCAAAATGGCCGAATCGTGGCATCTCAAGGTGACCCGGATTCACCGGTCAACCGTGGGTTGAACTGCATAAAAGGCTATTTCCTGCCTAAAATCATGTACGGCAAAGACCGCCTGACTCAGCCGCTGTTGCGCATGAAAGACGGTCAATATGATAAAGAGGGCGATTTCACCCCAGTAAGCTGGGAAAAAGCCTTTGATATCATGGAACTGAAATTTAAAAATGCGCTGAAAGAAAAAGGCCCGACGGCGGTAGGCATGTTCGGCTCCGGCCAGTGGACGGTGTGGGAAGGGTACGCAGCATCCAAATTACTGAAAGCCGGTTTCCGCTCCAACAACCTTGATCCCAATGCACGCCACTGTATGGCTTCTTCCGTGGTGGGCTTTATGCGCACCTTTGGTATGGATGAGCCGATGGGGTGCTTTGATGATATTGAAGAAGCAGATGCCTTTGTGCTCTGGGGCTCCAATATGGCGGAGATGCACCCTATCTTATGGTCGCGTATGACCAGCCGTCGCCTGACTGATGACAATGTCAGAATCGCTGTACTGTCTACTTTTGAGCATCGCAGCTTTGAACTGGCCGATAACCCGATGGTCTTTACCCCGCAGACCGATTTGGCGATTATGAATTATATCGCCAATTACATTATTCAAAATAATGCAGTTGATCAGGGCTTCCTTGACCGCCATGTGAATTTCCGCCGGGGTGCGACGGACATCGGTTATGGTTTACGGCCAACACATCCACTGGAAAAAGCGGCTAAAAATCCCGGTAGCGATGCCTCTGAGCCAATGAGCTTTGATGATTTTAAAGCTTTTGTGGCAGAGTACACACTGGAAAAAACCGCCAAAATGAGCGGCGTGCCGGAAGACCAATTGGAGTCACTGGCGCAGCTATATGCAGACCCTAAAGTGAAGCTGGTGTCCTACTGGACCATGGGCTTTAACCAGCATACCCGTGGTGTGTGGGCCAATAACATGTGCTACAACCTGCACCTGTTAACCGGCAAAATTTCTAAACCGGGTTCTGGGCCTTTCTCTCTGACCGGCCAGCCTTCTGCTTGCGGTACAGCCCGTGAAGTGGGGACTTTCTCCCACCGCCTGCCCGCCGACATGGTGGTCACCAATGAAAAACATCGCCAAATTGCCGAAACCAAATGGCAGCTACCGCCGGGCACTATTCCAGAAAAAGTCGGTTTACATGCAGTGGCACAAGACCGCGCGCTGAAAGATGGCACTCTCAACGCCTACTGGGTGATGTGCAATAACAACATGCAGGCCGGGCCAAATATCAATGAAGACCGCATGCCGGGTTGGCGCGATCCGCGTAACTTTATTGTGGTTTCAGACCCTTATCCCACCATCAGTGCACTGGCCGCGGACCTTATCTTGCCGACCGCCATGTGGGTCGAGAAAGAGGGCGCTTACGGTAATGCCGAGCGCCGTACCCAATTCTGGCGGCAACAAGTGCCGGCACCGGGTGAGGCAAAATCTGATTTATGGCAGATGGTTGAGTTTGCCAAACGCTTCAAAGTTGAAGAAGTGTGGCCAGCCGAGCTTATTGACAAAAAACCGGAATATCGCGGTAAGACACTGTATGACGTGCTGTTTGCCAACAATGTGGTGAATAAATATCCGTTGAGTGAGATTCCTGCTGACCAATTAAATGATGAAGCGCGCGACTTCGGTTTCTACCTGCAAAAAGGGTTGTTTGAAGAGTATGCCGAATTTGGCCGTGGCCATGGTCATGATTTAGCGCCGTTCGACCGCTACCACCAAGAGCGCGGTCTGCGCTGGCCAGTGGTAAATGGTAAAGAAACTCTCTGGCGTTATCGCGAAGGTTTTGACCCCTTTGTACCGAAAGGCGAGGATGTCCGTTTTTATGGCAAACCGGATGGTAAAGCGGTGATATTCGCGCTGCCTTATGAACCCGCCGCCGAAAGCCCGGATCAGGAATATGACCTGTGGCTCTCCACTGGCCGCGTGCTGGAGCATTGGCACACCGGTTCCATGACCCGCCGTGTGCCGGAGTTACATCGTGCTTTCCCAGAAGCCGTGCTATTCATTCACCCATTGGATGCTAAAGCCCGTGATTTACGGCGCGGTGACAAAGTGAAAGTGATTTCACGCCGTGGCGAAGTGATTTCGCTGGTCGAAACTCGTGGCCGTAACCGCCCGCCACAAGGGCTGGTGTATATGCCGTTCTTTGATGCCGCGCAGCTGGTGAATAACCTGACGCTGGATGCCACTGATCCCTTATCCAAAGAAACTGACTTCAAGAAATGCGCAGTGAAATTGGCGCGGGTTGTTGCGTGATTGTGCAAAAGACGCGGTCTTTCAGGAGAAAATAATGAATAACACGATGTTTCATGCATTCAGCCGCCGGGTAATCTCTGTGATATCACTACTGGCGGTGTTGGTAGTGGCCGGTGTTGTTAATGCTGCCAGCAATGTCGAGATGGATTTAAGCCAATCGCCCGAGGTCTCCGGCACGGCGGAGGGGACGGTGAAAATGCCCAAACAGCAACAGCGGATGGCACTGAACTATGTTAACCAACCGCCGATGGTGCCACACAGTGTGGATGGTTATCAGGTCAGCAAAAACACCAACCGCTGTCTACAATGCCACGGTGTTGAACATTACCGGGCTACGGGCGCGCCGCGTGTGAGCCCAACCCACTTTATTGACCGCGATGGCAAGGTATCGAGTGAAGTTTCGCCGCGTCGCTACTTCTGCTTGCAATGCCATGTGCCGCAAACTGATGCAGCACCAATTGTCGGTAATAGCTTCCAGCCAGCACCTGGTTTTGGTCAATAAGTAAGATGGTTATTGTGAGAATAAACAATGAATGAGACTAAAAAGCCCGGTATTATCAAACGATTATGGCATTGGTGGCGCAGGCCTAGCCGGCTGGCACTCGGGACGTTACTGCTGATTGGCTTTGTTAGTGGCATCATTTTCTGGGGCGGTTTTAATACCGGCATGGAAATGGCGAATACTGAGAAATTCTGTATTAGCTGCCATGAAATGAAAGACAACGTTTATCAGGAATACATGGGAACCATCCACTACAGCAACCGCAGTGGTGTGAAGGCGACCTGTCCGGATTGCCATGTTCCCCATGAGTGGGGGCCGAAAATGGTGCGTAAAATCAAGGCCAGCAAGGAATTGTATGCCAAAACTTTTGGTTTGATTGACACGCAGCAGAAGTTTGAGGCTCATCGCCTGACCATGGCTGAAAATGAGTGGGCGCGAATGAAAGCCAATGGTTCGCAAGAATGCCGCAACTGCCATAATTTCGACAATATGGACTTCACGGCACAGAAAACGGTGGCGGCGAAAATGCACAGTAAAGCCATTGAAGCAGGTAAAACCTGTATCGATTGCCATAAAGGTATTGCCCATAAGTTGCCGGATATGAAGGATGTGCCGACCGGTTTCTAATCCCCTGCGAACTTGAAACCGGGTTGGCTGCGCTCGTTAACCCGAATCAAATGCTCTGTGGACTGCGTGTCGACAGAGCATTTTTTATTGCTATATTAGGTATCCTTTTGCATAATAAGACCTGTTAACTGGTCTTTTGGGGGTGCTTATGCCAAGTGTAATTTTGTCAGATACTAGCGCGAGTGTGAGTGAACTGAAGAAAAATCCCATGGCGACAGTGAATGCCGGAGCTGGTTTCCCTGTTGCTATCCTGAACCGTAATCAACCTGCGTTTTATTGTGTGCCTGCTGAACTTTATGAACAAATAATGGAAGCGCTTGACGATAATGAATTGGCTAAGTTGGTTAACGAACGTCGTAACCAACCACTTCATGATATTGATTTGGAAAGCTATTTATGATCTATACCGTTAAGTTCAGAGAAGAGGCGCTAAAGGAATGGCACAAACTGGATAAGACGATACAACAGCAGTTCGCCAAAAAATTAAAAAAGTGCAGCGATAATCCACATATTGAGAGTGCTAAACTACGTGGGATGAAAGACTGTTACAAAATTAAATTACGGTCCTCAGGTTTCCGACTAGTGTATGAAGTTATTGATGATATTTTGATAGTTGCTGTGGTTGCAGTAGGAAAAAGAGAACGTAGCGAGGTTTATAAACTTGCCAGTGAAAGATTACGCTAATTATTGTTAGCCCGCTAAAGAAGGTGCTATGTCAGTCAAAATTGAGAATATCCAAAAAGAACTGTTATCAAAAAACTGGTTCAAACTACATAAATATACCTTTGATTTAATAACCGATAATGGAACCCCGGTACAACAAACTCGTGAAGTGTATGACCGGGGGAATGGCGCGACTATTCTGTTATATAACCGCCCCAATGGCACTGTGGTGCTGACTAACCAATTTCGCATGCCAACCTATGTAAACGGTAATTCCGACGGTATGTTGCTGGAAACCTGTGCCGGCTTGCTGGATAACGATTCACCGGAAGAATGTATTCGCCGTGAAGCGGTTGAAGAGACTGGTTATCAGGTCGATAAAGTACAAAAACTGTTTGAGGCTTATATGTCACCGGGCGGAGTGACTGAAATTGTCCATTTCTTTGCCGCTGAATATCATCCGGATCAGAAAGTCACCGATGATGTCGGTGTGGAGGACGAAGTTATTGAAGTGGTGGAGTTGCCGTTCACTGAAGCCATTGCCATGATGGCAGATGGCCGAATTAAAGATGGTAAAACCATTATGCTGTTGCAGTATGCGCAAATTCACGGCTTATTAAATTAATAATCTTCTTATGTGGATTACAGCGCTATGTTGTTGCCGTGATTTCGCGGCACTTAATTCTCCCATTGTTGATAACTCCCCCTGATTGATAAGTAAATTCTTCTGTTGATGCAAAAATGTTATGCAGAGTATGGCCTGCTTCATAGATTGTGATAATTCACTCACTATACTGGTTCTGTTATTGGTCATACCACCTCAAAGCATAAAAGCAAAGGGAACCTACAATGGACGAACAATTGAAACAGAGTGCGCTTGATTTTCACCAATATCCTACTCCAGGGAAAATTCAGGTGTCGCCAACCAAACCGCTAGCGACCCAACGGGATTTGGCGCTAGCTTATTCTCCTGGTGTTGCTGCACCCTGTCTGGAAATTGCTGCCGATCCACTGGCCGCCTATAAATATACTGCGCGCGGGAACTTGGTCGCGGTTATTTCGAACGGTACTGCGGTACTGGGGCTGGGCAACATTGGCGCATTAGCGGGTAAGCCGGTCATGGAGGGGAAAGGGGTTCTGTTCAAGAAATTCTCCGGTATTGATGTGTTTGATATTGAGATAGATGAACTCGATCCTGACAAACTGATCGACATTATTGCTTCGCTGGAACCCACTTTCGGCGGTATCAATCTGGAAGATATCAAAGCACCGGAATGTTTTTATATTGAGAAGAAACTGCGCGAGCGCATGAAAATCCCGGTGTTCCATGATGACCAACACGGCACGGCGATTATCTGTACCGCCGCGGTGCTCAACGGCTTGCGGGTGGTGAAGAAAGATATTAGTGATGTGAAATTGGTGGTCTCTGGGGCTGGGGCGGCATCCATTGCCTGCTTGAACTTGCTAGTCGCACTGGGATTAAAGCCACACAATATCACTGCATGTGATTCCAAGGGCGTGATTTATAAAGGCCGTGAAGCCAATATGGCGGAAACTAAAGCGGCTTACGCAATTGAAGATAATGGTCAGCGCACACTGGGCGATGCTATGCCGGGTGCGGATATCTTCCTCGGCTGCTCCGGCCCCGGTGTGCTTACGCAAGACATGGTCAAAACCATGGCACCTAGCCCGCTGATTCTGGCGTTGGCGAACCCGGAACCTGAAATTTTACCGCCATTAGCCAAAGCGGTGCGCCCAGATGCGATTATCTGCACTGGCCGCTCGGATTATCCTAATCAGGTCAACAACGTACTCTGCTTCCCGTTTATCTTCCGTGGTGCATTGGATGTAGGCGCGACCACCATTAACGAAGAAATGAAACTGGCTTGTGTGCATGCTATTGCCGATCTGGCACTGGCTGAGCAGAGTGATGTGGTGGCATCCGCTTATGGTGAACAAGACCTTTCCTTTGGCCCTGAATACATCATTCCTAAACCATTCGACCCGCGTTTGATTGTGAAAATTGCACCGGCGGTGGCGAAAGCGGCGATGGAGTCCGGTGTGGCCACGCGCCCAATCACAGATTTTAGTGCTTACGTCGAGAAACTGTCGGAATTTGTCTATAAAACCAACCTGTTTATGAAGCCGATTTTCTCGCAGGCGAAAAAAGAGATGAAGCGGGTGGTGTTGGCTGAAGGTGAAGAAGAGCGCGTATTACATGCTACTCAAGAGCTGATTTCTCAAGGGTTGGCGTATCCAATCTTGATTGGTCGCCCGAGTGTGATTGAGACTCGACTGAAGAAATTGGGCCTGCAAATTACTGCCGGGAAAGACTTCGAAGTGGTTAATAATGAATCTGACCCGCGTTTTAAAGATTATTGGCATGAATACTATCAAATCATGAAGCGCCGAGGCGTTTCACAGGAACAAGCGCGGCGCGCCGTGATTGGCAACCCAACACTGATTGGCTCCATCATGGTTCATCGGGGCGAAGCCGATGCGATGATTTGCGGCACTATTGGCACTTATCATGAGCATTATGATGTGGTTGAGAAAGTCTTCGGTTTCCGCAAGGGCGCGCATGTGGCGGGCGCAATGAATGCGCTGCTGTTGCCCACCGGTAACACGTTTATCGCCGACACTTACGTCAATGATGACCCGACGCCAGAGCAGCTAGCCGAGATTACCTTGATGGCGGCTGAAACGGTGCGCCGTTTTGGTATTGAGCCAAAAGTGGCGTTGTTGTCTCATTCAAGTTTTGGTACCTCGAATTGCCCTGCGGCCCGTAAAATGCGCCGTACTCTGGAATTGGTGAATCAGATGGCACCTGAACTGGAGATCGACGGTGAAATGCACGGTGATGCGGCGCTGGTGGAAAGTATCCGCCATAACCTGATGCCGGACAGCCCACTGAAAGGGGCGGCTAACGTGCTGATTATGCCGAATATGGAAGCGGCGCGAATCAGTTAT